>DASRGX010000290.1:0-18893 GCA_035650835.1 Rudaea sp. | reverse complement strand
TCCAATGACGTTCGTGCTGACCCTGCTCGGCGCCATGCTCGGCCCCTTCATCTGCGCCGGCATGTTCGAGGAGCGTACCGGGTGGACCGCTGCCGTGCTCGGCGCCTTCATCGGCTCCTTGCTCGGGCAATTGCGCCGCGTACGCAAGCGCCTCGCCGAGCTCGAGCGCCGCCTGGCCGCCGCGCAAACCGAGCAGATCGCCGCTATGCCGCACATCGCAGTCGCGGCGCCTCCGGCACCTGTCGCCGCGCCGCCGGCGACGCCGGTCGCCGCTCCCGTTCCGCCACCGCCGCCGGCACCGCCCGTACCGCGCCCCGCGGCAGCCGAGATTCGCATTCCGGAGGTAGCGATTCCGACCGCGCCGGCGCCGCGGCCCGTCCGCCAACCGTCGCAACCGGATCCGCTGACTCTGTTCGTCGAGCGCGTGAAGCGCTGGTTCACCGAAGGCAATGTGCCGGTCAAGGTCGGCATCCTCGTGCTGTTCCTCGGTGTCGCGGCGCTCCTCAAGTACCTTGCGGACGAGGGTGTGCTGAACGTACCGATCGAGTTGCGCCTCGCCGGCATCGCCGCCTCGGCCGTCGCGGCGCTCGCATTCGCGTGGCGCAAGCGCGCCTCGCATCGCGCTTTTGCATTGAGCCTGCAGGGCGGTGCGATCGGTGTGCTGCTGTTGACGATCTTCGCGGCATTCCGGCTCTATGCGCTTCTGCCCGCCGGCGCGGCGTTCGCGCTGCTCGTGATCGTCGTCGCCGGCGCCGGGATGCTCGCGGTGCTGCAGGACGCGCTCGCGCTTGCCGTGCTCGCGATCGTGGGCGGTTTCGTCGCGCCGATCCTGATCTCGACCGGCAGCGGCAATCACGTCGCGCTGTTCGCGTATTACGCCGTGCTCAACGCGGCGATCTTCGCGATCGCCTGGGTCCGGCCGTGGCGCGCCCTCAATCTCCTCGGCTTCGCATTTACCTTCGGCATCGGCACGCTATGGGGCGCGCTTCGCTACCAGCCCGCATTCTTCGCGAGCACGGAACCGTTCCTTTTTCTATTTTTTGCTTTTTATCTTCTTATACCCGTGCTGTACGCGCGGCGCCTTGCGGCTGATCGTCGCGACCTCATCGACGGCACGCTCGTCTTCGGCACTCCCCTCGTCGTGTTCGCGCTGCAGGCGAGCCTGCTCTATCCGGACCGCATGCCGCTCGCCTACTCGGCACTCGGCGCGGCGGCGATCTACACCGCGCTCGCGTGGCTGGAGCTGCGCCGGCTCGGCTTGCGGCTGCTCGGTGAATCGCATGCGTTGCTCGCGCTCGGTTTCGCGACGATCGCCGTTCCGCTCGCGCTGTCGGCACGGACGACCGCCTCGACTTGGGCACTCGAGGGCGCGGCGCTCGTCTGGCTCGGTCTGCGCCAGAATCGCCGCCTGCCGCGCTGGATCGGATACGCCTTGCAGGGCGCTGCCGGTTTCGCATATCTGGCCGGCTACACGGGCAGTCCGGCCGAGCATGCAGTCCTCAACGGCCAGTTCCTCGGAGCGCTCCTCGTCGGGCTCGCCGGCCTGGCCAGCGCACGCGCACTGAGCTTGCGCAACGCGCGCGCGCCGCTCGCGGCGTTGTTCTTCGTCTGGGCCTGGCTGTGGTGGTGGTTCGCCGCGGGCAACGACATCGCCCGCTTCGCCGCCGCGAACGTCCAAGCGGACTGGTGGCTCGTCCTGATCGCCGCAACCGGCGTCGCCGCCGCCGAAGGATTCCGCCGCCTCGCGTGGATCGAGTGCGCGTGGCCCGCGCTGGCGCAATTCGCGCTCGCACCGTTCCTGATCGGCGCCACGACGATCGGCAACGACGGTCCGCTCGAGAGCTGGGGCGCCGCCGCATGGGCGTTCTGGTTCGTCGCGTCGCTGCGCGCGCTCGCGAATCTCGTCGCCGGCGCGCAGCGCTTGGTCCCTATGGTGCATTTCGTGTTCTTGTGGACCGTCGCGCTCGTGCTCGCGGTCGAGCTCGGCCATTTCGCCGACGATCACCTCGAGGTCGGCGACGTGTGGGTCGGCCTCGGCCTGCTCGCGCCACTCGCCGCGCTCATGTGGTTCGCGCTCGCGCGGAGCGCGTTCGTGCGCTGGCCCGATGCGGCGGTCGCCGAACGTGGACGCAACGCGCTGCTGATCAGCTTGGCCGCCGTGCTCGGCTGCGCATGGATCGCCGGGCTCTTCGTCGAGGGCGCTCCTGCCCCGGTGTCGTATGTGCCGCTCTTCAACCCGCTGGAAACGTCGCAGCTCGGCTTTCTGCTGCTGTTGCTGGCCTGGTACCGGCGCGCTGACGAAGATGGGCAGATCTTCATCGATGCGGAACTCCGCGCACGCGCGCTCGCCGTCGCCGGGGCCGTGCTGCTCACCGCGATCACGTTGCGTGGCGCGCATTTCCTCGGCGGAGTGCCGTGGAGCGAAGCGCTCTGGGATTCGCCGCTCGCCCAGGCCGCGCTGTCGATCGTCTGGACCGTCGCCGGTATCGCGGCGATGCTGCTCGGCAAGCGGCGTGGTTCGCGCGCGGTGTGGATCGGCGGCGGCGCGCTGATGGGTGTCGTGATCCTGAAGCTGGTCGTGATCGATCGCCACCATCTCAACAATCTCGCAGCGATCGTCGGCGTGCTGATCGTGGGCGTACTGCTGGTCGGCGTCGGCTATTTCGCGCCAGCGCCGCCGCGCACGCGGGGAGCAGGCCTGTGAACGGTGGGAACTTTACGGCATTTTTGCTTTTTTCACTTTGCGGCACCGCACATGCCGCCGTGTCGGAGTACGCCTACGCCTGGCCGCTCTACACGGACGGCGACAGTGCGGCCTGGCAGGTGGAACTCACGCCCGAGGTCTACGCCGTGCTGCACAACGAGGATCTGAGCGATCTCGAGATCGTGAACGCCGCCGGCGCCGCGGTGCCGATCGCGCCGTATCGCGCGCCGGCGACCGTGGCCGAACGCGAACGCGACATCGACCTGCCGCTGTTCGCGGTTCCGGCGCCCGCCGCCGGAACGGCCGCGGACGAAGCGATCCGCCTGCACATCGAACGCAGCGCGGACGGCAAGCTGCACAAACTCGACGCCGACGTCGGCGCTGCGCCTGCCGCGACGACGCCAGGCGACGTGCTGCTCCTCGACGCGAGCGCGCTGCACGACCCGCTCTCGAACTTGCACATCGCCTGGTCCGGCAACGCCAGCGTCACGGCGCAATTCGCCATCGACGCGAGTGACGATCTCGAACACTGGCGCACGCTCGCCGAGCGCGCCACGGTGCTCGAGCTTGTGCAGAACGGCAACGTGCTCGGTCGCCACGACATCGCGCTCGGTAACGCACGCGCAAGCTATTTGCGGCTGCGGCGCCTGGATCGAGGCGCGGCGTTGCCCGAGTTGCGCGTCGGCGCGCGCGTGGTCTCCTACTCGACGCCGGCGGCACCGGCGCTTCAGTGGATCGCGGCGACGCTCGACGGCACTGCCACGGACGCGGCGCAACCGCCAGGGTTCCGCTACCGCTTGCCCGCCTCACTCGCCGCCACGTCGGTGAAGCTCGAACTCGCCGACGACAACTCGGTCGTCGCGGGCACGGTGCTCAGCAAGAGCGCTCCGGAAACGGCCGGGCCGTGGACGCTGCGGAACCGTTTCGTCGCATTCCGCATCCACGAGGGAAACGCGATGGCGAGCAACGACGAATTCGCCCTGTCGCCGGCAGCGCGCGCACGCGATTGGCGCATCGAGCTCGCCACGCCGCTCGAACACGCGCCGACGCTGTCGATCGCCTACCGCCCCGACCGCTTCGTCTTCCTTGCACAGGGCGCAGGGCCGTACCGCCTCGTCGCCGGCAGCGTGCACGCGCGACGCGGCGAATACCCGATCGACGCTGCGCTCGCGCCGCTGCGCGCCAAGCTCGGCGCCGATTGGCAGCCGCCGCTCACGAGGCTCGGCGCGCGCGAAGTGCTGGAAGGCGCGCAGGCGCTCGAGGCCGCTCCCGTGCAGCGCAAACCGGATTGGAAACGCTGGCTGTTGTGGGGCGTGCTCGTCGCGGCGGCGGGGGTGGTCGGCGGATTGGCGCTGAGTTTGCTGCGACGGCCAAACCACTAGAAACGTCGCAGGCGGCTCGATCGACAGACGCCAGGGAATGTCAGTTTCCGAGCGCCGACAATCCGACTCAGCCAGTGAAGTTCCTGGCTGCCCTGTTCATCGCTAGCTGCGCCAGAACGCGCGAAGCCCATGCGGCGAAGTAGCTGTTCCGCTTCCCGAGCTCGTCTTCGATCTCGCGCTTCATGGTCGCGACATCCACGATCCGCCCGCGGACGATGACGTACCTGAGGCACCGAAATGCCGACACATCATCCGAAGGATTCCGATCGAGGATGAGCAAATCCGCCTCCATATCGACGCTCACCTTTCCCGAGTTCGCGTCGCCTAGACGACGTGCTGCATCACTGGTGGCGATCTGAAGCACCTTGGCCGTCGGGATACCGGCGTCGACCAACAAGCTCAACTCGCGCAGCAACGCGTCGCCGGGAACCGAAAATGGCTGGAGCGTATCGGTGCCCGCGTACACTGGGCAACCCGCCTCGCAAAGAGCGGAAGCGAGCGTCATTTTCTTCTCCAACGCTCGCGCCAATTGGTCGAGTTGTGCCGGTTGCAGATCTCGGTAGGCGGAGAGTCCATTCTCGGGGTGCCAAATCACCTCGCCGAAGAACGAAGGCAGCAGATCGCGGAACGGCTCGAAGGCGGTAGCTGGCTGTCGGTAGCGCAAGATTCCCGCTGAAGTGACGAGGGTCGGCGTGTGGTGAAGGCCAAGACGCACGCTCGCTTCCACCACGGCGTCGATGCGCTGTTGATTCACCGAGTTCCAGCACGCTCCTCGATCGAACACGTGATCGCGCCTGAGATCGGTGGGTTCGACGACGCCGAAAAAATGCTGAGGCTCGCGAAGGCCGGCCGCCTCGATCGACAGGGGTGTGGGCACATGGCCGATGACCTGCAAGCCCGCCCGCTCGGCCTCCCGCTGCAACTGTTCGATATCGTCGCGCCCTAGATTCTCGTAGAGCTTTATGCACCGCGCGCCGCTTGCGACGACGCGTTCGACGATACGCCGCGCGTCGTGCGACCCCGTGTACTCCAGAGAATTTTTCCAGCGAAACGGGGGCCGACCGACGAAATAGAACGACCCCGCGAGGCGCGGAAGAATTCTGCCTTGCCCCTCCAACGCTCGAAACGCGCCAGTTGCCGTGCCGTCCACGTCGCCGGTTTCCCGTAGCGTCGTAACGCCGTGTACGAGGAACAGCTTGCAGAACAGGTGCGTCAACCGCAGCACGTTGTGCGACGGCAAATGCACGTGCATATCCACGAGCCCGGGATGAACCCAGCGCCCGCGGGCGCCCGGCAATTCCGAATAGCCATCCGGAATCTCCGCAGAGGGTTCAAGAATGGCTTCAATTCGCCCCCCATCAAGCAACAGCGTGCCCCGACTAATCGGTCGACCGGGATTGACGACGGCCCATCCGGCAAAGCGATGCGTGGCGGCGACCCGCTGCGAAGGGATGCTGGCTCGCTCGTCCAGGCTATTTGCGGCGCTTTGACGCGGGGGGCCGGTTGCCGAACGTCGGCGAGGCGCTGAAAACCTTCCACGCGCGAAGTCGCCGCCGAACAGCAATGTGATTGAGCGCCGAGAGCCGAAAGAGCGGATGCGAAATCCGCGATTTCCCGATCCACGCCGCCGTCGTGAGGAGCCGATCCACTCGGCACCGGACTGCCGTGGGGAGATTCATGGAATAGCGGTACCGACGATCGCTGCGCACCCATTTCCTTCTCCGAGATTCAGCACGGTACGCCGGCCGTTGCCATCTGCCGAAAAATTCCCGCTGGCCGATTGGCGTCCGTGCACATCTTTGTTCCGACCGCCCACGCGTCACAGCCAAGATCACCCCACTCAATTCGTATACGGCGAGAGAGCACGAACGCCGCCAAGCAAATGCTCGCAAAGGAATACGACGGGCTACCGGCGCCGCCGCGCTTCGTATACTTTTGCGTATTTGAGAAACACGTAGAAGGCGCCCGTAGCAGCGCTGATGAAGCCGGCCCAGCCATTCAGGAAATAGCGCTTGAAGAGGTACTGGCGCAGGAAGAACACCGGCGGGTAGACGATCATGCGTAGGCCAAGGAAGCGTTGGCGCCGGCGCAGCTTGTCCGCGACGAGGCCGCTCGAGTAGGCATTGATCTTGTCGACCTTGGTGCGGATATCGGGTTCGCCGTAGTGCAGGAGTACGGCGCGATGTAGCGTGCGCACCGGACCTTCGACTTCGGGCGCGGCGTGCACGGGCACAGTGTTCATGCGTCCGCGGCGGCGGTCGAACAGGCGCAGGTGTGCGTTCGTCCACGACCAGCGGTGCTGAAACGTCCAGAACATCTGCTCGCGGCGCGGCAAACGGAATCCGGCGACGTCCGGCGCCGCCAATGCGAGCTCGATCGCGCGAGCGGCGCCCTCGCTGAGCGCTTCGTCGGCATCGAGCAGCAGCACCCAGGCGTGAGCGGCCTTGTCGATGGCCGACTGTTTCTGCGCCGCATAACCCTTGAACGGCTCGGAAAAAATGCGCGCTTTATACTTTGCAGCAATTTCCACCGTGGCGTCCGTGCTGCCCGAGTCGAGCACGACGAGATCTTCCGCGAAGCATGCGCTCGCGAGACAGCGCTCGAGCGTCGATGCATTGTCGAGCGTCGTCACGACGACGCTGAGCGGCTCACGCCCCATGGCCGTCGTCCGCGCCGAGCGCCGCCGCGTAGAGCGCGAGCAGCCACCAGAACAGGAGTCCCCACCACGCCGAATAGAACGCGAGGTGCGTGTCGAACGGAAAGCACATGGCCGCCAGTGCTAGCGCAGGAGCGAACGCCCGTTCGCGCGCCTCGGCGCCGGCACGACGCCAAGCGCGCAGCGCGACGAACGTTCCCGCGAGCCATAGCGCGAGCCCGACGACGCCGGTCTCGCTCAGCACCTCGAGCACGATTTGGTGCGCATGCGCCGCGCCTTCCTCGCTGGCCGGATCGACGAAGGCGTCGCCGGGCGCCGCGAACTGCGGATAGGCATAGCGGAACCCGCGCACGCCGACGCCGGTGAGCGGGTGTGCGGCGATCATGCGCACGGCCGTGCCCCAAATGCGCAGGCGGCCGGCCGAGGCCGCGTCGAGCGCGCTTTCCGTTCCCTGCAGCGCGAGCAAGCTGCGTTCGATGCGGGCGTCGAAGGCGTCCGAGCCGCGTCCTGCGACGATCGCACCGACCACGGCGAGGCAAAGCGCACCCGCCATCCATACGGCAAACCGCGGCAAGGCATGCGTGCTGCGCCATGCGAAAGCGAGCGCGACGAGACCGAACATGAGCCAGCCCGAGCGCGAACCCGCATAGAGAATCGGCATGAGCTGGAACACGAACGCGAATGTGAGCCCGCGCCAGCCCAAGCGGCGCTGGGCGGCGACGAAGACGAATGGAGAAAGCACCGCCAGCACCGGACCGAGCTTCAAATTCCCGGCGCCGAAAATGCCCGAAAGGCGTGTCGCGTCGCTCGCGCCCGCGATGTCGTAACCGGTGAGGATCTGCACCCACGCGTCGAGCAGCCAAAGCACGACGATCGCCGCCGCCGCGTCGACGAACCCCGGCCACACGCGGCGCTCACGCAGGGCGAGCGCGGCGAACACCGCGAACGGCAGGAAACGCAGCGCGCCCGCGACGGTGCTCCACGTCTTCTGCGGCGCCACGGCTCCCGGCGCAGAGACGAGCGCGGCGAGCCAGTAGCACGCGAAGATGCTCGCGGCGAGCCGCACGCCGGGCTGCACGCTCAGTTCCGCACGCAGGCGCCAGGCGAACACGAGTCCCGCGACGCCGCCGATCGCGAGCGGCGCTTCGGCGGTTCGCCCGACCGGCAGCAGCACGAGCACCAGCAGCGCGACGAGCGCCGGCCAATAGTGGGCGAGAGTCGAAAACGGCGAGCGGTCCACGCGGCATTCCGGCGGAGGAGTGCGCGATTGTAGCGCGCGCCTGCGGTCTACTTCCGCGCGAGCTCGGCGTAGACCTCGAGCGTCGCAGCCTGCATGTCCGCCAGACGATAGCGCGTGAGCGGCGCGATCGGCGGCGCGACGCGCAGGAGCTCGGCCGCACGTTCGGTCAGGCGAGTGGCATCGCCGGGCGGCACGCGGCCTTCCGGATAGAGCTCGGCCAGGAGCTCGCCGACGCCGCCATGCGCATAGCCGAGCACGGGGCGGCACAGGGCGAGCGCTTCGATGACGGTGCGGCCGAACGCCTCCGGCTGGTTCGAGAGCTGCAGGACGAGCTGCGAGATCGAATAGATCTCGCGCACGTCGGTGCGCGGCACGCTGATGGCGACGCGTTCGGCGACGCCGCGTTCCGCCGCGAGCCCTTCGAGCTCGGCGATGTAGGCGTCGCGCCCGGGCTCGCGCGCGCCGAGCAGCAGCAGCCGCGCGTCGAATCCGCGCGCGACGAGTTCGGCGAGCAGCACGATCGCGTCGCGATGTCCCTTGAGGCGCGTACCGCGGCCCGGAAGGGTCAGCAGCAGACCGCCTTCGAGCTGCGGGAAATCCATGAAGAAACCGCGGCACCAGGCGTCGTCGGGCTGATAACCGAACGGGAACTCCTCGGGATCGACGCCGCGCGGGATCACGGTGAGCCGCGCCGGGTCCGTGCGCGGGTAGTGCTTGAGGACATAATCGCGCACGGCGTTGGAAACGCAGATCACGCGCTCGCCGCGCGTCAGGATCGAGCTGTACAGGCTCGGCGAGTTGAGCCCGTGCACGGTCGTCACGAAGTGCGCTTTCGGCGGCAGCATGCCCGCGAGCGCCTCGCGTGCGAGCCACGCAGGAAGGCGCGAGCGTGCATGCACGATGTCGGGTTTGAGCTCGCGGAACAGGCGCCGCAGCGTCCAGACATGCCGCAGCGTGGCAAGCGACTTGCGGCCGATGTCGATCGCGCGGTGCTCACTGCCTTGTGCGACGAGCTTGTCGAGCAGACGTCCGCCGGCCGAGACCACGACCGAGCGGTGCCCCGCGTCGACGAGCGCCCGGCTGATCTCCATGACGGTACGTTCCACGCCGCCGGCATTCAGCGCCGGCAGCAACTGCACCACCGTAAGGCGTTCCCCTGTCATGCCACGCCTTCGTCAGTCCTTGAGCGTGTACTGCGCCCCGCAATACGGGCACTTGGCCCGGCCGGTGGCTTCCACTGCCAGATACACCTTCGGATGCGAATTCCACAGCGCCATCCCGGGCATCGGGCAGGACAGCGGCAGATCGGCGTGCGTGATCTCGTAGGCGTTCTGCGCGTTCGCCGGGATCGGGCGCAGCGTGGAAGCCGGAGTCGCTGAGAGAGTTTCGGACATGATCGTCGCCCTGTTTACATTGCGTTGGCCGATCGGACGGCCATTAGGTTCAAAGTCTAGCAAGTTGCACGCCATCACATGCCCACTGCGAAGCGCGACACGGCGTGCGCGTGTCGCGCCACACACCCGCAGCGGGCGCGAAATAGGTAAGATTCCGCGTCGGTCAACCCGGAGGGGACGTTACGTGGACATCAACAAGCTCATTGCGCGCGCAAAGAACATTCTGCTCACGCCAAAGACCGAATGGCCGGCGGCCGCCGCCGAGCCGGATACGGTCGCAGGACTTTACCAGAATTACATCATCGTGCTCGCCGCCATTCCGGCGGTCTTCGGCTTCATCAAGGGCAGTCTGATCGGCTACGGGGCATTCGGCATCACGGTGCGCACGCCGATCGCGGCGGGCATCGGCGCGATGATCGTGCATTACGTGCTGACGCTCGCGCTCGTCTTCGTGATGGCGCTCATCATCGACGCGCTTGCGGCGAGCTTCGGCGGCCAGAAGAACCAGGTCCAGGCGCTCAAGACCGTCGCCTACGCGTACACCGCGAGCTGGGTGGCGAGCGTGGCGCTGATCGTGCCGTTCCTCGGCTTCCTCGTCGTGCTCGCCGCCGCCATCTACGGCATCTACCTGCTCTATCTCGGCCTGCCCTACACGATGAAATGTCCCCAGGACAAGGCCGCCGGCTACACCGCGGTGTCGATCATCATCGCCATCGTCTTGAGCTGGATCGTCGGCATCGTCGTCGTCGGCATCACCGGGGCGGGTTCGTTGATGAGCGTCGGCGCCTCGCACCTCGGCAGCACGGGCAGCAGCGTGACCGTCGATCCGAACAGCGCGCTCGGCAAGCTCGCCGCGATGGGCGAACGCGCTTCCGAAGCCGGCAAGAAGATGGACGCCGCGCAAAAGGCCGGCGATGCCAACGCGCAGGCGCAGGCCGCCGGTCAGATGCTCGGTGCGATGCTCGGCGGCGGCGATCAGGTCGAAGCGCTCGCGCCCGATGCGCTCAAGCCTTTCGTGCCCGATACGCTCGGCGGCTTGCCGCGGTCGAGCTACGAAGCCGCACGCAACGGCCAGATGGGCATCCAGGTCTCGAATGCTCGCGCCACATATCGCAACCCGCAGGGCGGGCCGGAACTGCAACTCGAGATCACCGACACGGGCGGCGCCAAAGGCTTCATGGCACTGGCCGGTTTCGCCGGCATCGAAGAAGACAAGCAGACCGACCACGGTTACGAGAAGACCTACCACCAGGACGGCCGCATGGTCCACGAGCAGTGGAACACGAACGGCAACAACGGCGAGTTCACGATCGTGCTCGGCGATCGCTTCGTCGTCGCGGTGCACGGCTCGGGCGTGGGCAGCGTCGACGCGCTGAAGCAGGCCGTGGCGAGCCTCAACCTCGGCGGACTCGAAGCCCTCAAGAACGCCGGCGTGAAGAAAGGCTGATCGAAACGCGCGAGCTGCGCTGACGCAGCTCGCGCGGCACGGCTCAGGAATGGGCCTTGTGCGAGTCGAACGTGATATGGACGTGGATGTCGTCGCCCACGTTCGGCACGTACTTGTCGACGCCGAAATCGCTGCGCTTGATCGTGAGATCGCTGTCGAAACCCGCCGACGGCGCGCCCATCATCGGGTTGTCGCCGATCTTGTTGATCTTGACGGGCAGCGTGACCGACTTCGTCACCCCGTGGATCGTCAAATCGCCGGTCACCTTGAGGTGATCCGCGCCGACCTTCTCGACCTTCGTGCTCTTGAACGTGACGTTCGGGTATTTCGCCGCGTCGAAGAAATCGGGCGACTTCAGGTGCTCGTCGAGCTTCGGCACGCCGGTGTGGATGCCGTCGAGCGGCAGCGTCACCGAAATCGAAGACTTGGTCAGATCGGCGGTGTCGAGCTCGAAATCGCCGCTGATCTTCTCGAGCATGGCGCTCGGGTTCGAGAAGCCGAAATGGTTCCACGTGAACTGGACTTGGGTATGGCCCGAGTCGATGTCGTACTTCTCCGCGGCGAGCGCGGGCAGGCTCGCGGCGGCGAGCAGCGAAGTCAACAAAATGCGACGCAGCATTGCTTTCTCTCCTTTGGGTTCACACGATGCGACAGGTTTCGTCGAAGGCGTAGCGCTCTTCGCGAGGATGGATCACGGCGGGGTTGCCGTAACCGATGTTGATGAGGAAATTCGATTTGACCTCGGTGCCGGCGAAGAACAATTCGTCGACGAGGGCATTGCGGAAGCCCGACATCGGCCCGCAGTCGAGGCCGAGCGCGCGCAGAGCGACGATGAGATAGGCGCCTTGCAGCGTCGCGTTGCGGAACGCGGTCGCGGCGATCACCTCGGGCCTGCCTTCGAACCACGTGATCGCCTCGGGCGATTCCTTGTAAATGCGCGGCAGCGCGCGGTAGAACGCGTGATCGCTGCCGATGATCGCGGTCGCCGGCGCGGCCATCGTCTGCGCGACGTTGTCGGGGCTCAGCGCTTGCTTGAGTTTCGCCTTCGCCTCGGGCGAACGCACGAACACGATGCGCGCCGGCTGCGTGTTCGCGCTGGTCGGCCCGAGCTTGGCGAGATCGTACGCCTGGCGCAGCAAGGCGTCGTCGACCGGCTTCGGCAACCACGCCTCGGCCGAGCGCCGGTAGGTGCGTGCGGTGCGGAAAATCTGGTCGAGCGCAGCATCGGGAAGGGCGGTGTGCATCGAGAGCGGTCTCCAATCGGGCGCACGGGCATGTGCGGCGGCCGGCAATTCTGCCAGTATAACGGCCGCGCCGCCCGGCGGTTTCGCCCAACAATGGAACGCTGTGATCCGTCGATTCTTTCAATCTCCCCATGGATGCTGATCGGCCGCCTGCCGAACGTCTCGTGGCGTGGGCGATCAGCGACGGTGCTCCGGGCAACGAGCGGCAGGCGATGGCGCTCGCCGAGGCGATGGGCATCGCGGCCGAACCGATGCGCGTGGCGCCGCATGCGCCCTGGCGCTGGTTCGCGCCGCGTCTGACTGCGTTCGCCGAGCGCAGCCTGCCACTCGCGCAACGGCGGGCGTTCACGCCGCCTTGGCCGGCACTCGCGATCGGCTGCGGACGTGTCGCGGCACTCTACACGCGCGCATTGCGCGGCTTGAGCGGCGGCTCGACGTTCACCGTGCAAATCCTCGATCCGCGCGTCGACGCGGCGCTGTTCGACGTCGTCGTTGCGCCGCGCCATGACGGCGTCGCGGCGCCGAACGTCATCGGCACGCTCGGCGCGCTCAATGCGGTCGACGACGCCTGGCTCGCGCGTGCGGCTGCGGAATTTTCCACTTTGCTGCAATTGCCGGCGCCGCGCACGGCGTTGCTCGTCGGCGGACCGCGACGCGGCCTCGCGCTCGACGCGGCCTGGCTCGACCGGCTCGTCGAACACGTCGAAGCGCTGCTCGCGCGCGACGGCGGCAGCCTCATGATCGCGCTCTCGCGCCGCACGCCGGCGGAGTGGCGCGCGCGCTTGCGCGGCGCGTTCCGCAGCGGCTGCACGTATTTCTGGGGCGGCGCGGCGGACGGGCCGAATCCGTACGCCGGCTATCTCGCGCACGCTGCGCGCATCGTCGTGACACCGGATTCGGTCAACATGCTCTCCGAAGCCTGCGCCACCGACATCCCGGTGTACACGCTCGTTCCCGAGCAGGCCCACGGCAAGCTCGCCGCGTACCATGCGGCGCTGCGCGCGCAATCGCGGCTGCGCCGCCTCGACGAACCTGAGCCTGCGACGGCATCGGCCGTTCCGCTGCGCGAGACCGCGCAGGTCGCCGTCGCGGTCTGGGAACGCTATCGCGCACGCCGATCCGCGCTTCAACCGGCGTGAGCCGGGGCGTCGAAATCGAGTCCGAGCGAGGCCGCCACACGCAACACGGCCCCCGTGTGAGCACGCAGATATTCGTCGCGCGGCGCCAATCGCGGGCGCGCATCGAGCGTGCATGCAAGCGAGCGCGCGAGCAGTGCGGCATGTGCTGCGGCAAGCGCCTGCGCATCGGTCGCCGCGAGCGCGCCTGTGCGCTCGGCAAGCGCGATCAGCGCAGCGCTGTTGCCGTCGGCGAGCAGTTCCGCATGCTCGTGCGCTTTCAACAACACGAGCGTCTGCAGCATGAATTCGATGTCGAGCAAGGCACCGGCGCCTTGCTTGAGATCGAGCAGCATCGCGTCCGAACGATCGCGCTCGGCGCGCCAGCGTGCGCGCATGCGGCTGACCTCGACGCGCACCGTGTGCGCATCGCGGGCCTGGCCCAATACGGCCGCACGCAACGCAGCGAAACGGCGCAGCATCTCGGCGTCGCCGGCGAGCGGCCGCGCGCGCACGAGCGCCTGCTGCTCCCAGACCCAGGCGCGCTCACGCTGGTACTCGGCGAATGCATCGAGGCTCGTGACGAGAAGTCCCTTGCCGCCATCGGGGCGCAGGCGCACGTCGACGTCGTAGAGGCGACCCGCGCGGGTCGGCGTGGTCAGCCAGTGCACGACGCGCTGGGCGATGCGTGCGAAGTAGCGCGACCCTTCGAGCGGCCTGGCGCCGTCGCTTTCGAGCTGGGCGAGCGCGCCGTCGTAGACGAAGACGAGGTCGAGGTCCGATGCGAAGCCGAGCTCGGCGCCGCCGAGGCTGCCGTAACCGGCGATCGCGAAACCGGCGCCGATACGACCGTGCTGAGCGGCGACGTCGCGCTGCGCGAGATCGAGCACGCGCGCGAGCATCGTCTCGGCGACCTCGCCGAGCGCGCGCGCCGTCGCCACCGCGTCCAAGCGCTCGTCGCGATAGGCCAAGCCGAGGCGAAACACGCCGCTTTGTTTTTCCTCCTGCAGGAGCTCGATCTCCGCTTCCGCATCGTGCGCGTCGATCTGCGCGAGCCGCCGCGAGATCTCGGTTTCGAGCGACGCTCGATCCGGCAGGTCCTCTTCGAGGCGCGCGTCGAAGACGTCGTCGAGCAGCAGCGGATGGGCGATGACGTGCTCGGCGAGCAAGGCGCAATCGGCGAACAGCGCGACGAGACGCTCGCGCGCCGCGGGCTGCTCCTCGAGCAGCGCGAGATACGCGGGTCGGCGCAGCACCGCATGCACGAGACGCAGCAAGCGTTCGAGGCAGACATTCGGGGCTCCGCTCGCTGCCGCACCCTCGATGAGCAGCGGCGCGAGGCGGTCGAGACAGGCACGGGCGCGCGGCGACAACTCGCGTGCGGCAACGCTCGTCGCCACCGCGAGCAACTGGCCATGCAGCTTCTCCGCGGCCGCGAAGCCGAGCGCAGCGAGCTCGGCCGCGCCGGCGCCGTCTTGAAGTTTTTCCCAATAGGCGCGTGCCGCCGTGCCGATTTCACCGTTCCCGGCGCGCGTGCGTCCGGGCGCCCACAGCGACGCGAATTCTTCGGCGACGCCGGCGCGCTGACGCGCAATCTCGC
The DNA here is from genome assembly GCA_035650835.1 of Rudaea sp. GTDB lineage: Bacteria > Pseudomonadota > Gammaproteobacteria > Xanthomonadales > Rhodanobacteraceae > Rudaea. The sequence continues at coordinate 4,111 of DASRGX010000290.1, read as the reverse complement.
GAGCCAGCGCGCTCCATTGCGCGTGCCCGAGCGACGCGGCCAGGCGCGCGCGCAGGAATTCGTCCTGTGGCAGCTCGTGCGTCTGCTCGTCGCGCAGCATCTGCACGCGATTTTCGATGCGGCGCAGGAAACAGTACGCCTCGCGCAGGCGCTCGGCGCTGTCGGCGCGCATCGCTCCGAGCCGCTCGCACGCGGCCAGGGCGGGCAGGAGGCCGGTCTCGCGCAAGCTCGGTTCGCGGCCGCCGCGAATCAGCTGCAGGAGCTGCACGATGAACTCGATTTCGCGAATGCCGCCGGCGCCGAGCTTCAAATGCTGGGCGAGATCCTTGCGCGCGACTTCGGCGTCGATGAGCGCCTTCATTTCGCGCAAGCCTGCGAACGCCGTGTAGTCGTGGTAGCGCCGATAGACGAACGGCCGCAGCGACGCGACGAGACGCTTGCCCGCCGCGATGTCGCCCGCGACGGGCCGCGCCTTGATCCAGGCGTAGCGTTCCCAATCGCGACCTTCGCGCTGGTAGTACTGCTCCATGGCCGCGAACGAAAGCGCCACGCGCCCCGCGCTGCCGAACGGGCGCAGGCGCAAGTCGACGCGGAACACGTAGCCGTCGGCCGTGATCTCCGCGAGCAATTTGACGAGCAACTGCCCGAGCCGCGCGAAATACGTTTCGTTGGCGAGCGGACGCGCGCCGTCGCTGTGGCCGTTCTCCGCGTAGGCGAGGATGAGGTCGATGTCGGACGAAAAATTGAGCTCGCCGCCGCCGAGTTTGCCCAGGCCGAGCACGACGAGCCGCTGCGGCGCACCGTGTTCGTTGCGCGCCACGCCGTGCCGCACGGCGAACTGCGCTTCGGCGTAGCCGAGCGCGGCCGCGAGACAGGTCTCGGCGAGCGCGCTCACGCCGGCGAGCGTGTCTTCGATCGAATCGAGGCCGTTGACGTCGCGCCAGATCAGGCGCACGGCTTCGGCACGCCGATAGCGGCGTAATGCGCGCATCGCCGTCGCTTCGTCGCTAGTCGGCGGCAACGCGAGCGCACGAACCTCGGCGTAGCGCGGATCGGACATCAACGCGATGCCGGCGCCGCCGAGCAGCTCCGGTTCGCGCAGGAAATTGTCGAACGCGAAATCGCTGGCAAGCACGACGCGCTGCACGTGCTCGGCGACGCCCGCGTCGTCGTGGAATGCCACGCCCGTTTCGCGGCAGCGCGCGATGAGCCGCGAATAGCGTTCCTGGACGAAGTCGCTCAAGTCGGTCGGCAAAGCCATCGCGCGATTAAATCAGGTTCGCCGAGAGACGGGCAAAGTGCACCGCCAAAAATAAAGGCCCGCCGCGATTGCTCGCGACGGGCCGCCCTCCCCCATATTTCTTTTGTTCGCGGCGTATTCTTATCGCCGAGCGTGCGGAATTTGCACGTCGCGGCGCAGCAAAATCGGCCGCGACGCGTTTTGGAGGCCTGCACGCAAATGGAAAAAAAAGCCCCACATCGCTGCGGGGCTTTTCGAGGACCGGGAACTCCCGATATCAGAAGTCCATATCGCCGCCCATGCCGCCCGGGCCCGGGCCATGCGCGTGCTTCTCTTCCTTCTTCGGTGCTTCGGCGACCATGGCCTCGGTCGTGATCATGAGGCCGGCGATCGACGCGGCGTTCTGCAGCGCCGTGCGCGTCACCTTGGTCGGATCGAGGATGCCGAACTCGACCATGTCGCCGTAGTCGCCGGTCGCGGCGTTGTAGCCGTAGTTGCCCTTGCCGCCGGCCACCTTGTTGAGCACCACGCTCGGCTCTTCGCCGGCGTTGGCGACGATCTCGCGCAGCGGCGCTTCCATGGCGCGCTTGGCGATCGCGATGCCGTGGTTCTGGTCTTCGTTGTCGCCCTTGAGCTTCTTGATCGCGTCGAGCGCGCGCACGAGCGCCACGCCGCCGCCCGGCACCACGCCTTCCTCGACCGCCGCACGCGTGGCGTGCAGGGCGTCTTCGACGCGCGCCTTCTTTTCCTTCATCTCGACTTCGGTCGCAGCGCCGACCTTGATGACCGCCACGCCGCCCGCGAGCTTGGCCACGCGCTCCTGGAGCTTCTCGCGATCGTAGTCAGACGTGGTCTCTTCGATCTGCGCCTTGATCTGCTTGATGCGCGCTTCGATCGCCTTGCTCTCGCCGGCGCCGTCGATGATCGTCGAGTTCTCCTTCGAGACCTGCACCTTCTTCGCGCGGCCGAGATCCTTGATCGTGGCCTTCTCGAGCGAGAGACCGACTTCCTCGGAAATCACCTGGCCGCCGGTCAGGATGGCCATATCTTCGAGCATCGCCTTGCGGCGATCGCCGAAGCCCGGCGCCTTGACCGCGCACACCTTGACGATGCCGCGGATCGTGTTGACGACGAGCGTCGCCAGCGCCTCGCCCTCGACCTCTTCGGCCACGATGAGGAGCGGCTTGCCGGCCTTCGCCACACCTTCGAGCACGGGCAGGAGCTCGCGCACGTTCGAGATCTTCTTGTCGTGCAGCAGGATGTACGGATCCTCGAGCTCGGCCTGCATCGACTGCTGATTGTTGATGAAGTACGGCGACAGGTAGCCGCGGTCGAACTGCATGCCTTCGACGACGTCGAGCTCGTTCTCGAGACCCGAGCCTTCCTCGACCGTGATCACGCCTTCCTTGCCGACCTTCTTCATCGCCTCGGCGATGATGTCGCCGATCGCGCTGTCGGAGTTCGCGGAGATCGTGCCGACCTGGGCGATCGCCTTGTCGTCCGAGCAGGGCTTGGACAGGTTCTTGAGCTCGGCGACCGCGGCGTGCACGGCCTTGTCGATGCCGCGCTTGAGATCCATCGGGTTCATGCCCGCGGCGACGGCCTTCAGGCCTTCGCGGATCAGCGCCTGCGCGAGCACGGTCGCGGTCGTGGTGCCGTCACCGGCGACATCGGAGGTCTTGGAAGCGACTTCCTTGACCATCTGCGCGCCCATGTTCTCGAACTTGTCGGCGAGCTCGATCTCCTTGGCCACGGACACGCCGTCCTTGGTGATCGTCGGGGCGCCGAAGCTCTTTTCGAGCACGACGTTGCGGCCCTTCGGACCGAGCGTCGCCTTGACGGCGTTGGCGAGAACGTTCACGCCGCGCAGCATGCGCGCACGCGAATCTTCGGAAAAGCGAATTTCTTTGGCAGCCATGGTTGGAAACTCCAGGATTGGGGATTTGGGATTGGGGATTCGTAGAGCGGGGTCGGGAGCGGAGAGGGATTTCGGTGCGCGGCGACGCGCTCTTACGAATCCCGAATCTCCAATCCCGAATCCCGGCTCTTAATCGATCACCGCCATCAGGTCTTCCTCGCGCATGACGAGGAGCTCCTGGCCCTCGACCTTCACTTCGGTACCGGAATACTTACCGAAGAGAACTTTCTCGCCGGCTTTGACGCCGACCGGACGGACCTTGCCGTCCTCGAGAATCTTGCCGGATCCGACGGCGACGACTTCGCCCTTGATCGGCTTCTCGGTCGCGGTGTCGGGGATGACGATGCCGCCCGCGGACTTCGTCTCCGCTTCCAGGCGCTTGATGATGACGCGGTCGTGCAACGGACGCAGCTTCATAGTGACTTCCTCAACTGGTTGAAAACTAAAGGAAACCCGAAGGGCTGTTAGCACTCAGCCCAAGTGAGTGCCAATTTTAGCGACAGACTCCCGCCTTGCAAAGAGCCAAGGCCGGACGCGTTGCTACATGGGTGCCGGTCCCGCGCTTTCAAGGCCATGCTCGACATGGATCGCGATCCTTTGGCGCGCGGCACATAATGCGCGCCATGTCGGCAATCCTCGTGCTTTGTACCTGTCCCGACCGCACGGTCGGCGAGCGCATCGCCTCCGCGCTCGTCGAGGAACGCCTCGCCGCGTGCGTCAATCGCGTCCCCGGCCTGGCTTCCGTGTATCGCTGGAAAGGCGAAGTATGCCGCGACAACGAAGAGCTTCTGCTCATCAAGACGCGCCGCGAGCGCTTCGAAGCCGTGCGTGAGCGCATCCTCGCGCTCCACCCGTACGAACTCCCCGAAGTCGTCGCGGTCGATATTGCACTCGGGCTGGATCGCTATCTCGCGTGGATCGAAAGCGAGTCGCGCATCTGAGATCCACGCAAG
>DASRGX010000289.1:0-3262 GCA_035650835.1 Rudaea sp. | reverse complement strand
TACATCACGAACGAGGGATCCGGCGCCGCCATGACACTGCCCGGCCGCGCCACGGCGCAGGTGATGATCTGAATGAGCTCGTCGGAGCCGTTGCCGAGCACGAGCCCGATGTCGTCGTCGATGTCGTACGCCGCGCGCAGCGCGCTCTTGACGCGCTCGGCGCTGCCGTCGGGATAGCGATTGATCGCCACGTCGCGCACGGCGGCGGCGATCCGCTCGCGCAGAGCGGCAGGCAGGCCGTACGGATTCTCCATCGCATCGAGCTTGATCATGCCCTCCGCCTTAGCGACGACGTAGGCGGAGAGCGCACGAATCTCCGGGCGCACGACCGCGGCGGCGCGCTCGCCGGCGTTGCTCATGACGGGCTCTGCAAACGGTATTCGGCGCTTCTGGCGTGGGCCTGCAGGCCTTCGCCCTGCGCGAGCACGCTCGCCACCCGGCCCAACGCGCGCGCGGCCTCCGGCGCCACGTTGAGCACGCTCGAGCGCTTCTGGAAATCGTAAACGCCGAGCGGCGAGGAGAAACGCGCGGTGCGGCCCGTCGGCAGCACGTGATTGGGACCGGCGCAGTAGTCGCCCAGCGCTTCCGAGGTGTGATGACCCATGAAGATCGCGCCGGCGTGACGGATGCGTCCCAGCAGCGCACGCGGATCGCGCACGGCGAGCTCCATGTGCTCGGGCGCGACGCGGTTCGCAAGCGCGCAGGCCTCCTCGAGATCGCGCACCTTCACCAGTGCACCGCGGTTCTCGAACGACTTGGCGATGATCGCGCGGCGCGGCAGGCTTGCGATCTGACGTTGCGCACTGGCCGCAACGGCGTCCAGCAGCGCGGCGTCGGGCGTGACGAGGATCGCCTGCGCGAGCTCGTCGTGCTCGGCCTGCGAGAAGAGATCCATCGCGACCCAGTCGGGATGGGCGCTGCTGTCCGCGATCACCAGGATCTCCGACACGCCTGCCACCATGTCGATGCCGACCACGCCGAACACGCGTCGCTTCGCGGCCGCGACGTATGCGTTGCCGGGCCCGCAGATCTTGTCGACGGCGGGAATGGTTTCGGTGCCGTACGCGAGCGCCGCGACCGCCTGCGCCCCGCCTAGGGTGAACATGCGCGACACGCCGGCGAGATGCGCCGCCGCGAGCACCAGCGGATTGCGCTGCCCGTCGGGGGTGGGGACGACCATGACGATCTCGCGCACGCCGGCGACGTGAGCGGGAATCGCATTCATCAACACCGACGAGGGGTACGCGGCCTTGCCGCCCGGCACATACAGTCCGACACGATCGAGCGGCGTGACCTGCTGGCCAAACTCGCTGCCATCGAGATCGCGATAGGACCACGACTGCAGCGTCTGACGCTCGTGATAGCTGCGCACCCGCGCTGCAGCCGTGCGCAATGCGTCGCGCTGCGCCGCGGGCAGGCCGTCGAACGCCGCCTGCATGTCCGCCGAGGAGATTTCCAGCGCCGCCACGCTCGCCGCCTGCAGGCGATCGAAGCGCGCGGTGTACTCCAGCACGGCCGCATCGCCGCGGGCGCGCACGTCGGCGACGATGGCCGCGACGCGCGCGTCGATCTCGGGATCCTGCGCGGCTTCGAACGCGATCAGGCGCGAGAACTCGCGCTCGAAGCCGGGAGCGCTCGCATCGAGCCGGCGCAGGGTCAGCAATTCGCTCATGCGGCGCTATCCACGACCGCGCCGCGGCGCCGGGCGACGGTCTGCTCGATGCTTTCCAGGAGCGGCTGTACGAGCGCACGCTTCAACTTGAGCGCCGCGGGATTGACGATCAGGCGCGCGCTGATCGGCATGATGTCCTCGACCGCGACCAGATTGTTCGCCTTGAGGGTGTTGCCGCTGCTCACGAGGTCGACGATCACGTCGGCAAGGCCGGTGAGCGGAGCGAGCTCCATCGAGCCATAGAGCTTGATGAGATCGGCGTGCATGCCTTTCGCGGCGAAATGCTCGCGCGCGATCGTCACGTACTTGGTCGCGACGCGAAGGCGCGCGCCGCGCTGCACCGACCCGTGCCAATCGAAGCCGCGGCGCGTCGCCACGACCATGCGGCAGCGTCCGATGGCGAGATCGACCGGCTGGTAGAGGCCTTCCCCGCCATGCTCGAGCAGCACGTCCTTGCCGGCGACGCCCAGGTCCGCGGCGCCGTATTGGACGTAGGTGGGCACGTCGGAGGCGCGCACGATCAGCAGCGAGACCTCGGGATTCTTGGTCCCGATGATGAGCTTGCGCGAGCGGTCCGGGTCCTCTGCAGGCGCAAGGCCGGCGGCCTCCAGGAGAGGCAGCGTCTCGTCGAAAATCCGGCCCTTCGACAGGGCCAGGGTGAGCGTCGTCACGGCGGCGGAGAAAGGCGAAACCGCGTATTTTACCCGCTGGAGCGGGCACTTACTGCGCGAAGCTTTCGGCGCGGCGATGCGCGAGCCGGCCGGCGACGTAGGTCGCGCGAACGGCGCGATCGTCGCCCAGCATCATGAGCACGCCCAGCGCGTCGTCGATGCTTTCGCAAAACTGCATGCGATAGGCAATGAGCGGCGTCGGCGAGAGATCGAGCACCGTCACATCCGCATCGTGACCGGGCGCGAGCGCGCCGAGCGTGCCGGCGAGGTCGAGCGCCCGCGCGCCGCCGGCGGTCGCGAGCCACAGCGCCTGCGTCGGCGACAACGCGGAGCCGGTGTGCCGCGCCACCTTGTAGGCCTCGCCCATGGTGGCGAGCATCGAGAGCGTGGTCCCGGCACCGACATCGGTGCCGAGCGCGAGGTGCACCGGCCGGTCGTGCCGCACGGCTTCGCGCACCCGGAAGTGACCACTGCCGAGGAAGTTGTTGGACGTCGGGCAGTGCGCCACGGCCGCGCCCGCGGCGTGCAGTCGCTGCCACGCCGAGTCGTCGAGATGCACCCCGTGTCCGAACACCGCGCGCGCCTGCACCAGGCCGTGCTTCTCGTACACCTCGAGATAATCGCTGCAGTCGGCGAAGAGCTTCGCCACCCAGCTCACCTCGTCGCGCGTCTCGGCGAGATGCGTCTGCAGGTACGTTCCAGGGTGCTCCGCGAGCAGGGCCCCCGCCATCGCGAGTTGCTCGGGCGTGGAGGTGGGCGCGAAGCGCGGCGTCACGGCGTACGCCAGCCGATCCTTGCCGTGCCAGCGCGCGATGAGCGCCTTGCTCGCGTGGTAACCGTCCACGGCGCGCTCGAGGAGCGGCGCGGGCGCGTGCCGGTCCATGAGCACCTTACCCGCGATCATGCGCATGCCGCGCGC
>DASRGX010000288.1:0-16375 GCA_035650835.1 Rudaea sp. | reverse complement strand
AGATGCATCTCGGCCGGCACGCCCGCTTTTTTCAGCGCCGCGTAGTACACGAGCGATTCCTCCACCGCATCCACGGGGTCGTCTTCCGCTTGCACCAAGAACGTCGGCGGCGTCTCGCGAGTCACCGGGACGTTGGGATTCAATGCATCGTCCTTGGTCACGAGATGACCCGGGTAGACCGCGACAGCGAAATCCGGCCGGCTGCTTTCCCGGTCGGCCGCGTCGATGGGCGCGTATACCTGACGTTTGAACTGCGTGCTGATTTCGGCAACGAGAAAGCCGCCTGCGGAGAACCCGATCACGCCGATCCGGTGCGGGTCGATATGCCACTCGGCCGCGCGCGAGCGCACCAGTCTCAGAGCCCGTTGTGCGTCCTGCAGCGCCGGCACCGGCACTTCGAGATTGTCCGGGCGACATTTGCAGCGCCAGTCGTAGGGTTTGCTCGGAACGCGATACTTCAGCAGCACGCAGGTGACGCCCGCCGACGTCAGCCAATCGCAGATTTCGGTGCCTTCGAGATCCATGGCGAGTATCTGGAACCCGCCGCCCGGAAACACGACGACCGCGGCCCCCGTATTGTTTTGCGTGGGCGCGTAGACGGTCAGCGTGGGCCGCGCCACGTTCGTCACCACGCTGACCGCCTTGCCGGCCACCGGATGCGTCGTATCGATGGTCAGGGTTTCCGGTCCGGGCATGGGCTGCTCGTCGGGCGCTATGCCGGGCCAGAGCGGAATTTGCGTGTGGCCTGCCGCCGGTGCCCACACGGCCTCGTCGGCCGGTGCCGCATCGCATACGAGCAACAATACCAGGGCGACTGCCCATGATTTCATGACGCTCTCCGCATGGATTAAATCGAGGGTTCAACGCAGGCATTCGATTGAAATGCCTTCGGCGAGTTTGCGTGCCGCTTGCGGCCGAAATCGGCAGATCTCGAGGAGTTTTGCGGGCAAGGCCGACGACGCGCTTGCCGCCGCCGGTCGCCGTCACAGCCAACGCGTGACGAGGAATAGCAGGGCCTGGGCGAAGAAAGCCGCGACCGCGCATCCGAGCGTCAGCCAATTCGCCGCTATGCGCGGCTGTCGAAGTGACGCAGCGCCCGCGAGGGCGATCGCCACGATCGGCGCCACCAGGACGGCCGCCAATGCAGTGAGCATGATCGTGCCGATGCCGGGAATCACCCGGATGTCGAACGGCGTGAAACGCAGGAGGAGAAATACGAACCAGATCGCCGCCCAAACGCCGAGGCAGCACAGCGATGCATTTCGTAGCGTCACTCTGGCCATGCTCACGGTCGACGTTCGACGTCCGAGCTGAGCGGCTGTCGCCGGGAATGCGGCCGATGTTACGCCAAGTCGCCGCCAATCGCCCCGCCGAAGCATGCAAGCGGCCCGACTTTACATCGAGAGGCGCGACCATGGGGCTTCGCACCGTTTATCATCGCGGATTCCGTATTCTTGGTTTCCGACCGCACATGAAAACTGCGATTGCGATTCTCGCCTTTGTGTTTGCAGCCTCTGGATACGCCCAGTCGGCGAATCAGGGCGACGCTCCGGCACCGGCGCTGACGCCCGAGCAAGCGTTGCAACAGAAAATCGAAAAACGCCGCGAGGAGATGCGCGCGGAAGCGGAACGGATAAGGAAAAAGAACGAGGAGGAACAGAACGCGCCGCCACCTCCGCTGCCTGCCGCCGAACCGCCGAAGCCCTGCCTCAGACCCGTGTCGAAAAGCCGGGCGCCGCTGCATCTCTCGCGCGGATCGTTGAGCAACGGCGGATGGACCATCGTGCTGAGCTCGGACGTGGACGTGGCGACGGTCGAGGCGCGGCCGCTCGGACACACGATCTGGACGCCCGCGCGCGACTACGGCAGCAATACTTTCGGCGCGGCATTCGCCGAGTTGCCGGCCTGCGCGGACCTCGAAGTGCGCGCCGAAACCGCCGACGGCAAGACGCTCGGGCCGTTCAAGATCCGCTTCGACGCGATCGCCTCATTGGGCGAGCAGTCGATGGAATCCTTGCGCACCTCGCCTGCCGGATGGGTGTCTCTGCGCCGCTATCCCGACGAGAACCACACGATAGTATATTTCTCTGCGTTGTATACGAACCGCTGCGGCTTGCGCGAAGTGCGCTACAGCATCGACAGCGAAGCGCTCGACAAGCGCTGGCCGGTGCCGCCGTGCTCGCTCGACGAGCCGTTCACGGCCCCTGCCGACAGCCGGTACGATACGATCCGCCTGCCGGAGAAACACGATTACGTCGCCGTTCAGTTGGTGTACGCCGACGGGACGGTCTCGGATGTGGTGGTCAAACGGCCGGGGCGGTGAGCGCGAGACGATTGGAGAGGGTTAGGATGCCGCCCGCGTCGGCATCTGTCAGCGCATTCAGCGGTTTGGCCGAATCGCGAGCCACCGCGAACGTACGGGCGTCTGTACGGCCATCGCCTTGTGAGGGGGATGGTGATGCCCGCGATTGCCGCCGCGGCGCACGGGATAGTACGGAATCCAGCCGCCGTCGTAGTCGGGCTCTTCGCGTCGTTGCTCCTGCGCGTCTTCCTGCGCCTGCGCATAGCCCGCCTGATACGCAGCCTGCGCCTGGGCAGCGCTCGGTGCGGCGCTGACTTGCGGTTCGAACGTCGGTTTGCTGTATTCGGGCACCGGCGCATCGGGCACCGGCGTGTAGCTCGCGACGCGCTCCGCCTTGCTGCCGGCGGCACAGGCCATGTTCGTGAACATCACGTCGCCGTTCGGCCCGACGCAGCGGAAGATGTCGTTCGCGTACGCCGTGCTGCCGAACGCGGCAAGAAGAACGAAAGCGAAGCTCGCGGTGCGCATGGCTCGTGACCTGACATCGCCCGGCAACTGCGAGCCGGGCGAGCGAACACTTTAGCGCGGTTCGGGCGCGGTGTCGCGTGCCGTTCCGCCGGCTTCTAGCGAGCTCGAGGGCTGCCTTTCTTGCGGGCCGATTCGATCTGCTCGCGCAGCCACGGGCGCGCGGATTCGACATCGGCGAAGACGGCGAACGGCACATCGATCGGATCATAGATTCGATGCCATTGGGCGACGGCAATCGACATGCCGACATGATGAAGGTCCGGGATCACGAAAGAGACCGCGACCATGCCGCGCTGCGCGCGCCGTTTCGCTGTTTGCTTGAGCGATGCTTCCACGTCGGGCCCAATGATGGGCGGCGACTCGAACCGCGTCATCACGCCGAAAACCGACGTCATGCCTTCGATGACCGCCTCCATCGCCGCGGCATATTCCTGTGCGACTTGCAAATTGAATTCAGGCGACACCCACAGGTTGACCACGTCGCCGTCGACGGAAATCTCGAACTCACCGATATTGCGGAACTTGGAAGTCACGTCGAAGCATCCGCAGATCGCAAGCCTCCCGACCATCATACGCCGACCGGACAGACGTAGCCCGCATGGAGCAGCGAGGCGTGAAATCCGGGATTGCTACACCGGATCGGAACGAACTCGCCCGAGACCGTCGCTACAGCGCGGCCTCGATCATCCTCGCCAACTGCGCCTTCGACGCCATGCCCACGTGCGTCGCCTGCACGGCGCCGTTCTTGAACACGAGCAGCGTCGGCGCCGCACACACACGCGGAACGCCGTCGCGGTCTTGGGATTTTTATCCATTTCCACTTTTACGACCTTCGCCCGGCCCGCATAGTCCGCCGCGACCTGCTCCAGCGCCGGGACCATGGCCTTGCACGGGCCGCACCATTCGCCCCAGAAATCGACGAGCACGGGCAGCGAGGATTGCAGGACGTCGGTGGGGAAGCTGGAGTCGTTGGATGAGGTGGTGAGTGCGATCATGAGAGATGTGCTCGTGAATGAATTCAAACTCGCTCATTCCCTAGCTAACGCTCTCGACGAGCTCGATATTGCACTTGAGCGATTTGGTCCACAAGGCCGCCGATATCCGCCCCCTTGGACAGGCGCGCTATGCAAAAGTCCTGTACTTTCCTGACGAGATAGACCGGCGTGGAAGGATGGGGACGAGAGAATTTTTCTCCTTCGGAAAATCGTGTTCGCACTTCATGGCGTATCTTAGTATCGCTCTCGTTCGCCGCGCGTTGCGAGTTCCTCCTCGAAAAGGGTCCGCGCCGTTTGAGCGGATAAGACATGCCATCCCTGCTGCCCGGAAGCAGCCCGTAAGGCGTTCCATGCTGTATCCAAATTCTTTGTACGGATTAGCTGGTAGTAGAAAGCAGCGTAACCAACTAGCGCTTCGCCCCACGTCGGCTCGAAATCTGGCCCAAGAAGAACATTAAAAGCGCGAGGATCTGTCTGCTCGTGGGCCATTGCCATGGTAATCGCATGGAATCCTTTACAACTTGAGAACACGACATCTAAATTCCCATCGAGTTCTCTGTTGATTGGCGCTAGCAAGTTCGCGAGCTCGCTCCAGCTAACGAGCGATCCATCTGTCAACGCTATTCCTTTCTCATTTCCGTGCGCGCTTATGTGAAGAACGGGTAATAGTTCTCCTTGCGCCACTGTTTTTGCTAACGCGAGGTATTCCTGCAGACCCCGTGCTAACGTCTCATTTGAAGAAACCACGCGAACCTTAGCGCCGATTTGGGCTACACGAAGCGTACGAACAAGAGCAAACCCTTCGGTTCGCTCCTCAAACAAATCAATGTCACTTGGAATCTCTAAGACGAAGACCCAAATTTTCATAGATTGGATGCATCAACGATCTAGCCAACCTAACTGACTATACTAATGAAGAGTGGGCCTCTCACCCGCACTTCGAATACCCACAATTCAAACAAGTCGCACACCCGTCAAGGATAACGACGGCACTCGTATTGCATTTGTGGCACATCGTCGCCCCGGGCGGGAAGGCGGCGGCTTCTTCGGGTTCGCGGCGGTTGGATTCGCCGAGGGCGCCGGCGAGATCGTCGGAGATCTCGCGGTTCGGGTCGGCGCTCGGTGCGGGGCTTACGTCAGAGTTTTTTTTTGAGCCGGTGCGCGCCTCGTAGGCGGCGCGCTTCTCGGCGATGAGCTTGCGTTGTTCGGGGCTCATCTCAGGGTCGTGGATGAGGCCGATGGATTTCAGGTGCTGCTCGACGATGGCGCCGAGCTCGGCGACGATCGAGGGCATGTAGACGCCGCCGGCCTTGAAGTAGCCGCCGCGCGGGTCGAAGACGGCCTTGAGCTCTTCGACGAGGAAGGTCACGTCGCCGCCCTTGCGGAACACGGCGGACATGATGCGCGTCAGCGCCACGATCCACTGGAAGTGGTCCATGTTCTTCGAGTTGATGAAGATCTCGAAGGGCCGGCGCAGCTCGAATTCGGTGTCGGCGTTGAGCACGATGTCGTTGATCGTGACGTAGAGCGCGTGCTCGAACAGCGGCGACTTGATCTTGTAGGTGGCGCCGATCAGGGTATCGGGCCGCTCGACCTTCTCGTGCATCTGGATCACTTCGGCCTTCGGCACGGTGATGGCGTCGTGCGGATCGGGGCCGAGCGTGGGCACGGGGGCTGCGACGTCCTCGGGTTTGGCGACGCTGTAGCCCTTGATCTTCTTCGTGATCTTGATCGTCATTGCTGTTCTTACCGTCTGGAAATGAATGCCCGACGGAGCCGCACCCCGCGGCTCCGTCAAGCGGTGTCGCTCAACGTCCTGCCTTCCGGCGTCCGCCTTTGCGGGCGGCTTTCTTGGCGGGGCGGCGAGCGGATTTCTTCGCGACCTTGCGCGCGCCTTTCTTGGCCGCCTTGGCAACCTTCTTCGCGGCCTTCTTGGCGCCCTTCTTCGCTGCGCCGGCCTTCTTGGCCGCCTTCTTCGCCGCTTTCTTGGCGGGTTTCTTGGCCGCCTTCTTCGCCGCCTTCTTCGCGGACTTTTTGGCGCCGCCACGGGCGCCCGAGACGGCCTTCACGGCGGCCTTGACGCGCTTCGCCGCGGCCTTCTTCACGGCCTTGGCCCGCTTGACGACCACGTCCTTGACCTCGGTGGCCTTCTGCACCGCCGCGTCCTTGACGGCCACGGCCTTCTCGACGACGGCCTGGCCGACTTCCTGCGCCTTGTCGGCGACGGCCTGGCCCATTTCCTGCGCTTTTTCCACCACCGCGTCCACCGTGTTCGCGGCGCCTTCGCCCATGGGCGTGTGTTCGTGCTGCATATTCCCTCCGACGACCAGTGTGCTGTGACAAAAACGAATTCCGGCTTTGCGGTGTATACTTTGCTGCAAAGTTCAGAATTTACCGTAGTAGCCTTCTTTCAGGGCATCGAACAGGTTGGCGGCAGTGTGGGTTTCGCCGTCGTACTCGATCTGCTCGTTGCCCCTGGCTTCGATAACGGTACCGTCTTCCAGCTCGAAACGGTAGAGGGTGTTCTCGAGATCGGCTTCCTTGACCAGCACGCCCTGGAAAGCGGCCGGATTGAAGCGGAACGTGGTGCAGCCCTTGAGCCCCTGCCGATAGGCGTAGCGGTAGATGTCCTTGAAGTCTTCGTAGGGGTAGTCGGTGGGTACGTTGGCCGTCTTGGAGATCGACGAATCCACCCAGCGCTGGGCCGCGGCCTGGATGTCCACGTGCTCCTTCGGGGTGATGTCGTCGGCCGCCACGAAGTAGTCGGGCAGCTTCTGCTCGGGCTCTTCGCTGAACGGCATGGCCTCGGCGTTGATGAGTTCCCGGTACGCCAGGAGCTCGTAGCTGAACACCTCGACCTTCTCCTTGGTCTTGCGGCCTTCGCGGATCACGTTGCGGCTGTAGTGATGCGCGAAGGAAGGCTCGATGCCGTTGCTCGCGTTGTTGGCGAGCGACAGCGAAATCGTGCCGGTCGGCGCGATCGAGGAGTGGTGCGTGAAGCGCGCGCCGGTTTCGGCGAGCCGGCCGACGAGCTCCGGCGCCACCTCGGCCACGCGCTGCATGTAGCGGCTGTACTTGGCGTGCAGCACGCGGCCCGGCACCTGGTCGCCGACCCGGTAGCCGTCGTCGGCCATCTCGGGGCGTTTGCGCAGCATCTCGGCCGTGACCTCGAAGCTCTCGTCCATGATCGGCGCCGGGCCTTTCTCCTCGGCGAGGCTCAGGGCCACTTCCCAGCCGGCGAGGGCCATGTCGCGGGCGATGCGCTCGGTGAACTCGCAGGATTCCTTCGAGCCGTATTTCATCTTGAGCATCGTGATCGTCGAACCCAGGCCCAGAAAACCCATGCCGTGCCGGCGCTTGCGCAGGATTTCGCCGCGCTGCTGTGCGAGCGGCAGGCCGTTGATTTCGACCACGTTGTCGAGCATGCGTGTGAACACGCGCACGACTTCCTTGTACTCCTCCCAGTCGAAGCGCGCCTTCGGGCCGAACGGATCGCGCACGAACATGGTCAGGTTCACCGAGCCCAGCAGGCACGAGCCGTAGGGCGGCAGCGGCTGCTCGCCGCAGGGGTTGGTCGCGCGGATGTTCTCGCACCACCAGTTGTTGTTCATCTCGTTGACGCGATCGATGAGGATGAAACCGGGCTCGGCGTAGTCGTACGTCGAGGTCATGATCATGTCCCAGAGATGCTTGGCGCGGATGTGGCCGTAGATCTTGCAGGCCACGAGACCGTCGTCGCGCGTCACGTAGTTCTTGTGCGTCGGCCACTCGCGCCAGACGACCTTGTCCGGATCGGCGAGGTCGATCTCGTCCTTTTCCTTGAGGTTCACGGGGAACACGAGCGGCCAGTCGGCGTCGCTCTCGACGGCCTGCATGAAGCCGTCGGTGATCAGCAGCGACAGATTGAACTGCCGCAGGCGCCCGTCTTCGCGCTTGGCGCGGATGAAATCCTTGACGTCGGGATGCGAGACGTCGAACGTGCCCATCTGCGCACCGCGGCGGCCGCCCGCCGAGCTCACGGTGAAACACATCTTGTCGTAGATGTCCATGAACGACATCGGGCCCGACGTGTAGGCGCCGGCGCCCGACACATAGGCGCCGCGCGGGCGCAGCGTCGAGAATTCGTAGCCGATGCCGCAGCCGGCCTTGAGCGTGAGGCCGGCTTCGTGGACCTTCTCGAGGATGCCGTCCATCGAATCCTCGATCGTGCCCGACACCGTGCAGTTGATCGTCGAGGTCGCCGGCTTGTGCTCGAGCGCGCCGGCGTTGGAGGTAACGCGGCCGGCGGGGATCGCCCCGTGGCGCAGCGCCCACACGAAGCGCTCGTACCAGTAGCCGCGCTTCTCGTCGGTGTGCTCCGCATCGGCGAGCGCGCGCGCCACGCGCTGGTAGGTGTGGTCGATGGTCGCGTCGATGGCCTCGCCCTGCTTGGTCTTGAGGCGGTATTTCTTGTCCCAGATGTCGTACGAGGCCGGCTGCAGCGGGATCTCCGCGGCGCCGCGATTGAGGGCTTCGATGCGCACCGTGCTCATATCGTTGTGGACCTCCCTAGCTAAGTTCTGCATGCGTGCAAGATTTCAAGACCGTTTACCGCTTCTAGTTTTCTTCCGCCCGGATGCTTTCCGTGCCCCCGCACGGGAAAAAAGCACCCCGTCAGCGCCGCCGTCCGCGAGCCCGCAGGACAGTTAGCGCCGATGTCACGAATTTTCGCCGTTAATGCCGCCTCCGACGCCCGGACCGGACTGGCCGGACGTTCTCCCTACTGTGACCGAACCCACAAGTTGTGGGTTTGTACCGTGAGGGCAAGCACAAGATGTTGTGATTGCGACGGACGGCAAAACTACGCCATGGGAAAGGCAATGTCAAAAGGTTTTTTTTACGCTTGCCGATCAGTTGTTTGGCGATGGTAGTTCGCGTAGTGGTCGAAATTTGACCAAGCGGCGGTTGCGCTCGTTTGCAGGCGCCGCTTGCGCGCGTTTTTCGGAAACCGAAAGGCGCCATTCGCTGTCTCAAGCGCCATTCCGCAACCCTTCACGTCAAGAGGAAACCCATGCCGGCCACCACCCCCGGTTCCTTGTCGCGATCCACGCTCGCCGCCGTGTTCGCCCTTTCCGCCGCGTTCTTCGCCGCGCCTTCGCCGAACGTCCACGCCGGCGCGCTGCCGGCCGCCGTCGACGGCCAGCCGCTGCCCTCGCTCGCGCCGATGCTCGAGCGCGTCGTGCCGGCCGTCGTCAACATCAATTCGAAGACGCGCGTGCGCGTGCGCAATCCGCTGCTCGACGATCCGTTCTTCCGCCAGTTCTTCGGCATGCAGAACGCACCGCGCGAGCGCATCGAGCAGTCGCTCGGCTCGGGCGTCATCGTCGACGCCGCCAAGGGCTACGTGCTGACCAACAATCACGTCGTCGAAGGGGCCGACGACATCTCGGTGACCCTGCACGATGGCCGCACGCTCAAGGCCAAGCTCGTCGGCACAGACCCGGACACCGATATCGCCGTGGTGCAGATCTCGGCCGAGAACCTCACGGCCCTGCCGCTCGCCGACGTCAGCAAGCTGCGCATGGGCGATTTCGTCGTCGCGGTCGGCGATCCGTTCGGCATCGGCCAGAGCGCGAGCGCGGGCATCGTCTCGGGTCTCGGGCGCACCGCGATCGGCGGCAGCGGCATCCAGAACTTCATCCAGACCGACGCGCCGATCAACCCGGGCAACTCGGGCGGCGCGCTCGTCAACCTGCGCGGCGAACTCGTCGGCATCAACTCGGCGATCATCTCGCCCTCGGGCGCGAGCGCCGGGATCGGCTTCGCGATTCCGGTCGATCTCGCCAACGATGTCATGCGCCAGCTCGTTGCGACGGGCACGGTGAAGCACGGCTCGCTTGGCCTCGAAACACAGGATTTGACGCCCGAGATCGCGAGCGCGTTCGACGCCAAGCCCGGCGACGGCGCCGTCGTGACGCGCGTGCGCGTCGACACCCCCGCGGCCGAGGCCGGCATCAGGGCCGGCGACGTGATCGTGCAAGTCAACGGTCATCCGATCCACAGCGACAACGAGCTCCACAACGCCGAGGGCCTGCTGCCGATCGGCTCGGCGATCGAATTGAAATTGCTGCGCGAAGGCAAGCCGCTCACGGTCAGCGTGCGGCTCGTCGCCGAGCAGTTGAGCACGGCCGACGGTGCGGGTCTCGATCCGCGCCTGACGGGCGCCGAGCTTTCCGACACGGGCGAGCGGCTGCGCCGCGAAGGCCTGAACGGCGTGACCGTCAATCGCGTCGCTGCCGGCAGCCGTGCCGCAGCGGCGGGTCTCAAAGCAGGCGACCTCATCATTGGCGTGAACCAGGCCGAGATCGCCGGCATCAAGGACTTGAAGCTCGCGTTCGCGCGCCATCCGCGGCAAGCCGTGCTGTCGATCGTGCGCGGGCGCAATGCATTTTTCCTCGGCTTAGAGTGACGCGGAGCACGCGACGCGGCGCGGCGAAAGCGCGATAATGCAGCGGTTGCACACCCCAGGAAACCGCTCGTGAATTACGCGTTTTTGCTTCGCTGCGCCGCCCTCGGCCTGGCGCTCTCGACCGGCGCCGCGTTGGCGCAGACCGCTCCCGCCGCCGAAAAACCCGCGACACCCCACAAGAAAACCGCCGCACCCGCCAAGCCCGCGACGCCGCCCGCCGAGACGATCGTCTGGCGCGGCGACCACTGCACGGCGCGCGTGGTGCGGGATCTCGTCAAGCAGTACGAAGCCGGCAAGCAGGGCAAGGTCACGCTGCAGCCGTTCAGCACGATCTCGGGGCTCGACGCCGTCAGTTCCGGCACGGCCGATCTGGCCGGAAGCGCGCGGCCGGCGATGCTCGATCGCCCCGAAGAAAAAAGTATAAATTTCCACCCGGTGGCCTGGGACGCGCTCGTGCCGATCGTCTCGGCGAAGAATCCGGTCAGCAACATCACGCTGAAGCAGCTCCACGACCTCTATCTCGGCCGCCTCACCGACTGGCAGGAACTCGGCGGTCCGCCCGGCGAGATCAATCTCTACGCTGTGGCCGGTCCGCTCGACGGCATCGAGTACTCCACGCGCCTCTTGCTGTTCCATGCCGGCGACCAGGACGTTTCCGTGCCGCGCCTCTACGTCAACACCGAGAAGCTCGAGGAAGGCATCGCCATCGACCCGCACGGACTCGGCATGAGCACGCTGTCGGGCGTGGCCGGCAATCCGGCGATCAAGATGCTGAGCGTGGAAGGCGTGGCGCCGTCGACGGCGAGCGTCGCGGACGGCACGTACCCGCTCTACAGCGCGCTCTATTTCGCCGCGCGCGACGACGATCCGCACCACGACGCGGTCGACAAGTTCATTCGCTACATCGAGAGCGATCAGGCCAAGACCGTGCTGCGCAAGCACGCGCTCGTGCCGTATTCCGATGCGCCGGGCCTCATCGAAAAGCAGGATCAGCGCGTCGCCTTCATCGACGCTCACGTGCGGCCCGAAGCCGTTGCGGCGGCAGCGAGCGCACCTGCCGGTGGCACGCCGGTGTCGGCGCCGAATGCGACCGCGCAGGCGCTCGAGCGCGTGGCGCCGACGTCGGAGCTCACCGCCGCGGCCAAGGAGCGCGCGGCCCGCGCCGCCGCCGAGAAGGCGGCCAAGACCCAGACGCCCGACGCCGCCACGCACTGAAGATGCGCATCCTTGCGATCAGCCTCGATCTCGACGACACGCTATGGCCGATCGCACCGGCCATGGCGCGGGCGGAGCAGCGCCTGCACGACTGGCTCGAAGCGAACTGTCCGCACGCCGCACGCGCCTATCCGATTCCGGAAATGCGCGCGCTGCGCGACCGCGTCGCCGGCGAGAATCCGCATCTCGCGCACGACTTCAGCGCACAGCGGCGGCTGTCGCTGCGCGCCGCGCTGAGCCCGCACGGCTACGGCGACGAGCACGTCGAAGCCGCCTTCGCAGCTTTCTACGCCGCACGCAACGAGGTCGAGTGCTACGACGACGCGCTGCCCGCGCTCGCACGGCTGGCGGCGCGCTTCCCCCTCGTGAGCTTGACCAACGGCAATGCCGACCTGGCCCGCATCGGCCTCGCGCGCTTTTTCCAATTTTCCATTTGTGCACGCGACTTCGGCGTGGCCAAGCCGGCGCCCGAGATCTTCCACGCCGCCTGCGAGCGGCTCGGCCTGCCGCCCGGATCGGTGCTGCACGTCGGCGACGACGCGGTGCTCGATGTCGCGGGCGCGCGCGCTGCGGGACTGCGCACGGCGTGGATCAACCGCACGGGCGCTGCGTGGCTCGATGCCGAAATACCGGATGTCGTGGCGACGGATCTCGGCGAGCTTGCCGACACGCTTGAAGCGTTTGTGGTCAACGCGACGCCTGCGAACGCGTTGGCATAGAGTCTGCTAGGTTCAATGTGCCGCCGTAACAAATCGGCCTAAAGCACTGAACTGCCAGCGCTATCCGGGAGCAGCCATGCACGGATTGACCGAAGCTTCGCGCGCCAAGAACGCCACTGCGGTAATCGCCGTCGACAGCACCAGCCTCGCGCGCGTGCTGCGCGCGCTCGGCGCTTCGGCCGCACGCTGGGCCGAAACGAACGGCTTTCGCGCCGAAGCCGGGCAGGTCTGCCTCGTGCCTGACGCACAAGGTCAGGCTCGGTGCGTTCTGGTCGGAATTTCACGCGCGGACGACATCTATGCGCTCGCTGCGCTGCCGCAGAAGCTGCCGCCCGGCAAGTATCGTCTCGACTCCGCAGGCGTCGCGCTCGACGCCGAGCGCGCCGCGCTCGGCTGGGGGCTCGGCGCGTATCGTTATGCGCGCTACCGCAAGCGCCGCGAGCTCGCCGAGCTTGCCGTCGACAAGACGACGGAGCGCGCCGTGGCGCCGCGCCTCGAAGCCGCGTATCGCGTGCGCGATCTTGTCAACACGCCGACCGAAGACATGGGTCCGGCGCACCTCGCCGACGAAATCCGCGCGCTCGCAAGGGATCACGGCGCGAAATGCCGCGATATCGTCGGCGACGCCCTGCTCAAGGCGAATTTTCCGACGATCCACGCGGTCGGACGCGCCAGCCACCGCCCGCCGCGCCTCGTCGAACTGACCTGGGGCAAACCTGGCGGGAAGCATCTCGTGCTCGTCGGCAAAGGCGTGTGCTTCGACACGGGCGGTCTCGATCTCAAGACCGCCGACGGCATGCGCTGGATGAAGAAGGACATGGGCGGCGCCGCGCATGCGATCGCGCTCGCGGGGCTCGTCATGCAGGCGAAATTGCCCGTACGCCTGACCCTGCTCGTGCCGGCCGTCGAGAACGCCGTCGCGGCGAACGCGTATCGTCCGGGCGAAGTGATCCGCACGCGCGCCGGCATCACCGTGGAAATCGACAACACCGACGCCGAAGGACGCCTCGTGCTCTGCGATGCGCTTGCCTACGCCGCGGAGCAAAAGCCCGATCTGATTCTCGACTTCGCTACGCTGACGGGCGCCGCGCGCGTCGCGCTCGGGCCGGAATTGCCGGCGCTCTTCGCCAATCGCGACGACCTCGCCGCCGACCTGCTCAAAAGCGCTGCGGCCGAACAGGATCCTCTCTGGCGCATGCCGCTCTGGAAGCCTTACCTCGGCATGCTCGATTCGCGCATCGCCGACATCGGCAACGCCGGCAGCTCGCGCCTCGCGGGCGCGATTACGGCCGCACTGTTCCTCGAGCGCTTCGTGCCCGAGGCGCTGCCGTGGATGCACGTCGACGTCTATGCCTGGAACGATAGCGACCGGCCGGGACGCCCGGCCGGCGGCGAAGCGCAGGGCCTGCGCGCGTTCTTTGCGTGGCTCAGCGCGCGCTACGCGCGATAGGGACCGTCGCGCCGACCGCGGGGCTGCCAACCGCCGCGAGTTCTAGCCCCTCGCGACGGTTGGTGCTTGAGCTTCAATCGACCGGGTTCTTCTCGAAGGCTTGATGCGGCAGCACGCGCGCGGCGAGCTTCGTGTCGCCGTGGATCAGGTCCACTTCGTCGGCGAGGATGTGCGAGGCCTCGCCGAGCACCACGTCCTTCTCGCTCTTGCGCGCTTTCTCCTGCGCGAGATCGGTCTTCAGGCTGCGCTCGTCGGCTTGCAAACCATCGTCCTCGCGCAGATCTCCCGCGTTCGCCTTACCGTCCGCATTGGCCTGCGATTTCGCATCCGGCTTCGTTCCGGTCGTAGCAGGTTTGGCGGCGTCGCCCGCTTGCGCGAGGTCCGGATGGCGCTCTTTGTGTTTGGCTTCTTCCTGGTCGCGCTCGGTGCGGCGCGACTGCTCGTTGAGCGAAATCGTCGTGTCCTTGCGCAGCTTGCGCAGATCGGCGATATCCGCCTGATAGGCTTTCCACTCGCGGTCGGTCGCGGCGCGCGCGTCGTGGCGCGTCTCGAGCATCGGCACGATTGTCTTCAGGTCCGAAGTCGGTTCGTACGTCGCCGCCGTGATCTGCGTCCACGGCAAGGCGTTGTCGAAGGCTTGTTCGCCGTTCTGGTCGAAATCCGCCGTGATCGGGAAGCTGATGTCGGGCGTCACGCCGTGCAACTGCGTCGAGCCGCCGTTGATGCGGAAGAACTGCTGGATCGTCATCTTGAGCTCGCCGAAGCTCGGCTTCTCGTTCTGCGACATCTGATCGAGGTCGACGAGGTTCTGCACCGTGCCCTTGCCGTAGGTCGGCTCGCCGACGATGAGCCCGCGGCCGTAGTCCTGGATCGCGGCGGCGAAGATCTCCGATGCCGACGCCGAATTGCGGTTGACGAGCACTTCGAGCGGACCGTCCCAGACCATGTTCGTCTGGATGTTGCGCCCTTGCTCGACGCGACCGTTCGCGTTGCGCACCTGGACGACGGGACCTTTGCCGACGAACAGGCCGGTCATGTCGATGGCCTCGGAAAGGGAACCGCCGCCGTTGTTGCGCAGGTCGACCAGGATGCCGTCGACGTTCTGCTTCTTGAGGTCGACGATGAGCTTCTCGACGTCGTGCGTGGCGCTCTTGTAGTCCTTGTCGCCGCGGCGGCGCGCTTCGAAATCTTCGTAGAACGTGGGCAGCGAGATCACGCCGATGCGGTGCATCGTGTCGCCGTTCTTGACCTCGATGATCGAGCTCTTCGCGGCCTGCTCCTCGATGTTGACCTTCTTGCGCACGAGCGAGATGAGCTCGTGCTTGCCGTCCGGCCCGGCATCGACGGGCAGCACTTCGAGGCGCACGGTCGTGTCCTTCGCGCCGCGGATCAGGTCCACGACGTCGTCGAGCCGCCAGCCGATCACGTCCGTGATCTGGCCGGAGTCGCCCTGGCCCACGCCGACGATGCGATCGCCGACCTTGAACTTGCCCGACAGCGCGGCCGGGCCGCCCGGCACGATCTCGCGGATCGCCGTGTAGTCGTCGTCGCGCTGGAGCACTGCGCCGATGCCTTCGAGCGAGAGCTTCATCGCGATGTCGAAATTCTCGCTTGCACGCGGGCCCAAGTAGTTCGTGTGCGGTTCGATGGCCATCGCATACGCGTTCATGAACGTCTGGAAGACGTCCTCGGCGTTGAGCTGGCGGATGCGATCGAGGTAGTTTCCGTAGCGCTTGTCGAGCGTCTGGCGGATGTCGGCGTCCTTCTTGCCGGCGAGCTTGAGGCGCAGCCAGTCGTTCTTGACGCGCTTGCGCCAGACGTCGTTGAGCTCGTCTTCGCTCTTCGGCCACGGGGCCTTGACGCGATCGTAGTTGTAGGTCTCGTCTTTCGTGAAATCGAAGCCTTTCTTGAGCTCATCGCGTGCGAACGCGGTGCGCTCGGCGACGCGCTGCTCGTAGAGATTGAAGATGGCGAACGGGACCGAGAGATCCTGGTTGTAGATGTCGTCGCCGAGCTTCTCGCGCTGCGCGGAGAAGCGGTCGATGTCGGCTTTCACGAAGAACAGGCGGTCGGAATCGAGCGCGTCGAAATAGCGGTCGAAGATCTGCGCCGACATCTTCGCGTCGAGCGGCTCGGCCTTGTAGTGGAAGCGTGTCAGGAAGCGCGTCGCCAGCAGCGCCGCCTGCGCCTGCTCGGCCGTCGGCTTCAGCAGCACGCTGCTGGCGTCAGGAGCCGGCTTCGCGCAGACGGTGCCCGCGACGGCGAGGGCGATCAAGGCGAGGTAGTTACGCATGTGTTTCTCCGCTCATGTACTTGGTGCGCCCGCGCGGGGCGCGTATATCGCTTGCAGTCCCCGCCCGGCGGGAGCGGCATCCTCGCCGCACTGTAAGTTTCTCTCCTGCAATGGCCGCTGACCGCGGCGCTCAGGCCACTTCCACGTAGCCGGCCTCATGCGCCATGCGATCCGCGTGATACGACGAACGTACCAGCGGACCCGCGGCGACGTGTTCGAAACCGAGCTTGTGGCCGTAATCGGCCAGATCGTCGAATTCCTGCGGCGTCCAGTACCGCAACACCGGGTGGTGATGCGGCGTGGGCTGCAGGTATTGGCCGATGGTCACCATATCGACAGCGTGCGAGCGCAAATCGTTCAATGCGCCGTGCACTTGCTCGAGCGTTTCGCCGAGCCCGAGCATGATGCCGGACTTGGTCGGCACG
>DASRGX010000287.1:0-10623 GCA_035650835.1 Rudaea sp. | reverse complement strand
GTCTTGACCATGTCCTGCGAGAGCACGCCGGCCGCAGAAAGCCCCAGGAAGATGTCCGCGCCTTTGACGATGTCGGCGAGCGTGCGCGCGTCGGTCTTGCGCGCGTAACGCTGCTTGGCCGGGTCCATGTCTTCCTTGCGGCCCTCGTACAGCACGCCGATGCGATCGGCGACCCTGATGTTCTCGGGCTTGACGCCGAGCTGGACGAGCATGTCGAGGCAGGCGATACCGGCGGCGCCCGCACCGGAGGCGGCGACCTTGACCGCGCCGATCTCTTTGCCGATCACGGCGAGCGCGTTGATGACCGCCGCGCCGACGATGATCGACGTGCCGTGCTGATCGTCGTGGAACACCGGGATCTTTACGCGCTGGCGCAGGTTGCGCTCGACTTCGAAGCACTCCGGCGCCTTGATGTCTTCGAGGTTGATGCCGCCGAAGGTCGGTTCGAGCGCAGCGATGATGTCGACGAGCTTGGCCGGATCGCCCTCGTTGATTTCGATGTCGAACACGTCGATGCCGGCGAATTTCTGGAACAGCACGCCCTTGCCTTCCATGACCGGCTTGCCCGCGAGCGGACCGATGTTGCCGAGGCCGAGCACGGCGGTGCCGTTCGTGATCACCGCGACGAGATTGCCGCGCGCGGTGACGCGCGAGGCTTCCGCGGGGTCGGCGACGATCGCCTCGCAAGCCGCGGCCACGCCCGGCGAGTAGGCGAGCGAGAGATCGCGCTGCGTGACGAGCGGCTTGGTCGGCGCGACCTTGATCTTGCCCTGCGGATGGCGACGGTGGTACTCGAGTGCAGCCTGCTTGAGTTCGTCAGCGTTGGACATGGTGAAAGCCCTGGGCATCGACGCGCGGCCGTCCTCGGCGCGCGCGCCACGAGCTTAGCACAGGGCTTGTGGAGCCCGTCGCCTCAGCCCTGGTAGCCCAAGTAGTCGAGCGCGGCCTCGAGCATCGCGCGCGTGCCGACGTCGAGCGCGCCTTCGTCGAGGAAGAACTTCGGCGAGTGGTTCGTCGGCGCCGTGGCGGGATCGACCTCCGGCGGCGTCGCGCCGACGAAAAAGTATACGCTCGGCGCGGGCACGGACATGGCGAGCTGCGGAAAATCCTCCGAGGCCGTCCAGCGCGGCGATTCGACGACGTGATCCTTGCCGAGCGCGCGCTCGAGGCTTTCGCGTACGCGCGCAGTGAGCTTGGGATCGTTGTAGTTGACCGGATTGCTGACGCCCTGCGGAATTTCCGTCTCCACGGTGGCGCCGTGCGCGGCCGCGACGTGCTCGGCGATGTTCTTCAGGCTCGCGAGCGCATGCTTGCGCATGTCCTCGTCGAATGCGCGCACCGTGCCCTGCAGTTCGGCCGATTCGGGCACGATGTTGAAGCGCTGGCCGGCGTTGAACACGCCGAACGTGACGACGGCCGGATTCGAGTTGATATCGAGCTCGCGGCTCACGATCGTCTGCGCCGACGTGACGATCTCGGCCGCCGTGACGACCGGATCGATGCTCTTCCACGGCAAGGCGCCGTGGCTCTGCCGGCCGTGCACGACGATGCGGAACGTGTCCGAGCTCGCCATCGCGCCGCCGGCGCGCACGCCGACGGTGCCGACCGTCATCGAACTCACCACGTGCATGCCGAACACCGCATCGGGCTTGAAGTCCTTGAACACCCCGTCCTTGACCATGAGCGGCGCGCCGCCTTCCTCGCCGGCGGGCGCGCCTTCCTCGGCGGGCTGGAAGACGAGCATGACTTCGCCCGGCAAGCGATCGCGGAGCTTGGCGAGGATCTCGGCGAGACCGAGCGTCATCGCGGTGTGCGCGTCGTGGCCGCAGGCGTGCATCACGCCGACTTCCTTGCCGAGGTACTCGGCCTTGACCTTCGACGCGAACGGCAGGGCCACCTGCTCGGTCACGGGCAGCGCGTCCATGTCCGCGCGGATCGCGAGCTTCGGCCCTGGCTTGCCCGCGTTGAGCACGCCCGTCACGCCGGTGTGCGCGATGCCGGTGCGCACTTCATAGCCGAGCTTCCTGAGCTCGTCGGCAACGAGCTTGGAGGTGCGCGTCTCGCGATTGCTGAGTTCCGGGTGCTCGTGCAGATCACGCCGCCACGTGGTGATCTCCGGCAAGACTTCCTTGACGCGCGCGGCATTCGTCGAGTCTTCGGCGCCGGCGGTCGCTGTCGTCAGCAGCAGGATCAGGGTGGCGGCATTCCTGTACA
This sequence comes from Rudaea sp., assembly GCA_035650835.1. Lineage (GTDB taxonomy): Bacteria > Pseudomonadota > Gammaproteobacteria > Xanthomonadales > Rhodanobacteraceae > Rudaea. The sequence continues at coordinate 8,409 of DASRGX010000287.1, read as the reverse complement.
TTGGCGCTTCCTCGCAACGGGACCAAGATGTGCCGATGGTAGTGGAGACCCCGCTGTGCAGCCACTGCGGCGCCCTGTGCGCCGCGGCGCGCGCATGACGAGCGCAGGAACCTCACAAGCCGCGTATGCCGCGCTCGTCGAGCGCGTGCGAGCGTTGCTCGCGCAGCGCGATTTCGCGCAGGCATTCGGCCTCGTCGATGCGGCGCTGCGTGCCGAACCGAAGCCGCAGTGGCCGTGGCGCATGCTGCGCCTCGACGTCGCGCTCGCCGCCGCGGACGAGCGTGAGATCGCCGCGACGCTCGAACGCCTTCTCGAGGCGACGAGCGCCGCCGAGGCACCGCGCGTCGTCGCCGCCTTGCGCGCGCGGCGACACCTGGCGGACGCCTGGAGGTTGCTGCAACGCTCGACTCCTCGCGGCCCGGCCCTCGCCGCCGAAGCCTACAATCTCGGCGTGGATTTCGGTGCGGCCGGAAAGCGCTACGACGCCCGCGCGGCATACGCCTACGCGCTGGCGGCGCGACCGGACTTCGCCGAAGCGGCGCTCAACCTCGGTGACACCTGGCTCGGCGAGCGCGAATTCCTGCGTGCGCTGCCGTATTTCGACGCGGCGGCGCGCTTGCGCCCGGACGATTCCGGCGCTTGGCTCGGGCTCGGCCAGTGCCTGCTCAACGTCGGTCGCGGTCGCGAAGCGCTCGCCGCATTCGCGCGGGTCGGCGGCGCGTTCGCGCGCTTGCCGCTCTTGTCCGCGTGGCGCGCTTCGGCGCTCGCGCAGGAGGGCGAGAACGAAGCCGCGCTCGCCCTCTATGCCGCGTCGCTCGAAGGGGACGCGAACTGCTATGACGCCGTGTTCGGCCGGGCGCTGCTGCTCGAACAGCGCGGCGAGCTCGCCGCAGCCGCTCGCGGATACGCGCACGCATGGAGACTCAGGGCAGCCTCGAATTGGGCGCTCGGCAATCTCGTGCATGTCCTCAGACGCATGGCGGCATGGTCGGAAATGGCCGTGCCCGAAGCAGAGCTCGTCGGCCGCCTCGAACGCGGCGACATCGCCGATTTCGCCCGGCAGTGGATCGATCTCGGCCTTTCCGCGGACACGTACCGGCGCATCGCGGAACACTACGGACGCGCGCAGTCGGCGTTGCGCGTCGTTGCCGGGCCGCCCGCCGTATATGTGCCCGATGCCGGCGAGCGGCTGCGCGTCGGCTACGTTTCGGCGGATTTCCGCGAACACGCGACGAGCTACCTGCTCGTCGGCGCACTCGAATGCCACGATCGTCGGCAGTTCGAGATCTTCGGCTATTCGCTCGGGCACAACGACGGTTCGGCGATGCGCCGCCGCGTCGCTGCAAGTTGCGAGCACTTCGTCGATGCCGCGGGATGGAGTGCGGACCGCCTCGCCGCGCGCGTGCGCGATGATCGCATCGACGTGCTCGTCGATCTCAACGGCCACACCAAAGGCGCTTGCTACGGCCTGCTCGCGCTCAGGCCGGCGCCCGTCATCGTGAACTACCTGGGTTATCCCGGCACGCTCGGCGCATACGCGGACTACATCATCGGCGATCGTTACGTCACGCCACCCGGCAGCGAGCACGAATTCAGCGAGGCCATCGTGCGACTGCCGGGCTGCTATCAGCCCAACGACCACCGGCGCGACACAGACCGCGCGACTACGCGCCTCGAGCACGGCCTGCGCGAGGATGCGATCGTCGCCTGCTCGTTCAACCAGGTCTGGAAATTCACGCCGGCCACGTGGACCGTGTGGATGCGCGCGCTGGCTGCACATCCGCGCGCATGCCTGTGGCTCGTCGAAGACAACCCTTGGGCGACCGCGAACCTGCGCCGCAGCGCGGAACACGCGGGCGTCGATCCCTCGCGCGTCGTGTTCGCGCCGCGGCTGCCGCAGGCGGCGCATCTGGCGCGGCTCGCGCTCGCCGATCTCGCGCTCGATACCGCGCCCTGCAACTCGCACACGACGGGCTCCGACGCCCTTTGGGCCGGCGTGCCGATGCTCAGTCTGCAAGGACACAGTTTCGACGGGCGGGTCGGCGCGAGCCTGCTCGCGGCGGTGGGGCTGTCGGAACTCGTCACGCAGAGTCTCGAGGACTACGCCGCGAAGCTCGACGCGCTGCTCCGTGCGCCGGCGCGGCTCGCCGAATTCAAGACGATGCTCATCGAGCGTCGCGCGATCTCGCCGCTCTTCGACAGCGCAGCGACAGCGCGTGCGCTGGAGCGCGCCTATGCGGGAATGTACGCGCGCTTCCGCGAGGGCCTACCACCCGCAGCGCTCGACGTACCGGCCTGAGCTCAAACGCCGAGCACGAGATCCTCGGCCTCGACGCGCTCGAGCCGGATGCGGTTGGCGAAGAGCGAGAAGGCGAGCGTCCCTGCCAATCCGTTCGCGCGCTGGACCCACGGCGGCAGATAGAGCGGCGCGACGATGTAGCCCGACGCGAATAGGGGCTCGAGCGCGATCACGTCGTGCAAGGTCATCTTGCCGGCGAAGAGATTGCGGCACAGCTGCAGGCGCTGGTTCTTGAGCGCCCAGCGGAAGAACGTGTGCACCGAAAGCAGGCCGTGCAGGTACACGGCGTCTTTCGTGAATGCGCAGCCGCCGCCGAGCGGGGCGCCGCGGAACACGCGCATCGCCGACGTGAAACTGTCGGCCTCGGTCTGTCCCGCGCCGAGGAAAAATTTGAACACCTCGATGAAATCCGCGCCGTTGAGCGCCTTGTCGATCGCGAGAATGCGCAGGCTGATGCGCTTCATGCGGCCGATGTCGATGGAACCCGACATGAGCTCGGCGAACGTGGCGAGTCCTTCCTGCGTCGCCGTGATGCGCGGCGAGCTGAGCGCCAGCGAACCCAAGTTCGGCTGTTCGCGGCCGTTGAGCGCCGTCAGCGAGTGCACGAAGGCTTCATGCTCGAGCAACTGGTGCTTGTCGTACTCGGAGAAGCACGTCGCCGAACGCAGACGTATGCGCGTCGGTCCTGCCGCGGCCTTGGCGATGAGATTGGTGTCGATCTCGACCTTCACCGCGTGATGCGTGAAGAATTCGCTGATGCGCTGCTGCAGATCCTCGCGCAGGAGTTCTGCCGGGATGCAGTAGTCGGCGTCGTTGCTCACGATTTCGCGGGCGAGCTCGTCGGCGAGTTCGATGAAATGCCGGGCCGCATCGATGTTGCTGACGGTGCCGCCCGGCAGACGGTCGCCCGGGCGGCCGAACAGCCGTACCGAATGTTCGGTGATCGCCGGCGTGCCGACCGCATCGAGGAGCTCGGTGGCGATGCGCCACGATTCTGCGGTGCGGCGCAAATAGTCGCCGACCGGATGCAACGGGTCGGCCGTCAGGAAGATGTCTTCGAGCTCCTCGCGCGTCCGCGAGTAGTCGGGTTTGGCGTAGTCGATCGGCGGCAGCTTGGGATTGCCCGCCCGCCATTGGTCGAGAAAGGCGTTCTGCACACGCGCCGGCCAGCTTACCGACGCGAGCAGCTTGATGCCCTTGACCGCCGCGACGAGGCGGCGGTCGAGCTCGGCGCATTTCGCGAGCGTCGCAGCGGAATCGGCCATACCCATCTCCCCAAGCCTCGCCGCAGCCACTATACCCCGTTCGTCAAGCGTCGAACGCGGGCAGCCCGAGCGCGGCACGCAAGGGGTCGAGCAGCGCGCCGTATCGGGCGGCCACGTCGCGATGCAGCGGCTCTCGCGCTCGGCCGGCCCGCGTCGTGGCGACGCGCCTGCGGCCGGCGTGGAATTCGACGCACGCGGGCTCGAACGGCAAGTCGCAGAACGCGAGCAGTTCGCGGATCTGCGCTTCCGGATCGGCGACGAGCGCCTCGTAGCTCTGCTCGCGCACGCGGTCGGGATACCGCTCGAGCCAGTGCCGCGCCGCGCGGTCGAAGGCGCGCCAGCGCGCAGCGAGATCGCCGAACCCGTGCGCATACGGATGACCCGGCAGCACGTGGCGATAGCAGGCGAAGCAGGTCTCGAGCGGATCGCGCCGCACGACGACGATGCGCGCATGCGGCAGCATCGCGAGGATCGCACCGACGTAGAGCCAGTTCCCCGGCAGTGCGTCGGTGAGACGCGGCCGCTCGTGCCGCCAGTGCGCCGTGCGTTCGAGGTAGCGCTCGCCGAGCGCACGCCACTGCGCCGACGTGTGCGTGAGTACCCAGTCGGGGAAGCGCTGTCGCACGCGGTTGGACTCCTCGAGCACGAGCTGCGGCACATCGGGCAGCTCGGCGCCGGCCGCCACCCGCGAATGCGCCGTGAGGATCTGCTCGACGAGCGTCGAGCCCGAGCGCGGCATGCCGACGATGAAGATCGCTTCGTCGCCTTGCGCCGGCGCCGCCGCGGCCGCCGGCGCCGCAGCGAGGATGCCGTCGACGCGTGCGTCGAAAGCCGCGGCGTCGTAGGGTTCGGCCTCGCGCGCGAGCGCCTGCGCGGTATCGAGCGCGGCGAATGCGCCCGCGAAATCACCCGCCTGCTCGAGCGCGACCGCGAGCGCACCGCCGATCGTCGTGCGATCCGCCGCCGAAACGCCACCGCCGCGCAGGACGGCTCGCATGCTGTCGATGTCTTCCGCGTCGAACGGAACGGGCTCGAGCGCAGCGAGGCCCCACCAGGCGCGTGCGGCAGCCGCAGGCGCTTCGGCGATGATCGCGCGGTACTGCGCGATCGCGCCCGCGACATCGCCTTCGGCGTGCAGCGCATCGGCGAGCAGGCTGCGGGTCTGCGCGTCCTTGGGCGCGAGCGACGCCGCATGCTTGAGCACTTCGACGGCCGCGTCGACGTCGCCGTCGGCGAACAGGCGCCAGCCGTAGTGGGTCCACGCCGGGGCGAAATCCGCGCCGACCTCGCACGCGCGCCGCAGGGCTTCGCGCGAGCGTCCGACGTCGTTGATGCTGGCATAGACGCCGCCGAGCGCGTTGAAGATCATCGGATCGCCGGGCCGGCGGTCCGCCGCCTGGCTGAGCGCCGCGACGGCCTGCGGCACGCGGCCGCGCAGGAAGTGCACGGCGCCTGCGAGACGCAGCACCTCGGCGTGCGCCGGCGCCCGCGGCAGCACGGTCCTGAGCATGCGCTCGGCCTCGTCGACGCGTCGCTCCTCGACGGCGCGGATCACCTCGACGACGTCGCGCGCGATCTCGGGCGGAAGTCCGGCGAGGCGTTGTTCGAGCGTCATCATGCGGGGTTGGTCCGGATCATGGGAAAAGTATACTCACGACCAGCGCGGCAGGCCGAGCGCCGTACGCAGCGGATCGAGCAGCGCGCCGTATTTGCCGGTGCGTGCCGTGTCGCGGCGCATCGGCTGCCGGACCTGGCCGGCGCTCGGTGTGGCGATGCGGCGCTCGGCTTTGTGGAATTCGAGGCAGCCGTGCTCGAACGGCAGTCCGCAAAACGCGAGCAGCTCGCGGATCTGCGTTTCCGGATCGGCCGTCAGCGCTTCGTAGCTCTGCTCGCGCACGCGGTCCGGATAGAGCGTCGCCCAATGCGTGCAGACGCGGTCGAAGCCGCGCCAAGCCGTGGCGAGATCGGCGAAATCGTGCGTGTAGCCGTGACCGTTGAACAAATAGCGGTAGCAGCCGAAGCAGGTTTCCAACGGCTCGCGCCGCACCACGACGACGCGCGCCTGCGGCAGCATGCGCATGATCGCGCCGACGTAGAGCCAATTGCCGGGCATCTTGTCCGTGAAGCGCGGGCGGCGTTCGCGCCAGCGCGCGGTGCGCTCCAGGTAGCGCTCGCCGAGCGCGCGCCAGCGCTCGGCCGCGCAGCCGCGCGCCCATAGCGGAAAATGGCTGCGCTCTCGCCGCGATTCCTCGACGATCACTTGCGGCAGGTCGGCAAGTTCCAGCGTGCCTTCCACGGCCGAATGCGAGGCGAGGATCTGCTCGACGAGCGTCGACCCGGAGCGCGGCAGGCTCACGACGAAGATCGCTTCGTGGCCGCGTGCGTCGTCCGTGTCGCACGTCGCGTCGCCGAACACGTCGAGTATGTCGCGGATGCGTGCTTCGAACTGTGCGGCGTCCCAGGGCTCGTTGCGGCGTGCGAGCGCATTCGCCTCGCGCAAGGCATCGAACGCCTGGACGTACTCGCCGGCGTGCTCGAGCGCGTGCGCCAGCGCGAACCCAGTCGCGATGCGGTCGCTCGGGCCGATCGCCTGCGTGCCCAACGCAGCGCGCATGCGCCCGATATCGGCGCCGTCGAGCGGCATCGGCTTGAGCGTCGCAAGTCCCCACCACGCCTGACCCGCCGACGGATTCCGCGCGAGGATTTCGCGATATTGCGCCGCCGCTTCGTCCGCGCGTCCTTCGAGGTTCAACGTGCTCGCGAGCAGGGCTCGCGCCTCGACGGCACGCGGCGCGAGCAGCACCGCACGCGCGAGCGCTTGCTCGGCCTCCTCCGCGCGCCCGCTCGTGGACAGGAAACGGCCGAGATTGAACCAGCAATCGGCGATGTCCGGCCCTGCCACACAGGCGCGCCGCATGGAATCGAGCGCCGCGGCGTCGTCGCGGGTCGCCTCGTAGGCGTTGGCGAGCGCGTGGTGGATCAAGGGATCGTCGGGCCGGCGCGCGGCGGCGGCGCGCAGCGTCGCAATGGCCTCGCCGAAGCGGCGTCGCGCGACCTGCACGGCGCCGCTCAAGCGCAAGGCCTCCGGATGCTCGGGCGCCTGCGCGAGCAAGGCGATGGCGCCGCGTTCGGCCTCGTCGACGCGGCCCGCGGCGAGCGCCTTCGAAACGGCCTCGGCCTGCTTCGCGAGCGGCGGCGCGAGGCCGCGCCAGCGCTCGGCGACGCTCAACACGGCGCGACCCGCATGGCGATGCTCGGCATCGTGTTCATGCGGCACTCAAGGCTGCGCGCAGCGGATCGAGCAAGGCGCCGTACTTCGCGGCACGCGCCGTATCGCGCCGGAGCGGTTCGCGCACTTGGCTCGCGCTCGCGGTGCGGACGACACGGCGCGCTTCGCTGAACCGCAGACAGGCCGCGTCGAACGGCACGCCGCAGAAGGCGAGCAACGCGCGGATCTCGGCTTCCGGCGCGGCGATGAGATCCTCGTAACGCTGCACACGCACGCGATCCGCGTAGAGCCGCTGCCAGTGGCGGCTGGCGCGATCGTACTCGTGCCAATAGACCGCAAGATCGCCAAGGTCGTACGTGAACGGTTGCGCGCCTTCGAGAAACAGCTCCCGATAGCACGAAAAGCAGGTCTCCACGGGATCGCGGCGACAGTCCACGATGCGTGCGCCCGGCAGCATGGCGAGCGCTGCGCCGACCCGCAGCCAATTGCCCGGCATCTTGTCCGTGAAGCGCTTGCCGGCGCTGCGCCGCGGCGCGATGCGCGCGAGATACTCCTGGCCGAGCCGCTGCCAGTCGAGAGGGGACGCCGCCGCGGTCCAATGCGGAAACGGAACGCCGCGGCGTTCCGATTCGGCGATGAGCACCTCCATGAGCGTGTCGAGCTCGCCGCCGCCGTCGATCTCGGGATGCGCGGCGAGGATCTGCTCGGTCAGGCTCGAACCGGCACGCGGCATGCTGACGACGAACACGATGTCTTCGCCCTGACCGTTCGGCGCGCCCGCCGGCGGCTCGGCGAACGCGGCGAGCACCTCGCGTACGTGCGTTCGGAACTCATCGGCGTTCCACGGCCGGCGCCGGCGCACGGCCGCGTTCGCCGCAGCGAACGCCGCGAACGCGCCCGCCGGATCGCCCTGTTCCTCGAGCGCCCTGCCGAGCGCGAATCCGACCGAGATGCGCTTGTCTTCGGCGAGGTCGGCGCGCGCGAACACGACGCGCATCGCGTCGACCTCGTCGCGCGCCAAGGGTCGCGTCTTCAAGCCGGCGAGACCGAGCCAGGCATCGCCGTCGGCCGGATCGCGCGCGATCATCGCCCGGTACCGCGCCGCGGCCGCGTCGGTGTCGCCGCGCACGCGCAGGCAATACGCGAGACGCAGGTCGCTCGTATGGTGATAGCGCAGGGCGATCGCGCGTTCGAGCGCCGGCACGGCTTCGTCGAAGCGCTCGTCGTCGTGCAAGGCCTTGCCTAGGTTGGCCCAGAACTCGGCCACATGCGGCGCGAGTTCGCAGGCCCGGCGGAACGCGGCGGCCGCGCCGGCGCGATCGCCGCTCGCATCGAGCGTCGTGCCGAGTCCGTTTTGGATCAACGGATCGCCGGGTTTGAGCGCCGCCGCGCGCTCGAGCAGCGCGCGCGCCTCGCCTTCGTGGCGCTGCATGTGCAGCGCCATCGCGAGCAGACGCAGGGCTTCCGCATCCTCGCGGCCGGCGCCGACGGCAGCGCGAAACTGGCGCTCGGCCTCGACCGGCTTGCCCGCCTTGAGCGCAGCGATACCGGCGGCGAGCGATGCGGAATTGCGGGAGGACGGCGCGGCGGTCACGGCACGGTCCCGAACGAGCGAG
>DASRGX010000286.1:0-7063 GCA_035650835.1 Rudaea sp. | reverse complement strand
GCGCTCGTCAGCGGCACGGGTTTCGGCGTTGCGAGATTATCGGGCAGGGCGGCCGGTTTTGCCGATACCGCCGGAGGGGCTGCCGCCGGCGTCGGCGTCTGGGTCGCGGCCGCGATCGGCATCGTCGCGGCCGGTGGCGGCGGGCTGGGCGATGCCGTCGCGGCGGGCGTCGTCGTCGGGCCGGCGGCCTCCGCGACCGCGGGGGCGGACTCCTGGGATTCGGGCGGTGGCGCGAAGCTCATCCGGAACATCACGGGCGGCGCATCGCCGTAGCGAGCCGTCACATTGAGCTGGTGGAGCAGCTCCGACGGCGGATTCGAGAAGAGCGCACCGGCCGCAGCGGCGCCGCTCGGCAAGCTGAGAACGCTCGCATGGCCGCCCCCGGCGACGAGCTGGCGATAGAGCTTCACGATCTCGGCGCCGGGCTCGATTCCGTGTTGCTGCAGCAACCCTTGCACGGCGGACACGTGCTGTTCCGTGAATCGCGCAGGCGTCGCGTTCGTGCGCGCAGCGCAGAACTGATTCCGGCGCTGCAGATAGCCGGCGTCGGCATAGTCGAGCGACAGCTGACTCAGATGCACGGTCTTGACGCCGTCGACGGACTTGAACGATGAAGGAACGAAGTCGCGCAGCTCGCCATCGAGCGTCACCTTGGAAAATCCGGCGGCTTCCAGGCTGAGATCGACATCGAGATTCTTGCCGTCGGGGTCGTAGCGGTATTCGGCGACCGCATCGAGCGTGCCCGGCACGACACCCATCTTGCGGTAGTCGCCCGACTGGAATGCCGGCGTGTCGCAACCCGCCGTTTCGAACGGCACGAGCGTTTGCGGATCGAGCCATTGCGGGTCGAGCCAGCGGAATGCCGGCAATTTGAGCGCCTTCAGCGTTATCCGCAGGTGCGCCGGCGGCGTGTCGTCTTTCAGGAGGGCATGCTTGAGCAGCCAGAAAATTCCAGGCGTTTCGATCAGCGCGCCGTCGGCCGCATAGGACTCGGGCGTCGGGCCTGATTTGACGGTCACCTTGACGCCGCCCAGCGTCACGCTGCCGTCGAGGCCTGTCGCGATGCTGTCATAGTGGATTTGCGCGTACGGCGCGGCGGCTGCGACGAGGCGCTGCGCATCCTGCCCGACCTCGTACCAGGCCAAAAGCTTGAGCGAGCCGGCGACGAGAATCGCCGCCAACGCCAGGTTACGCAGCAGTTTCCACATTTCAGGCAACTCACGCGCTGAGGCCGCAACTTAGCCCGATTGGGTTCGCGGGGCAATGGCTCGAAGGTCAGGGACCGAGCACCGGTGGCGTTGGCGCGACCGCCGGAAGTGGAAAAAGCGACAAATGAGCCCGTTGACGCGGTGCAAGGCGCAGCCGACGCGGCGGCCCACTAGAATGGCGGCGCGGGCACGGGAGGTGGGCATGGTCGCCGGCTGGGTGTTGCTGCTGGTGTCGCTGGCGTACGTCGCGGCCTTGTTCGGCCTCGCGTATTTCGGCGACCGGCGCCCGCTGTATCCGAATCGGGCGTGGCTGCGGCCGCTCGTCTACAGCCTTGCGCTCGCGGTGTACTGCTCGTCGTGGACGTTCTACGGGGCCGTCGGCAGCGCCGCCGGCGCGAGCTTGTCCTATTTGCCGATCTACTTGGGCCCGATCCTGTTCTTCGCGTTCGGCAGCGGCATCCTGCGGCGCCTCACGCTCGTCGCGAAGCAACGCAACATCACCTCGATCGCCGATTTCATCGCCTCGCGGTTCGGCAAGTCGCACCGGCTGGCGGCGCTCGTCACCGTGATCGCAGTGACCGCCGCGATCCCGTACCTCGCGCTGCAGTTCAAGGCCGTGGCCATGAGCATCGACACGCTGAGCGGCCACTCGAGCGGCCATACCCCGCTTTGGCATGACAGCGCGTTCTACATATCGCTGCTGCTCGCCACGTTCGCGATCCTGTTCGGCACGCGACAGATCGACGCCACCGAGCACCATCACGGCATGATGCTCGCGATCGCGACCGAATCGGTCGTGAAGCTCCTCGCCTTCATCGTCGTCGGCGTCTACGCGCTGCACCTTGGCGGCATCGGGGCCGCGTTGGCACCGGTGCGGCACGATCTCCTCGTGCAGGGCTTGCCGCCCGGCTTCCTGACCCAGGTGCTGCTCGCTTACGTAGCCATGTTCTGCCTGCCGCGGCAGTTCCAGGTGGGCGTCGTCGAATGCGAGAACCCTTCCGACGTACGCTATGCGCGACGCTTGTTCCCGTTCTATTTGATTCTCATCAGCGTACTCGTGCTGCCGATCGTAGCAGCGAGCTCCGTACATGCCGGAGACAACGGCATCCTGCCCGACGCCTACGTGCTTTGGCTGCCGCTGAGCGGCGACCACGCCCTGCTCGCCACGTTCGCGTACATCGGTGGGTTCTCTGCGGCGACCGGCATGGTCATCGTCGAGTGCGTGGCGCTGTCGACGATGATCAGCAACGATCTCGTCATGCCTGCGCTGCTGCGCGTGCGAGCGCTCAAGCTCGATCGCCGCACCGATCTGTCCTCGCTCGTGCTCAAGGTGCGGCGCGTCGCGATCGTGGTGCTGGCGGTGATGGCCTATGGCTACTATCGCGCGATCACGCGTAACGCCAATCTCGCCTCGATCGGTCTGCTGGCGTTCGTCGCGCTCGCGCAATTCGCACCGGCCATCGTGAGCGCGCTCTACTGGCGCGCCGCGAGCCGCATCGGCGTGAGCGCCGGGCTCGTTGCGGGTTTCGCGATCTGGACCTACACGCTGTTGCTGCCGAGCCTCGCCGAGGCCGGCTGGCTGCCGCTCGATTGGGTGAGCGCGGGTGCTTTCGGCATCGGCTGGCTGCAGCCGCGCGCGCTGTTCCAACTGCATGGCTGGGACCCGATCACGCACGGCACGTTCTGGTCGCTGCTCGCCAACGTCGGCTGTCTCGTGTTCCTCTCGCTGCGGTTCCGGCCGAGCGTCGAGGAACGCCTGCGCGCCGCAGGTTTCCTCGATCCCTACGCCGAGCGCGCCGCCGGCGCCGGCGATTGGCGCGGGCGCATCCCGGTCGCCGACGTGCGGGCGCTGGTCGGACGCATCGTCGGCGAACGCAACGCGACGCGCGCGTTCGAGGAGTATCTCGAGAATTCGCCGATGCCGGCCGCAAACGCGATCGCCGATCGCGCGCTGCTGCAGTTCGCCGAACGCCTGCTGGCGGGAGCCATCGGCGCCGCGTCGGCCCGGCGCATGCTGACGAGCGCGCTGAGCGGCACGGGTCTCGATCTCTCGGAAGCGGCGCTGCTGCTCGACGAAACCTCGCAGGCGCTGCGCTTCAGCCGCGAGCTCATCGCGGTGACGTTCGACAACATGAGCCAGGGCATAAGCGTCGTCGACGCGGACTTGCGCATCGTCGCCTGGAACCGACGTTATCTCGACCTTTTCGCGTACCCGGAAGGCTTCATCTACGTCGGACGGCCCGTCGTCGACCTCCTGAGATACAACGCGCAGCGGGGCTTGCTCGGCGCGGGCGATATCGAGGCCATGGTCGAACGGCGCCTGGCCTATCTGCGCAGCGGCACGCAGCACGTGTACGTGCGCGAACGGCCCGACGGCCGTGTCATCGAGATGCACGGCGAAACGCTGCCGGGCGGCGGCTACCTGACGACGTTCAACGACATCACCGACCACAAGCGCGCCGAACAAGCCTTGCGCGAGGCGAACGAAACGCTCGAACAGCGCGTCGCACTGCGCACACACGAGCTGCGCGCGGCGCTCGCGGCCCAAGAGCAAGCCAAACGCCAGGCCGAGGCGGCGAACGCGAGCAAGACGCGCTTTCTCGCGGCAGCCTCCCACGACTTGTTGCAGCCGCTCAACGCCGCACGCTTGTTCACTTCGGCCCTGCGCCACCAGCCGCAGCTCGATCGCGAATCGGCGCAGCTCGCCGAACGCATCGACACCGCGTTCAAATCCGCCGAGGAGCTGCTCGACACCCTGCTCGAAGCCTCGCGCTTGGACTCGGGCCGGCAGCGGCCCGAAGTCGCGACGGTCGCCCTGAGCGAAGTGTTCGAGCCGATGCGGCTGCAGTTCTCGGTGCTCGCCCATGCGCGCGGGCTCGACCTGCGCGTCCTGTCCACGCGCTTGGCCGTGCGCAGCGATCCGCAGCTCCTGCGGCGCATCGTGCAGAATTTCCTCTCGAACGCGCTGCGCTACACGCGCAACGGCCGCATCGTGCTCGGCGCCCGGCGGCGTGGCGATGCCGTCGCGATCGAGGTCTGGGACACGGGGCCGGGCATCGCACCGCAGCATCTCAAGGCGATCTTCGACGAGTTCCAGCGACTCGATCATCCCTCGCCATGGGGCGAAAAAGGCCTGGGCCTCGGCCTGGCGATTTGCGAGCGTATCGCACGCATGCTCGGTCATCGGCTCAGCGTGCGCTCGCGGCCCGGGCGCGGCAGCGTGTTCTCCATCGAAGTGCCGCGCGCTGCGGCGGCCGTCGCTCCGGCGCCCGTGCGTACGCGCAGCGCGGCGCCCGGCATCGTGGACGGCCTGCACGCCCTGTGCCTCGACAACGACAGCGCGATCCTCGACGGCATGGCCGCCTTGCTCGCACGCTGGCAGGTGAGCTGCGACATTTGCAGCAATGTGGAAGAAGCGAAGAACGCCATCGCGCGGCGCCGCCCGGACCTCGTGCTCGCCGACTATCATCTCGACGATCCGATCGACGGCCTCGGCGCGCTCGACGTGCTCTGTGCGGCCGCGCCGCCGATTCCCGGTGCGCTGATCACGGCCGATGCGAATCCCGATCTCAAATCGCACGCGCGCGAGCGCGGTTACGCGCTACTGCGCAAGCCCGTGAAGCCGGCGGCACTGCGTGCGTTGATCGCCCAGCTTGGGCGCGCCGGTGCGAGTGTCGCGCAGCCGGCAGCGTGAGCGCGCGCGATACTCCGCTCGCGCACAAGCTTTAGACATTGCAGGCAGCAGACTAACCGTTCGGTGCATCCTCGGCGGCGGGATCGAGCGCGAGCTGGCGGGCGATCAGCGCGACTTGCGTGCGGTTGCTCACGTGCAGCTTGCGCATGATCGCCGTCATATGGGCCTTGATCGTCGCCTCGGAGACGTTGAGCTCGTAGGCGATCTGCTTGTTGAGCAGACCCTCGGCGATCATGCCGAGCACGCGGAACTGCTGGGGCGTGAGCTCGGCGATGCGCGCGGCGGCGGACGCTTCGCCGGAATCGAGCGTGCCGGCGGTACCGGCGAGATGCGGCGGCAGCCACACGTCGCCGTCGAGCACGCGGCGCACCGCGGTGACGATCGTATCGACCGACGCCGATTTCGGAATGTACCCCGAAGCGCCGTGACCGATCGCGCGGCGGATCACGCGCGCGTCTTCCTGCGCCGAGACCATCACGACCGGCAGTCCGGGCTGCTGGCCGCGCACGTGAGCGAGCGCGGAAAAGCCGTTCGCGCCCGGCATGTGCAGATCGAGCAGCAGCAGCTCGGCGTCGGGATGCGCTTCGATGAGCGCCTGCAGCGCGCCCACGCTGTCGGCATCGAAGAGCTGCGCCTCGGGCACGGCTTGCGTCACCGCGCGTTTCAAGGCGTCGCGGAACAGCGGGTGGTCGTCGGCGATCAGGATTTCGCGCATCGCGTGCCAGTCATCGCACCAGCCGCTCGTTCACCAGGTTCTGCACGACCGACGGGTCCGCCAGCGTCGAGATGTCGCCGAGCTGGTCGGGCTGGTTCTCGGCGATCTTGCGCAGGATGCGGCGCATGATCTTGCCCGAGCGCGTCTTCGGCAGGCCGGGCGCCCATTGCAGGTGGTCGGGCGTGGCGATCGGGCCGATCTCCTTGCGCACCCAGCCGATGAGCTCCTTGCGCAGCGCGTCGTCGCCGCTCACGCCGACCTTGAGCGTGACGTAAGCGTAGATGCCTTGACCCTTGATGTCGTGCGGACAACCGACCACGGCCGCCTCGGCGACCTTCGGATGCGCGACGAGCGCGCTCTCGACTTCGGCCGTGCCGAGGCGGTGACCGGAAACGTTGATGACGTCGTCGACGCGGCCCGTGATCCAGTAATAGCCGTCCGCGTCGCGTCGCGCGCCGTCGCCCGTGAAATACGTGCCCGGATAGGTCTTGAAGTACGTGTCGATGAAACGTTGATGATCGCCGTACACCGTGCGCATCTGTCCAGGCCAGGAATCGAGCAGCACGAGGTTGCCTTCGCAGGCGCCTTCGAGCGGTTTGCCGTTGGCGTCGACGATCGCCGGCTGCACGCCGAAGAAGGGTTTGGTGGCGGAGCCCGGCTTCTGGTCGATGGCGCCGGGCAGCGGCGTGATCAGGATGCCGCCCGTCTCGGTCTGCCACCAGGTGTCGACGACGGGGCAGCGGCCGTCGCCGACCACGCGCCAGTACCACTCCCAGGCCTCGGGGTTGATCGGCTCGCCGACCGAGCCCAACAGCCGCAACGTGGACCTTTTCCACTTTTTCACGGGCGCTTCTCCCTCGCGCATGAGCGCGCGGATCGCCGTCGGCGCGGTGTAGAACAGCGTCACCTTGTGCTTGTCGACGACCTGCCAGAAGCGGCCGGAATCCGGATAGTTCGGCACGCCCTCGAACATCAGCGACGTCGCGCCGTTGGCGAGCGGCCCGTAGACGATGTAGCTGTGGCCGGTCACCCAGCCGACGTCGGCGGTGCACCAGTAGATGTCGCCGTCGTGATAGTCGAACACGTATTGGTGCGTGATCGCGGTGTGGAGCAGATAGCCGCCGGTCGTGTGCAGCACGCCCTTCGGCTTCCCGGTCGAGCCCGAGGTGTAGAGGATGAACAGCGGATCCTCCGCGCCCATCTCCTCGGGCGGGCAGTCGTCCGGCGCCGCGTCCTCGGCCTCGTGCAGCCACGCGTCGCGGCCGGCCGTCATCGCGACCTTGCCGCCGGTATGCTTGACCACGATCACGCGCTTGACCGACGGGCAGGTGGCGAGCGCCTCGTCGGCGTTGGCCTTGAGCGGGATCCGCCGGCCGCCGCGCAGGCCCTCGTCGGCGGTGATCAGCACGCTCGAGTCGCAGTCCTGGATGCGGTTGGCGAGACTGT
>DASRGX010000285.1:0-15867 GCA_035650835.1 Rudaea sp. | reverse complement strand
CGAGGAAGCCGAACAACTGTGCCGCAACATCGCCATCATCGACCACGGCCGCATCATCGAGAACACGGCGATGAAGCACCTGCTCGCCAAGCTCGACGTCGAGACCTTCGTGCTCGATCTCGCCGCGCCGTGCGGCGAGCTGCCGGCGGTCGACGGCGTGCGCCTCAGCCGCATCGATGCGCACACGCTCGAGGCGGAGATGTCGCGCAAGCATGATCTCAACTCCCTGTTTGCCGCACTGTCCGCGCGGGACATCACCGTGACCTCGATGCGCAACAAGGCCAACCGGCTCGAAGAACTTTTCGTGCGCCTCATCGAGAGCAATCCGGCGAAGTCCGGCAAGGAGGCCGCATGAATTCCGAAGGCACGCTGGTCGCACTCGGCACGATCGTGCGCCGCGAGGTGACGCGCATCCTGCGCATCTGGAGCCAGACCTTGCTGCCGCCGGCGATCACGATGACGCTGTATTTCGTGATCTTCGGCAGCCTGATCGGCCGCCGCGTCGGCGAAATGGCGCCCGGCATCTCGTACATCGAGTACATCGCGCCGGGGCTCGTCATGATGAGCGTGATCCAGAACGCCTACGGCAACATCTCGAGCTCGTTCTTCGGCGCCAAGTTCCAGCGCTTCGTCGAGGAGATGCTAGTCTCGCCGATGCCGGGCTGGACGATCCTCACGGGCTACGTGGCGGGCGCGGTGTTGCGCGGGCTCATGGTCGGCATCATCGTGCTCGGCATTTCGCTGCTTTTTACAAAAATCCACTTGTACCATCCGCTCGTGACGCTGAGCACGTTCCTGCTCGCGGCCGTGATTTTCGGCCTGCTCGGCTTCATCAACGCGATCTACGCGCGCAAGTTCGACGACATCGCGATCATCCCGACGTTCGTGCTGACGCCGCTCACGTATCTCGGCGGCGTGTTCTACAATGTCGCGCAGCTGTCCTCGCCGTGGCGGGAGATCTCCTACGCGAACCCGATCCTCTACATGGTCAACGCGTTCCGTTACGGCCTGCTCGGCACGTCCGACATCAATCTCGCCGCCGCTTACGCGGTGATGCTCGGCTTCGTCCTCGTATTCGGCGCGTTCTGCCTGTACCTGCTCAAGCGCGGGGTCGGTTTGCGCACGTGAGGGAGTCTGCTACGCTGCGCTTGCCGCACGGCACCAACGGGGAAAGTCGATGAAGAGATGGCGGTACTGCCTCATGGCGGCGGCGCTCGTCGCTGCGCAATTCGCGTCCGCGCAGGAGCACAAGCAGACCGTGCAGGAATTCCTGAACAGCCTGCACTACCAGACCGGAACGGTTGCCGTGCGCGGCGCGCATTCGACGCTCGCGCTCAACGAGGACTTCCGCTATCTCGACGCCGCCGATGCGCAGCGCGTGCTCGAACAGCTCTGGGGCAACCCGCCCGATTCGAGCGTGCTCGGCATGCTCGTGCCGGCCAAGACCCCGCTCGGCGAGCACGGCGCCTGGGCCGTCGTCATCACCTACTCGGACGATGGGCACGTCTCCGACGCGGATGCGGCCAAGATCGACTACACGCAGATGCTCAAGGACATGCAGGCGAGCGCGCACGACGCGAACGCCGAGCGCATCAAGGCCGGCTACGATTCCGTCGAGATCGTCGGCTGGGCCGCGCCGCCGCACTACGACAGCGCCTCGAACAAACTCTATTGGGCCAAGGAAATCGAATTCGGCGGCAAGCCGCGCCACACGCTGAATTACGACATCCGCATTCTCGGCCGCGGCGGCTATTTGAGCCTCAACGCCATCTCCAGCATGGATCAGCTGCCGATGGTGCAGGACCAGATGCAGAAAGTGCTGACCATGACGAATTTCGACGCCGGCCAGCGCTATGCCGATTTCAACGCGTCGACGGACAAGATCGCGGCCTACGGCATCGGCGCACTCGTTGCGGGCACGCTCGCGGCCAAGGCCGGACTGTTCGCGAAACTCCTGGCTCTGCTCATCGCGTTCAAGAAGGCGATCGTCGTCGGCTTCCTGGCTGCCGTTGCGGCGGTCAAGAAACTGTTCTCGCGCCGCAGTACCTGAAACCGCGAAAACCGGAACCACGAAGCGCGCGAAAGATCACCAAGTAGTTTCTCTTCATACTTCCTGAATTCTTCGCGTTCTTCATGACCGCTCTGGACTTCCGCGACCTCACGACAGTCCGAAGAAGCGTCGCGTCGTAGCGGTCGCGTTTGCCGCCGTCGCCGCGAGATCCTCGCCACGGTCGCGCGCCACCTCGGCGGCGATGTGGGCCAGGTACATCGGCTCGTTGCGGCGGTGCGAAGGCATCGGGCGGATGTCGCGCGGCAAGAGATACGGCGCGTCCGTTTCGAGCATGAGCCGGTCGGACGGAATGCGCTTGACGAGCTCGCGCAAGTGCGTGCCGCGGCGCTCGTCGCAAATCCAGCCCGTGATGCCGATGTGGAAACCGCGATCGAGGTAATCGTCGAGTTCGGCGCTTTCGCCCGTGAAGCAATGCACGACGGCCGGTCCGATGCGACCGCGCACGTTGTCCATGCAGGCGAGGAAATCGGCATGCGCGTCGCGCTGGTGCAGGAACAGCGGCTTGCCGCATTCGACCGCGAGCGCGAGCTGGCGCTCGAAGGCGAACAATTGCGCCTCGCGCGGCGAGAAGTTGCGGTGGTAATCGAGACCCGTTTCGCCGACGGCCTTCACCTCGTCGAGCGCGTGCAGACCGCGCAGCAACGTTTCGGTGTCGCCGTCGAACGCGCTCGCATGGTGCGGGTGTACGCCGGCGGTCGCGAACAGCAGGCCCGGATGCGCCACGGCGAGCGCGTGCGCCACGCGTGAACCCTCCGCATCGGCGCCCGTGACGATCATCTGGGCGACGCCGTGCGCGCGTGCGCGCGCGAGCACTTCGGCGAGATCGTGCGCGAACGATGCGTGGGTCAGGTTGGCGCCGATGTCGATCAGCTCCATGAGTCGCGTTTCCCGGGCCGATTTGGCATCATCCCAGCCCGGTACCCGGGCCACGGTTCATGCGTGGTTAACTGCGCGCTCAACAAGCTCGGGCGCATTTTGTCCAACGGAGGCAAGGTCATGTTCAAGCAAGGGCTCGCGCTGCGGGTCGGCGTCACGGCATTCGTGTTCGGGTGCGCAGGATATTCGGTTCTCGGCCACGCGCAAGCGGCTCCGAGCGAGGCGCTCGAACGCGTCGCGGCGGCGCGACAGGCCGCCACGGCGGAACTGCACGCGCTCGCGCCGCAGGCCACGGCGAAAAAGCTCGGCGGTGCCGTGGCCGGCGCGTCGAACGGCGCACAGCCGGACGAGGCTTTCGTGAATCCGACGCGCGCCTATCCGAACAGCTGCTTCGCCGACGGTCTGCCGGTTCCGGGCCAGCATCCGCAGTCGAGTTCCGATCCGGCGCCGCAATCGTTCGCGCTGACGCTGCCCGGCGATCCCGTGGCTTGCGTGGTCGGCGATACCGCCGAGTGCAACTACACGGAGTCCGACACCGTGACGGTGTGGCGCGTCGCGTGCAGCGCCGGCACTTCGGCGACGCTGCTCGAGATCCGCCGCCCGACGTCTTCCGAAGGCAACACGACGCTCTATCCGACCTTCCCGACCGTCCTCGCCAAGCAGGACAGCAATCAGCTTTACATCCGCATCGCGCAGGACCCGAGCACGATCTACTCGACCGTGTATCCGAACACGCCGATCATCCACAGCGCGGTCTACCTGCTCGAGAACGTGTATGCGGGATCGACGCAGTTCAACTACAACAAGGCCTTCTCGCTGACGATCGACAACGCGACCGTGGTGTCGCTGCCGGACTACAGCGCGTCCTCTTATGCGGCCTCGTCGCAGCCACTGCCGATCAGCGGGTACATGAGCACGATCTGGACCAACCCGGCGCAGAACGGCGAGGGC
The DNA here is from genome assembly GCA_035650835.1 of Rudaea sp. Taxonomy (GTDB): domain Bacteria; phylum Pseudomonadota; class Gammaproteobacteria; order Xanthomonadales; family Rhodanobacteraceae; genus Rudaea. The sequence goes on along the minus strand of DASRGX010000285.1, from coordinate 11,969 downwards.
ATGACGCTGCAGGTCTACGACGACTACGACGGCTATTCGCGCACGCTGGCCTTCGCCTGGTACACCTACGACAGCAACCACCGCGCGTTCTGGCTGTACGGTCAGACGTCGTTCCCGATCGGCACCACGCAAATATCGGCCCCGACCGTCTACTACAACAACGGTACGTTCGGCGCAACGGGAACCACGACGACCGTGCCTTCGACGAGCTGGGGCCTCGTCACGTTCAGCTTCCCCGACTGCGCGCACATGGCCGTGAGCTGGAACGGCAACGCCTCCGCCGTGAACGGCCCGACCGGCCACGGCGGCTCGACGTTCACGCGCGTGGCCGACGTCAACGGCATCGTTTGCCAGTGACGAGCGACGGCGTCGGTCCCGCGAACGGGATCGACGCCGCACCGAGGCGCGCGGCTCCGTTCCGGCGGCGCGGCTTTGGATAAGAGTATACTTTTCCCGATCGCCGAGGTGCTGCCCGAACTCGGGCGCAGCCTCAGCGAACACCCGCGCCTCGTGCTCGAAGCGCCGCCCGGCGCGGGCAAGACGACGCAGGTTCCGCCGTTCCTGCTCGAGGCCGCTTGGCTCGCAGGTCGCAAAATCCTGATGCTAGAGCCGCGCCGCATCGCGGCGCGCGCAGCCGCCGAATTCATGGCCGCGCAACGCGGCGAAGAGGTGGGCGAAACGGTGGGATACCGCATCCGCTTCGAGGCCAAGGTGTCGCCGCGAACGCGCATCGAGGTCGTCACCGAAGGCATTCTCACGCGCATGCTCCAGGACGACCCCGAGCTCGCCGGCGTCGGCGCGATCCTGTTCGACGAGTTCCACGAACGTCATCTGCAGGGTGATCTCGGCGCCGCGCTCGCGCTCGACGTGCAGGCGTCGTTGCGCCCGGATCTGCGTCTCGTCGTCATGTCGGCCACGCTCGACGGCGAACGCGTGGCGCGCTGGTTCGATGCGCCGCGCCTGACCAGCGCCGGGCGCAGTTTCCCCGTGCGCATCGAATATCCGCCGGCACGCGCGCACGAGGAATGGCCGTTTCATTTGCGGCGCGCTGTCGATACGGCGCTCGCCGAGACCGCGGGCGACGTGCTCGTGTTCCTGCCCGGCCGCCGCGAGATCGAGCGCGCAAGCGACGCGCTCCGAGACACGGGCGGCCTGACGCTCGTGCCGCTGCACGGCGAGCTGTCGCTGGCCGAGCAGCATGCGGCGCTGACGCCGTCCGCGCCCGGGACGCGACGCATCGTGCTCGCGACGAACGTCGCCGAATCGAGCGTGACGCTGCCAGGTATCCGTGCGGTCGTCGATCTCGGCCTCGCGCGCGAGCCGCGCTACGATCCGAACTCAGGCTTCACTCGGCTCGAAACAGTGGCGATCTCGCAAGCGTCGGCCGACCAGCGCGCGGGACGCGCCGGACGCGTCGCGCCGGGCGTCGCGTACCGGTTATGGCCGCAAAGCCAGCGATTGGAAGCGTCGCGGCGGCCGGAAATCGCTCAGGTCGAGCTGTCGTCGCTCGCGCTCGAGCTTGCTGCGTGGGGCTCGGGCGAGCTCCCCTGGCTCGATGCACCGCCCTCCGGTGCGCTCGCGAGCGCGCGCGATCTGCTCGTGCTGCTCGGCGCGCTCGATGGGCGCGGAACGATCACGCCACTCGGCCGGCGGATGCTTGCGACCGGCGCCTCGCCGCGCCTCGCGGCGGCCGTGCTGCGCGCATCGTCCGAGGATGCGGCGCTCGCCTGCGATCTCGCCGCGCTCGTCGAAGGCCGCAACCCGCTGCGCGGCGAGGGCGCACGCAGCGACGATTTCGTTCGGCGGCAGACGGCGCTCGCCACATGGCGCGAACGCGGAGCGGCCGCAGCACGCGCGCTGGGCGCCGATGCGGCGGCTCTCGCCGCGATCGATCAGGCGACCGCCGGTTGGCGTCGCCGCCTCGGCCTGCGCACCCCTCCGCCGCGGCATGCGCAGCAGGACGCGCTCGCCGCGGGCAACGTGCTCGCGCATGCGTTTCCCGACCGCATCGCGCGGCAGGACGAAAAGGACCCGCGGCGCTACCGGCTCAGCAACGGCCGCGGCGGGCATCTGCACCAAAATACACATCTATACGGGGACCCTTGGCTCGTTGCGGTCGAGCTGCGCTTCGACGAGCGCGACAGCTTGATCCTCGCGGCGGCGCCGTTCGATCCCGACGTGCTCGAGCGCGACTTCGCCGAGCGTTTCTCGCGCGAACGCGTCGTGCGCTGGAACGCTGCGTCGCGCGCAGTCGAGGCCTTCGACGAGCGCCGGTTCGCCGATCTCGTGCTCGAACGCAAACCGGTGCCGGCAAAGCCCGAAGACGCGCTGCCCGCCTTGCTGGGCGCCGTGCGCGAACTCGGCCTCGATGCCTTGCAGTGGAGCGAGCAGGCCCAGGTGCTGCGCCAGCGCGTGGCTTGCTTGCGCGCGTGGTGCCCCGAGCTTTCCCTGCCGGATCTCGGCGACGCGGCCTTGCTCGCGTCGCTCGACGACTGGCTCGCACCGGCGCTCGCCGGGAAGACGCGTCTCGATGCGCTCACACCGCAGGTGCTCGGCGATGCGCTCGCCGCGAAGCTCGACTATGCGCAACGGCGTGCCGTCGACGAATTCGCCCCGGCGGCACTCACGGTTCCGAGCGGCAACACCCGCACGCTCGCCTATGAAGCCGGAAAGCCGCCGGTGCTGGCGGTCAAGCTCCAGGAACTGTTCGGTCTCGCCGATACGCCGCGCATCGCCAAGGGGCGCGTGCCCGTGACGTTGCATCTGCTCTCGCCCGCGCAACGGCCGATCCAGGTCACGCAGGACCTGCGCGGCTTCTGGGAACGCACATACCCCGAGGTGAAAAAGGAGCTCAAGGGCCGCTACCCGAAGCACCCATGGCCCGACGATCCATGGAGCGCCACACCGACCGCCCGCGCCAAGCCGCGCCGCTGACAGCGTTTCGTCATCCCGCGGAACCATCCTGCATGCAACCAGTCAAAGCTCGGACGCATCCTACCCAGGTTCGGAACACACGCTCATGACCAAACCCACCCAAGTCCTCGTCTGGATGCTCGGCTTCCTTGCCGCGGTCGGCGCGCTCGCGGCGCTGCTCGCGACACGGTTGCTGCAGAATTTCGAAGCCAACCCGTTCTTCAACGGCGTGATTCTCGCCGTGCTCGTGTTCGGCATCGGCGTGAACCTGCGGCAAGTGTTCATGCTCTCGCGCGAAGTCGAGTGGATCGAAACCTTCAAGCGTTCGCCGCCCGATCGACCGCTCGCCAAACCCAAATTGCTCGCGCCGATGGCGCGTATGTTCGCGGGCCGCGAACGCGCGAAATTCTCGCTGTCCGCGCCGTCGCTGCGTTCGATCCTCGACAGCGTCTATCTGCGTCTCGAGGAGTCGCGCGATCTCTCGCGCTATCTCGTCGGATTGTCGATCTTCCTCGGCCTGCTCGGCACGTTCTGGGGCTTGCTCGTGACGATTCGATCGGTCGCCGAGATCATCGGCTCGCTCGGCGTCGGCACCGATCCGGCCGCGATGTTCAACGCGCTCAAGGAGAACCTGAAACAACCGCTGTCGGGCATGTCGACGAGCTTTTCGACGTCGCTGTTCGGTCTCGCGAGCTCGCTCGTGCTCGGCTTCCTCGATCTGCAGGCCGGCCATGCGCAAAACCGGTTCTACAACGAGCTCGAAGAATGGCTGTCCGGCATGACGAAGCTCTCCTCGGGTGCGCTGCACGGCGACGGCGAAGCCAGCGTGCCGGCCTACGTGCAAGCCCTGCTCGAGCAAACGGCGGACGGCCTCGAACGCATGCAGCGCGCGCTCACGGAGTCCGAGCGCGAACGCCGCGCCTCGGGCGACCGGCTTGGCGAGCTCAACGCGAACCTCACGCGGCTCGCGGATCTCCTCGTGCGCGAATCGCGTGAGATCCGCGGCATGGCCGAGACGCAGGAGGAACTCAAGACCGTGCTCAAGACGCTCGCCGAGGCCTCGAGCGGCGGCACACGGCTCTCGGACGAGCTGCGCGGCGAACTGCGCCTGCTCTCGCGCACGATCGCCGCGGCCGTCGACGGCAAGCGCAGCGGAGTCGCGCAATGAACTCGCTCGCGCGGCGCCGGCGCGCGCTCGACATCTGGCCGGGATTCGTCGACGCCTTGTCGTCGCTGATCCTCGTCATGGTGTTCGTGCTGCTCTTGTTCGCGATCGGCCAGTTCGTGCTATCGCAGACGATCGTCGGCAAGAACCAGGCCCTCGCCGAACTCAACGCCGAGATCGCGCAATTGTCGAAGACGCTCTCGCTCGCCGAGGGCGCGAACAAGGCGCTCGAAGAAAAGACCAAGGAACTCTCCGCCTCGCTCGGCACGGCGACCGGCGAGCGCGATGCGCTCAAAGGGCAGCTCGATGCGGCGAGCGTCGAAGCCGCGAAGCTCAACGCCGATATCGCCGCGCTCAGCGAGCTCAAGGCGCAGCTCGAACAGCAGGTCGCGAGCCTTTCGGGACAGCTCGACACGAGCAAGAAGGATCTCGTCGCCGCGACCGATCTCAACGCGAAATCCGCCGCACAGGTGGAACTCCTCAACCGCCAGCTCGCCGCGGTGCGCGAGCAGCTGAGCAAGCTCTCCGCCGCACTCGAGCTCGCCAACGCGAACATCAAGGACAAGGACGCGAAGATTGCCGATTTGGGCGCACAGCTCAATCTCGCGCTCGCGAACAAGGTCAACCAGCTCGAGAAATACCGCTCGGAATTCTTCGGCAAACTGCGCGAAGTGCTCGGCAGCCGTGCCGATATCCGCGTGATCGGCGACCGCTTCGTCGTGCCGACCGACATCCTGTTCGACACCGGCTCGGCCGAGCTCAGCCCCGTCGCGCAGGCGAGCCTCACCAAGCTCGCGCAGACGCTCAACGAAGTTTCGGCCGAAATTCCGTCCGGCCTCGACTGGGTCGTACGCATCGACGGTCACACGGACAAGCGCCCGATCCACACGCCGGAATTCCCGTCGAACTGGGAGCTCTCGACGGCGCGCGCCGTGGCGATCGTCAAATACCTCGTCGTGCAGGGCATTCCGGCGAACCGGCTGTCCGCGAACGGCTTCGGTCAATTCCAGCCGCTCGACGCGGCCGACACCGAAGCGGCGTATGCGAAGAATCGAAGGATCGAGATTCAGTTGACGAACCGGTGAGGTTCGTCGCCGAGCGGCGATCTACTCGCGCACCCGCCCTGCGCGCACGTGCAATCGCCAGCGCACATCGCGCGCCCCGGCGCCCCACGCCGAGCGCAGCTCGGGCTCGACGATCGCCACCGGGTCCTCGCCGTTGGCCTTGAGGTAGCGCTGCGTCGCCGACCACGAGCGCAGATAGGCGAGGAAGTGCTCGACGTCCCAGTGCGCGACCATATCGAACGGCGGTGCCGGAATTTCCACAAAGGGAAACGGCAGCGTCGTATACCCGGCATCGACGTGGGCGCGCTCCGGCGGCCAGTACGGGCCCGTGAGATCGATGTAGAGCCGGTCCTTGGTGCGGTCGACCGCGGCGTCGCCCGTGGTGCAATCGGAATAGGCCCAGGCGGCGAATACGCCGCCCGGCTCGAGCACGCGCTCGACCTCGGCATAGAAGCGCGCGTGATCGAACCAGTGCAGCGCCTGCGCGACCGTGACGAGACTCGCGCTCGCGTCGACGAGCGTCGAACGTTCGGCGGGCTCGACGCGATAGTCGACGTTCACGCGCGGTTCGGCAGCGGCGATCTGGTTCGCGCTCGGGTCGGTGGCGATCACGCGTTCGAAGCGCTCGGCGAGCGCGGCGCTCGCCTGGCCGTTGCCGCAACCGGCGTCCCAGACAAGCCGGGTGTCGGGCGCCTGTTCGGCGAGCCACGCAAAGAGCTCGGGCGGGTAGGTCGGCCGCGCCTCGCGATAGATCGCGGCGTGTCCCGAGAAGTGATCCTTGAATTCGGCCATGTTCATGGCTCCACGATGCGGTATCGACCGGGCTGCAGATCGTCGAGCTTCACGTCACCGATGCGCATGCGCACGAGCCGCAGCGTCGGCAGGCCGACCGCGGCCGTCATGCGCCGCACTTGGCGGTTGCGGCCTTCGCCGATCGCGAGCTCGATCCAGGAATCCGGCACGGTCTTGCGGAAGCGCACGGGCGGATCGCGCGGCCACAGCCAGGAGGGCGCGCCGGGCAATCGACGCGCGCGTGCCGGCAGCGTCGCGCCGTCGTTGAGCATCACGCCCTCGCGCAATCGTGCGAGCTGCGCCGCCGTCGCCTCGCCCTCGACCTGTACCAAGTATACTTTTTCCGTGCGGCGCCGCGGATCGGTCAGGCGGTGCGCGAGCGAACCGTCGTCGGTCAGCAGCAACAGGCCCTCGGAATCGAAATCGAGGCGCCCGGCCGGGTAGACGTTCGGAATGTCGATCAGGTCCGCGAGCGTGCGCCGCGGCGGATCGCTGCGATCGGTGAATTGGCAGAGCACGCCGTAAGGCTTGTTCAGCGCGACGAGCATGCGCGGTTCGCGAAACGAACGGCCGCTCGAGGCGGCCGTTCGCGTCAGTTCACGCGTTGAACTCAGTGCGCGCCGGTCTTGGCGTCGCCGGATTTGAATATCTTGTCGTCGCCGCCGGGCTTGACGAAGCGCAGCGTCATGCGGTCCGACTCGCCGATCGCGAGATATTTTTCCCGGTCCTTGTCCTTGAGCGCGAGCGTCGGCGGGAGCGTCCACACGCCTTCGGGATAATCCTTCGTGTCCTTGGGGTTCGCGTTGATCTCGCTCTTCGCATCGAGCTTGAATCCGGCCGCAGTCGCCGACTTGATGATGAAATCTTCGGTGATGTAGCCGGACTTCTTCGTCTCGTCGAGCGAGGTGCCGGGCTTGGCGCGATGGTCGGTGACGCCGAGCACGCCGCCCGGCTTGAGCACGTCGAAGCAGGCCTTGAACATCTGCGGCGCAGCGTCGGCCATCACCCAGTTGTGCACGTTGCGGAACGTCACGACCATGTCCGCGGAATTCGGCGGGCCGAAGCTCGGCGACTTCATATCGAACTGGACGACTTTCGCCTCGCCGTAGTGCGCGGGATCGGCTTCGAATTTCTTGCTGAGCGCGTCCTTGTCCTGCGCGGCTTCGCCCTGCGGCTTCTTGGGCGTCACGATCGCCGCGACGTAGCCGCCGCTGCCCTTCTGCAGCGGGGCGAGAATCTCGGCGTACCAGCCTGCACCGGGCGTGAGCTCGATCAGGTTCATGCCGGGCTTGAGCCCGAAGAACTCGAGCGTCTGCTTCGGATGGCGGTACTGGTCACGCGCCTTGTTCTTGTCCGAGCGCCAGTCGCCGGCGAGTACGGTGTCGAGCTTTTTGGCGTAGGCCGGATCGGGCGACGGCGCCTTGTCGGCGGCGAGCGCGGTCATGCAGCTGAGTCCGAGCAGCGCGATTGCAACTTTCATGATCTCCCTCCATGCAGTGCCATGAACGAAACCGCTCAAGACTAGCACAGCGACATGACGGAGGAGTCCGCCAGAGGTCACGGGGACAGGCGCGTGTGTTCGGGATATGGCGGGACGTCGAGCGGCTTGCCCGCACGGATCGTCTCTTGAAGCGCATTCCACCAGCGGACCGTGAAGATCTCGCCGTGCGCGGCGAGCAAAGCCTCGGCCAACGCGGCGTCGAGGCCGAGGAAGCGCGGGAACTGTTCGGGGAACACGTCGTGCGGTCCGACGTAATACGCGCCCCCGTCCTGGTCGCCCGCGTCGTCGTCGGTGTCCGGCAGCTCGCGGAAGCGGCACTCCGTGACGAGACAGATCTCGTCGTAGTCGTAGAAAATGGTTCTGCCGTGGCGGCTCACGCCGAAATTCTTGAGCAGCAGATCGCCTGGAAAGACGTTGCTGCGCGCGAGATCCTTGATCGCCTGGCCATAGTCGAGGACCGCGTGGCGCGCGGCGTCGGCGCCGGCCTCGCGCAGGTACAGATTCAGCGGCCGCATGCGACGTTCAACGTAACAGTGCGCGACGACGAGGTCCTCGCCGTCGATCGCCGCGGTGGCGCTGCAGCTCCCGAGCAGCTCGTCGATGAGCGCCGGCGCGAACTGCGCGCGCGGAAAGCGCAGCCAGCGGAATTCCTGCGCGTCGACGAGGCGGCCGACGCGATCGTGGCGGAACACGAGATTGTATTTCTCCATGACGTCTTCGCGCGCACTCTGCTTCGGAAACGCGAATCGATCGCGGATCAGCTTGAACACGAGAGGATACGAAGGCAGCGTGAACACGAGCATGACCATGCCGCGTTCGCCCTCTGCATGGATGAAGCGCTCGTCGCGGTGCGCGGCGAGATGGCGGAAGAAATGGCGATAGCGCTCGGTCTTGCCCTGCTTCGCACGGCCGAGCACCGTATACATTTCGTCGACCGGCTTGTTCGGCAGCAGCGTGCGCAGGAACACGACGGCGTCGCCGACCGTCGGCAGGTCGGCCTGGAAGTAGCTGCGCGCGAAGCCGAACACTTGCGCCACGTGGTCGCGCTCGGTCAGCACGGCATCGGCGCGCAGACCTTCCGGTTCGTTGACGAGCGCGATGAGCAGCGGTGCGATGCGGTCGACGCCGAACACGCGGCCGACGAGATAGGCCCGCCGCTCGCGGTAGAACACGGTTTCCATGAGCTCAATCGCGCGCACCGGATGGGCGCCCCAATCGGCGAAACGTGCGTTGAGCGTCTCGGCGAGGCGCGCGGCGCAACGCGCCGCATCGGCGTAGGGCGTGGCGAAGCGGAAGTCCGCGAGCAGTTGGCGGCAGGTGCGCGCGAGGTCCTCGAACACCGCATAGCTGTGGCGCGCGACCGGATGCGTAATGCGATCGGTGGGCTCGTTGTCGAGCGCGACGAACTCGATGTCCGCGTCGACGCCGCGCGTGTGGAAAAAGCGGCGCGTCAGCGTGTTGTAGAACGTCTTGTTGAGCTCCTGATCCACGAGCGGCGCGATGACCACGGCGAAGCGCTCGCGGATGCGATGCCAGAGCTCCCGTTCGCCGCGGCGCAGGCCGAGCAGCTGCTCCAGACGCCGCACCGTGACCGCGATGCAGACTTCGTAGAGCTCGATGCGCGCCACCGCGTCGCCGCGGGCGGCCGTGAATTCGCGCGCTTCGAAATGGCGCTGTGCGCGCTGCGTGATCGCGCGGAACCGCTCGTGGTAATCGGCGAAGCCGTCGCGCACGGCGAGCGCACACGCGTCGGCGAGCGCGCCATCGGCAGCGGCGCGAACCTGGTTCATGCGCCGAGTTTACGCCGGCGTGCAGGGGCGAAGGCGCGTACCTGAGCGAACAACCATTCGCGGAACGCGAGCAGCGCCGGATGCTGGATCGAGCGCTGCGGATAGACGAGATAATGACCGTAACCCGCCGGCATGCGGCGCTCGGTGAGCAGCACGAGACTGCCGTTCTTGAGAAGCGGCTGGGCGAGCAGCAAACGGCCGAGCGCGATGCCCAGGCCGTCGACCGCGGCCTTGTGCATGAGCTCCGCATCGGCGTCGCCGAAATTCGCCGCGTAGCGGCGCGGCGGCGTGCCGCCGTGATGCGCGAACCAGCGGCGCCAGCGCGCGTTGTCGTCGTCGTATTCGCCGAGCAGCGGCCAGCGAGCGAGCTCGGCGAGCTTCGGCTTGCCGAGCCGCGCGATGAGCTTCGGGCTCGCGACGGGCGCGATGAATTCCTCGAACAAGTGCTCGGCCGTGAGCCCGGGCCATTGCCCGGCGCCGAGGCGCAACGCCGCATCGACGGGTTCGCGCTCGAAATCCACGAGCTCGACGGTCGTCTGCAGATTGATCGCGAGGCCCGGATGACGCGCCATGAAATCGGGCAAGCGCGGCATGAGCCACGCCGACGAGAACGACGGCAACGCGCTCAGCGTCAACGCATCCGCCGGACGTTCGCGAAAGCGCGCGAAAGCGCGCTCGATGCCTTCGAGGTGCGGCGCGACGGCATCGAGAAGCTGCGTGCCGTGCGGCGTGAGCGCGACGCCGCGCGGCGTGCGCGCGAACAGACGCACGCCGAGGCGCTCCTCGAGCGCCCGCATCTGATGGCTCAGAGCGCTCACGGTCAGATTGAGCTGTGCCGCGGCACGCGTGAGATTGCGCGTTCGTGCGGCCGCGAGAAACGCAGGCAGAATGTGCAGCGGCGGCTTGCTCATTGCGGCGCCATGCTTGAAGGATTTTCAAGTCTGGCTTGCAAAACTATCGCTTTTTATACCGCGCGGACAAGCCTATCTTGTGCGTCACTCAATGTGGAGGACGTGCAATGAGCCTTTTCTGGAAGCATCTCAACCGCATGGCGCAGGACCAGTTGTTCGCGCACGGTCATCTGACGGCGGCCGCCGCGAGCGAGATCGCGAAACGGCGCGAAACCGAGGACCGGCGCGAGAATCTCAAGGCCATGGCGTCGCGGCTGCGGCCTTGCGTGCCGCACACGCAGATCGCGGCCTATCGCTGACCGGCACGGCAGAGCGCCGTGCCGGCGTGCGGGGTTCTCAATGATTGCGCGCGTACTCGATGCCGCGCTGCGTCTCCTCGATCGCAGCGCGCACGTGCCGCAACGCGGCCACGCGATGACCTCCCTTGTCTTCGTCGGCCGCGCCGAGTTCGTGCTCGGCGGTCGACAGCGCATCGAGCGCCGCTTGCATGTGCGGCTGGCCCGCACGGGTGGACGTAGCGCAGCCCATGAAAGCGCCGGCGGCGAAACTCAGCGATACGATCGTTGCGATTGCTGCGAAGCGTACGCGTTGCATGACGCACCCTCCCTCGACGGTTGGCGCCGGACGATCCCGTCGATCGTCCGTACGCGTGTGCTGCGGCATTGCCGCGGCCTTACCCACCGGTCACGCAGGTCGGCGCAGCCGGCGGAGCCGCCGGTGCGCTTCGTTGCGTGATGCGAGGATCCCCGTGCAGCTCCCCGATCTTGCCGTTTTTTCTACAGATGCTTGATGAGTTCGTCGCCGAACTCCGAACACTTGATTTCCTTCGCCCCTTCCATGAGTCGTGCGAAATCGTACGTGACCGTCTTTGCGCCGATCGCCTTGTCCATGGCGGTGATGATGGCGTCGGCCGCTTCGGTCCAGCCCATGTAGCGCAGCATCATTTCGCCCGACAGGATCACCGAGCCCGGATTCACCTTGTCGAGATTCGCGTACTTCGGCGCCGTACCGTGGGTGGCTTCGAAAACGGCGTGGCCCGTCATGTAGTTGATGTTGCCGCCCGGTGCGATGCCGATGCCGCCGACCTGCGCGGCGAGCGCATCGGACAAATAATCGCCGTTGAGATTGCACGTGGCGATGATGTCGAATTCGTCGGGACGCGTCAGCACCTGCTGCAGCGTGATGTCGGCGATCGCGTCCTTGATCAGGATCTTGCCCTTGGCGAGCTCCGCCTTCTGTTCGGCGTTCGCCTCGGCCTCGCCTTTCGCCGCCTTGGTCTTCTCCCACTGCTCCCAGGTGTACACGTGGGCGCCGAACTCGCGTTCGGCGAGCGCGTAGCCCCAATTGCGAAACGCGCCCTCGGTGAACTTCATGATGTTGCCCTTGTGCACGAGCGTGACGCTCTTGCGCTTGTTCGCGATCGCGTACTCGATCGCCGCGCGGATCAGCCGCTCCGAGCCGTCCCTCGACACCGGTTTGATGCCGACGCCGGAGGTCTCGGGGAAGCGGATCTTGCCGTACTCCTTCGGAAAATTGGCCTTCAGGAGTTCGAGGAACTTGCGATTGCTTTCGCTCCCCTGCTCGAATTCGATGCCGGCGTAGATGTCCTCGCAGTTCTCGCGGAAGATCACCATGTCGACTTTGTTCGGCGCCTTGACCGGCGAGGGCACGCCCTTGAACCAGCGTACGGGACGCAGACAGACGTAGAGATCGAGCATCTGGCGCAGCGCCACGTTGAGCGAGCGGATGCCGCCGCCGACCGGTGTCGTGAGCGGGCCCTTGATCGAGACGAGATAGTCGCGGCACGCCTGCACCGTCGCGTCGGGCAGCCAG
>DASRGX010000284.1:0-3332 GCA_035650835.1 Rudaea sp. | reverse complement strand
GCGATGAGTTCCTGCATGAGGCGAGAGCCCGACTTGCCGGTGGCGCCGAAGAGTACGACTTTCATGATCCTGCTCTTGTCTGAATTGTAGGGTGGCAATCGTATAAAGCGACGATTCTTTCGATGGTCGAATTCGCGTGCGTCGTTCGAGATGCGGCGCTACTATGCGTGCCGGAAGATCAAACAAAAAGCGGATAATTTGCCGCTCTATCATCGATAAATTCGAATGTTGAAGATCAGCCTCGACGGCCTGCAAATCCTCGATGCCATCGATCGGCGCGGGTCCATCGCCGGCGCGGCGGTGGAGTTGCACCGCGTGCCGTCGACGATTTCGTATTCGGTCGCCAAGCTCGAGGACGATCTCGGGGTTGCGGTGTTCGAGCGTGCCGGGCCGCGCCTGCATCTCACCGCGGCCGGCGCCGAGCTGCTGCGCGAGGGGCGCTATCTGCTCAAGGCGGCGCAGGATCTCGAGCAGCGCGTGCGTCGCGTCGCGACCGGATGGGAAACGCAATTCTCGATCGGGCTCGAATCGCTGCTCGCACCGTCGTCGATCGCCGACGATGTGCGTGATTTCTACCGCGTGGCCGATCAGACGCGCCTGCGCATCTCGCAGGAAGTCATGTCGGGAATGTGGGAGGCCTTGCTCGACCGCCGCGTGGATCTGTTGATCGCCGCCGCGGGCGAAGGGCCGTCCGGCGGCGGCTATGTCGCCGAGCCGATGGGCAGCATTCCATTCGTGTTCGCGGTGGCGGCGACGCATCCGCTGGCGAAGGCGCGCGAGCCGCTCGGCAAGAACGCCTTGCGCGCACACCGCGCCGTCGCGGTCGGCGATTCCGCGCTGCGGCTCGCCCCGCGAACGGTGGGATTGATCTTCGGGCAAGACACGCTCACGGTGCCCGACATCGTGAGCAAATATGCGTTCCAGCGCGACGGTTTCGGTTTCGGCTATTTGCCGGAACCGTACGTGCGGCCGGCGATCGATGCTGGCTTGATGGTGGAGAAGCAGGTCGAAGAACGCCGGCCCACGGAAAATCTATACCTTGCTTGGCGTTCGAACGAGGAGGGCGCGGCGCTGCAATGGTGGCTCAAGCGGCTGCGGAGGCGAGGGAGCTTGGCAAAGTTGTTCGCGCACACGGCACGCGCGCATTTCGCGTTGTAGCGGCTGCGCTCGCGTATTCGAGCGTCGCGGCGTGGGCGGTGACCGCAAAATCGCCTCGTTTCGTCGAAACCGAAAACGTGGAGCGAGACGCGGTTCGCCCAACGAGTGTGCTCCATTGCGCGTTTTTCGGCCCGGGGCGTTGTTATGCTCGCGGCCGCTTGCATGCTGGCGGGCGAGGGTAGCATCGATGGTCCCGGGGGTCAGCGTTTGCGATCGGCAGTTCAGCGGACAAATCCAACAGGTCCTGCAGTCGCTGCGCCGTGCTGGCTGTCACAAAGCGAACACGCTCTACATACTCACGCCGAGCGAATTGATCGCGGCGGGCCTGTCATTGCACATGTTGAAAGTGCTCGGGTCGATCGGCATTCGATCTGCCGCGGTGGCCGTGGGAGCCGGTGAATCCGCACCCACCGCACGTTTGGTGATGCGCCTGCTCGAAGACAAAGCCAGCCACGACGTCGCGTTCAAGCTCGGTGCCGATCTCCTGAGCTGAGGTCTCGCGTGAGACGGCGCACGGTCGCCAGAGAAACACGCATTCCGATCCGTCGCGCTCAGCGCTGGTCTATGGACGCCACGAATTCTGGGGCGTCGGCTCGACTCCCGACGCCACACAATTGGCGACTTCTTAGCAGCGAGACCAACTCGGCGCGATGACGAGATCCGTCTGAAGCGCGCCGGCAACGATGTCTCTTTTGGTCCTCATGAGGACCTTCTCGCGCCTTACTCGGGCCTGCCGGGGCGCCTATATTCCCAGCACATCGTTGACTTTCGAGTGTGCAGGGGAGCGTGCGCCAAACGTTAGCCATCGTCGTGCACTCGGGCGCTGTATGCGGGCCGAGCGATTCGTTGGTGCTGTCATTCAAAGAACCCGCTCATGCAAATCCAAGTTCGCCGTCTTGCAGAAAATTCTCATTGCGCATTGAATCCATCATTCGATAGCGAACGTGCGCGCCTGACCGCCATCATTGGTGGCCGCGCCTCCGTGCGCATCAGCGGGCCGGCGAGCGCGGTCTGGATTCCGTTGCATGGGCCGATTTGCGTATCCACTCGCGACGCGGAATATGTGATGCAGCCGGGCGAGCTGGCCGTGACCGACGCCGACACGTGGACTTGCGCGACCGCCGGCAGAGGGGACATTTGGATCGGCCTCGCCGCAGAGCCCGGCGCTTGGAGCCGCTTTCTCCAGAATTGCCCGCGTTCGGTGATCGCCGATCCCACGCTGTTGCCGGAGCGGCACGGTGCCTCGCCGGAATTGCGCAGGCAAGCAGACCGGCTGGCGCAAGCGAGTTCGGAAGGCGCGGCAGAGGCAGCGGTACACGCGCTCATCGAAAGCATCGTGGAATTGCAGAATCCCATGGCGGCCATGATTGCGCGGTGCCCTGGCCGCACGTATCGAAGGCGGCTGCGGACGTTCCTGAGCTTGCAGCGGGTGCGCCGCTACATGGCATCGAATTGCCATCGCGAAATCGACACGGCGATGCTCGCGAAGCTGGCTCACTACTCGCCCGCCTGGTTCATCCGAGTTTTCCACAAGACCTACGTCGAGACGCCGCACGCGTTTCTCACGAATCAACGCATGTTGCGGGCTCACGAGCTCGTTCGCGGAAGCGAACTTGCGATCGCGGAAATCGCCCAGGCGACCGGCTTCGGGGACCGCAGCTCGTTTTCTCGCCTGTTTCGCCGCCGCTTCGGTGTGCCGGCGGCGGTCGTGAGGCGGTGGCGCGATCGGCAGGCGCCGGACGTACGCGACGGTGCTTGGGAAGGTGCGAATCCGGCATAGGGATTCGCCAACGTGCAGCATCGCCCGATTCCGCCCATGCAGGCCGACGCGGTGAATTCGACAGGAGGTCTTCGCTGCGAATGATGACAAATGAAACGGAGAAAAATTATGACCAATACGCTGCTCCAAACCGCGATCCACCGAGCACTATGCGCATCCGGTATGACCGGTGCGACGTTGGTGCTTGCTGGCTTTGCAACACACGCTCACGCTCAAGACGCCGGGCCCGATAAAGGCCAAGCGCTCGATACCATCGTCGTCACGGGCTCGAACATCCGCCGCGTCGACATCGAGACGGCGAACCCGGTCGTGACGATCGACAAGGCGGCGATCCAGCAGTCCGGCAAGCTCACGCTCGGCGACCTCGTGCAGAACCTGCCGTCGATCGCCGGCG
>DASRGX010000283.1:0-6880 GCA_035650835.1 Rudaea sp. | reverse complement strand
GAGCACGATGCCGATCTCGGGATTCAGCCAACCGAGATCGGGCGGGTTCGGTTCCACGCTGTAGCGCAGCCACATCGTCGCGAACCACACCAGCCACACCATGCCGAGGTCGTGCAGGACGACCGCGAGGCGCGGATGGATGATCGCGATCAGGCTACGTGGGCGCATGCGCCCCGCCCATGCGCACGCGACGCAGGCATGTCCGCTTGCCGAGCACCCACATGACGATGCCGAGCGCATACACGACCACGGCCCAGCCGTAGCCAGACGGCATCTCGTGCAGGCTGTCGGGCGACATCGGCGGCACGCGGTTCATCCACCATAGGACCGGCAAGGCGACGAAAACGTTCCATGCGGCGTAGAGCGTCACCACACGCGCGTGCGAAAGTCCGCTGCGGACGAGCCACTGGTATAAGTGTTCACAATGCGCGTTGTACCAGCGCCGGCCGCGCAGCATGCGCGAAAGCAAGGTGCAGCCAGCATCGACCGCGAACGCGGACACCGCGACGAAACCGCTCGCCGCGGCGACTTCGGGCATCGAAAGCTGCCACAGCGCGGCCGCGGCGACGAGAAGCCCGACGACGCCGCTGCCGACGTCGCCCATGAAAACGCGTGCGCGCGGGAAATTGAACGGCAGGAAACCCGCTATCGCTGCGGCCCAGGTGCCGATCTCGAGCGCGTGCGGCGATGCGGGTTCGCGCAGGCACAGCACGGCGAGCACGGTCAGCACGAAAATCGCCTGTGTCGCGAGCAGACCGTCGATGCCGTCCATGAAATTGTGCAAATTGATCGACCAGACGCTCAGGAACGCGATCAGCAAAGCGATGCCGAGCGTTTCCATGGGCGACGTGTCGAGCGCCGGCGCGGTCGGCGCCGCCCATACCGCTACAAACAGCGGCGCGAGCCATATGCCGACGGCGCAACAATGCACGAGAAACCGCGACCAGGCCGGCAGCGGGCGGTGATCGTCGATCCAGCCGATCGCAGCAACGACGACGACGGCGACGACGAGGCGCAGCGGAAACGGCGGCGCAACGACACCTATCGCGAAGAGCACAGCTACGACGGCGAGCACGATGCCGATGCCGCCGCCGCGCGGCGTCGGCACGTTGTGCGAACGACGCTGTCCCGGAAGGTCGATCAGGCGGTTGCGCCTGGCGTAATGGATGGCCATCCACGTGAACGCGGCCGAGAGTACGAGCGCCGCCGGCACGAAGATGAAGGCCTCATCGCCGCGAATGTCCTGAAACCAATCCATGCCTCTGCCCTAGCCGCAAGGCGCCGCCTTCGATTGTACCGGATAGCGGTTCGCGATCGGGCTTTCAATACCGAGCCGCAGATCAAGCCGATTGACGCGAAGTCGGAATCGAGCTTTATTCGTGCGTTGGTGACTCGATCTCGATCTACTCTCCGGCAACGCCATGGATGGGTCGCACCGAGCCCCAGGTCTTGCAGCTCGGGCATTGCCAATGGTGCGCCTTCGCGCCGAAGCCGCACTTGTTGCAGCGGTACATGGCCTGCCCTTCGATGAGCTTGCGCGTGAGGTCTTGCAGGATCAGTAGGTTCTCGCGCGCCTCGCCTTGCGAGTTGTGCAGTGTCGCGCCGATGAGCGCCATGAGCCCACGCACCGACGGCCGCTGGCGCAACTGGCGGGTCAGGAAGTCGATGGCCGCGCTTTCGCCACGCGTGCTCCCGTAAAGCTTCGCGAGCGCGATGACGGGCGACGTGCCATGCGAGCGCTCGATGATGTCGACGAGGAATTTCTCGGCGCGCTGCATCTGCTGCAAGCGCGCGTAGGCGTCGAGCAGCGGCGGCAGCACTTCGGGGACGTAGTCGACATCAAGCGTGGCGACGCGCTCGAAGGCTTGCGCGGCAGCCTCGAGATTGCCCTGCTGCGCCTCGAGGTGACCCAAGACGATATACGCACGCACGCACTCGGGCTGGCTCTCGAACGCTTGCTCGAGGTGCCGATGCGCCTCGGCGAAATTCCTCGCCGCGCGCGCCTGCTCGGCCTGTTCGCAATGGAATTGCGCGACGACCGGCCCCTCGGATTCGCCCGTGATGCGCTCGAGGCGCCGGGCATGATCGATGGCCTTGTCCCAGTCCTTCTCGTGCTGGTAGATGCCGATCAAGTGGCGCAGCGCCGAAGGCACGTGCGCGTCCATGGCGACGAGATCGGTGAACAGCGTCTCGGCACGATCGAGCAAGCCGGCGCGCATGTAGTCCTCGCCGAGCTCGAGCAAGGCGATCGTCTTTTCTTCGTTGCTCAGATTGGGCCGCGCGATGAGGTGCTGGTGCACGCGGATCGCTCGATCGACCTCGCCGCGGCGGCGAAAGAGATTGCCGAGCGCCAGGTGCGTCTCGACCGTGTCGCGGTTGAACTCGGCGAGCTGCAGGAACACTTCGATGGCCTTGTCCGGCTGCTCGTTGAGCAGATAATTGAGGCCGCGGAAGTAGCTGGAGGAAAGCTCACTGACGCCGACACGCCGCGAACGCTCGCTGCTGCGCCGGCCGATGAACCAGCCCGAGAACGCCGCGAGCGGGAGCAGCAGCGCTACGATCGGGAGGAAAAACGGGGCAAGATTCGTCATGCGTCGACGCCGGGCGGCGCTGGCGTGTCGCGCGGACCCGATTCCGCAGCATCGCGACGCGACAGCTCGCGCGTAAGCGCGCGTACGCGGCCGCGCAAGCGCAACACGAGCCCGAAGTAAACGACGAGCCCTCCGGCCAGCCAGCCCAGCAGCAAGGCAGCGAGCAACGCGCCGCCCTTGGCGACATGCGCGACGCCGAAATAGAAATCGTAGGCGACTTCATCGCCATTGAGCGCACCGAACAGCGCGCCCGCGAGAGCGAACAGCAGTGCGAGCAGAACCAATCCGAAACGCATGCGCAACCGTCCCTATGCGAAATCGCGCCGGCGCAGCTGCCAGGCCGCTAAGATCAGCCGCTCGGCTGGATCTGGTTGACCCGCTCGCGCAGCTCCTTGCCCGGCTTGAAGTGCGGAACGTGCTTGCCCGGCAGCGCCACGGCCGAGCCGGTCTTGGGATTGCGTCCCATGCGCGGCGGCCGATAGTGCAACGAAAAGCTGCCGAAGCCGCGAATTTCGATGCGCTCGCCGTTCGACAGCGCTTGGCTCATTTGTTCCATCACGCTCTTGACCGAAAGCTCGACGTCGTTGAACGCCAAGTGGCTCTGGCGTGCCGCCAAGGCTTCGATGAGCTCCGACTTCGTCATGGGCGCAAAATCCGCAATTGCAAGTTGAAGGCCGGCACAAGCTGACCGGTCGCGAGCAGCCTGTGCCGATAGTACCGATGTGGCCGCAGCCGGACGGCTGCGGCCTTGCCGAGGTCACTCGGACTTGTTCATCTGCTCCTTGAGCAGCGCACCGAGTTTCGTGGTGCCGCCCGAAGCGGACTGGTACTCCTCGAGCGCCTGCTGCATCTCGTCCTCGTCCTTGGCGCGGATCGAAAGCTGCAGGACACGACCCTTGCGGTCCATGCCCGTGAACTTGGCTTCGACCTTGTCGCCGACCTTGAGGTGATGCGTGGCGTCGTCGACGCGCTCCTTGGCGATGTCGTTCGCGCGCAGATAACCCTCCACGCCCTCGCCGAGGTCGATCGTCGCACCCTTGGCATCCACTTCGCGCACGGTGCCCGACACGATGCTGCCGCGCGGATGGGCCGCCATGTACTGGCCGAACGGATCCTGCTCGAGCTGCTTGATGCCTAGGCTGATGCGCTCGCGTTCCGGGTCGACGGCGAGCACGACGGCCTCGACGGTGTCGCCCTTCTTGAACTGGCGGACGAGGTCTTCGCCCGTGCTCTGCCAGGAGATGTCCGACAAGTGCACGAGACCGTCGATGCCGCCTTCCAGGCCGACGAAGATGCCGAAATCGGTGATCGACTTGATCTGGCCCGATACGCGGTCGCCCTTCTTGTGGGTCGCCGCGAAGGACTCCCACGGGTTGGCCTGGGTCTGCTTGATGCCGAGCGAAATGCGGCGACGCTCTTCGTCGACGTCGAGGACCATGACTTCGACCTCGTCGCCGACCTGCACGAGCTTGGCCGGATTGACGTTCTTGTTCGTCCAGTCCATTTCCGAAACGTGCACGAGGCCTTCGACGCCCGGCTCGAGCTCGACGAAGCAGCCGTAGTCGGTGACGTTCGAGACCTTGCCGAACAGGCGCGTGCCCGTCGGATAGCGACGGCTGATCTGCACCCACGGATCTTCGCCGAGCTGTTTCAAGCCGAGCGAGACGCGGTTGCGCTCACGGTCGAAGCGCAGCACGCGCACTTCGAGCTCGTCGCCGACGTTGACGACCTCGGACGGATGACGCACGCGCTTCCACGCCATGTCGGTGATGTGGAGCAGGCCGTCGATACCGCCCAGATCCACGAACGCGCCGTAATCGGTGAGGTTCTTGACCACGCCCTTGACGACGGCGCCTTCCTGCAGGCGCTCCAGGAGCTGATCGCGCTCCTCGGAATGCTCGCTCTCGACGACCGCTCGGCGGCTGACGACCACGTTGTTGCGCTTGCGGTCGAGCTTGATGATCTTGAACTCGAGTTCCTTGCCCTCGAGGTAGACCGGATCGCGCACCGGACGCACGTCCACGAGCGATCCCGGCAGGAACGCACGGACGTCCTTGATATCCACGGTGAAGCCGCCCTTGACCTTGCCCGAGATGCGGCCGGTCACGGTGGCATTCGCCTGCTGCGCGGTCTCGAGCTCGTCCCAGACGAGCGAGCGCTTGGCTTTTTCGCGCGAGAGGCGGGTTTCGCCGAACCCATCTTCGATGGCGTCGAGCGCCACCTTCACTTCGTCGCCGAGCTTCACTTCGAGCTCACCGGCTTCGTTGCGGAATTGCTCGATTGGGACGATACCCTCGGATTTGAGTCCGGCATTGACGACGACGACGTCGTTGCGGATCTCGACGACGATGCCGGAAACGATCGTACCCGGCTTCAACTTGTTGAGCGTCTGGCTCTGTTCAAACAGCTCGGCAAAACTTTCGGTCATGTTAGTTCCAAATGATCTCAAGACAGGTCTCCAAGTACTTGTTCAACAAGGAGTTCTGTCCACCTGTTGTGGGTTCGGCTTACCCCGAACCGGGGCCGATCTCGGTATTCGAGATTCGGGATTCGGGATCGGCAAAAGCACGCAGCCCGCCGATCCCGAATCCCCAATCCCCAATCCCTAATCCCGGTTTTTGCGCATCAACGCGAGCACTTCTGCAACGACCTCGTCGATCGGCATACCGGTCGAATCGATCAGTACGGCGTCCGCTGCCGGCTTGAGCGGCGCTACCGGCCGCTCCGCATCACGCACATCGCGCGCCTGGATCTCGCGCAAAAGGGTGTGAAGTGTAACGCCCAAGCCCTTTTCTTTCAACTGCTTATATCGCCGCTTTGCTCTTTCCTCGGCGCTCGCCGTGAGGAAGACCTTGTGGCGTGCATCGGGGAAGATCACCGTGCCCATGTCGCGGCCGTCCGCGACGAGACCTGGCGCCTTGCGAAACGCACGTTGCTTATCGAACAGGGCGGCCCGCACGGACGGAATCGCGGCGATCGCCGACGCGGCCGCGCCGCAGGTCTCGGTGCGGATCTCGTCCGTCGCATCGAGGCCGTTGACGATCACGCGTGTCTCGCCGCCGTCCTTGGAGGCGCGAAAGCCGATTTTCGTCGTCTGCGCACAGCGGGTGACGGCCTCGGCGTCCGAGAGATCGAGGCCTTCCATGCCCGCCGCGAAGCCGACGGCGCGATAGAGCGCTCCCGAGTCGAGCAAATGCCATCCGAGCGCCTCGGCGACCGTGCGGCTGATCGTGCCCTTGCCGGACCCCGACGGGCCGTCGATCGTCAGGACCGGTATCTCCTTGCCGCTCGTCTGCATGTCGTTCCCGCCATTCGCGAAGCCGCGGATTTTACCCGCTCAGCGTGTCGCGCGCGGATAATGCCGCAGCATGCGCTCATCGAACGTCACGAGCGCCGCTTCGCCGAGATCGGCATGTGCGACGATGAGCCGGTCGAACGGATCGCGCGTGAACGCCAATCCGAGCGCGCGCATCGCGACGTCGGCGAAACGATCCGCGGCGATGCGGATGCCGAGCTGCTCGGCGAGATACGACGCGATCGCGGTCGCGTCGGGCCGCAGCCTGCCGATCTCATGTAGCAGTTCGAGCTCCAATGCGACCGCAGGCGAGATCGATGCCTGACCGCGATCGAGCCGCCGCTTCACGTGCGCGCCGAGTCCGGCAGTCCGCCCTTCGTACAAGGCGACCGCGATGTGCGTGTCGAGCATCATCGCTCAGCGGGCGCGGCGCGGACGGCGTGGCGCATAGGCTGGCGCCCTCGGTTCGTGTACGCCGATCATTCCCTCGCCGCTCCACTGTGCCGGGGATTCATGCGGATCGAGCGGTGGTCCGACGACGGCCTGCTGTTTCTTGAGTTTCGCGAGGCGGCCGGCGGGTTCGGCGGCGTCCTCGCGTACGAGCCGCAAGCGCACTCCCCGTCGAACGATGACGAGCGGCTCACCGGTCTCGACGACGCGGTCGGCCAATTGGAACAACTGCTGGCGCAATTCGGTGAGGGAAACCGTCATGACGTGACCTCATGTACGTACGTACATGTACCACAATCGGCATCGCGCGACAAGAAGACCCTGGGTTCTCTAGGCCAACGAGAAACCCGTGCGATTGGCGAGCTCGACAAAGCCGGGAAACGATGTCGCGACATTCGCGCAATCGGCGATGCGTACCGCACCGGCTGCCACGAGGCCAGCGACCGCGAAGCTCATCGCACAGCGGTGGTCCCCCGCGGAATCCACTTCTCCACCCGCGAACGCGCCCCCTTCGATGACGGCTCCGTCTGGTGTTTCTTCGATG
>DASRGX010000282.1:0-6162 GCA_035650835.1 Rudaea sp. | reverse complement strand
CCCGCGGCGCCGCTCGACGTCTCTGCGCTCGTGTTGAGCGGTGCGAACCGGCCGGCGACGCGCACCGACGACGATGGCCTGCTCACGAGCGAAGAGGTCGCGGCGCTCGATCTTTCCGGCACGGAATGGGCCGTGCTGTCGGCGTGCGAAACCGGCATCGGCCGCAACGTCGTCGGCGAGGGCGTGTTCGGTCTGCGCCGCGCGTTCCGCCTGGCCGGCGTACACAGCGTGATCATGAGCCTCTGGACCGTCAGCGATGCCGCGAGCGCGGACTGGATGCTCGCGTTGTATCGCGCGCGCCTGCAACATCGCGCGTCGACGATGGACGCGGTGCGCAGCGCCGATCTCGCGCTGATCCGCCAGCGGCGTACCGCCGGGCTCGATCCGGCGCCGTTCTACTGGGCCGCCTTCGAAGCCGCCGGCGACTGGCGGTAGTCACAACAGCGCCGGACAGCCGTCGAAGCCCGCGCTGAACACGCGATCGGCTTTTTGCACTTCGTATGCGCCGATATCCGCGTTCGTCCCGGATCGCCGCGTGTACGGCGCGCCGCGCTGGTCGGTCGTCGGCGTCGCGGCCGTGCCGCCTGCATCGATAGCGGGACTGCCACTTTGCAACGCGTGGGTCTTCGTCGGGCCGCCGTTGTCGCGCAGCGGTCCGAGCAAGGGACACTGCACGGACACGGTTCCGGGCTTTTGCGGACCCGTGGAGGCGCGGATCAGGTTGTTCGCGCTGCTCACGGTGATCGTGCCGGTGCCCGCCGTGCTGAAATCCGCTTCCGTCGTGCCGTACGTGTTGTTCGACAGCAGCACGCTTTGCAGCGTCGCGGTGAACGAATCGCTCGGAAGCGCCACCAGGACCAGCCCGGGCGCCCGGTAGTAGTAGCCGACGAATGCGCCCGGCACCTTGCCTGCGCCCGCCGTGTTGAACGCGATCGTGCTGTATTGCACGGTCGTCGGCAAGCTGCGGATTTCGATGCCGCCGACCGTGCCGGCCTGCGCGCCGAAACCCGTCGCCGCATTGCCCGAGATCGTGCTGTTGACGATTTGCACATGCGCCGTCAGCGGGTTGCCGCGCACCAGTAAGCCGCCGTCGAAACCGGCGGAATTCGCCGAAATCGTCGAGTTCGTGATGACCGCGCCTTGATAGGCGACGACGCCGCCGCCCGTGCCGACGGCGATGTTGTCGCTGACGGTGCTGTAGTACGCGATGAACTCTCCGGTGACGAACGCGCCCCCGCCGAGGGGGCTTCCGCCCGTGACGAGATTGTCGTCGATCGTGCTGTATTTCGCGATGAGGTTCTTTGCGACGTGCAAGCCTCCGCCGACGGCCGAGGGCGTGCCGGCGGGACTTTGCGCGAGGCAAGCGGAAACGCGCGAGCGATAGAGGAACACCGAGCCTGCCGAATAGATGCATCCGCCTTCGGCGCCGCCGGTGTCGAGTTTGCCGTACGTGATGGCGAGATCGCGCACCCCGAGCGTGCCGGTGCCGCTGTGATAGAGCACGCGGTCGGCTTCGATGGTGCCGTTCGAATTCCCCGTGATCTCCACGCCGGCCGCCGGCCCTTGCAGCGTCAGATCGTTCTGCGGGATCACGATGGCGCCCGTGGTCAAGCTGATGCGGCTGCACGCGAGGCTGGAAAGATCGACGGTATCGCCGCTGGCCGCTGCGGCGACGGCGGAACGCAGCGTGCCCGAGCCGCCGTCGGCACAGCTCGATACCGGCCACGTGGTGGCGCCGGCATCGAACGGCACGCAGGTGCAGAGAGCGGCGAGCGCGGCGGCAAGCGAGGTGCGGCGCGCCGATGCAAGCGTCGGAACGGAGCGGCTGGCGAGATCCATGATCGCAATCCGGAAGGGCGAACAACGATGGAATGCCGCTCGGCGCGAAACCGCACAGGCCGGCCGTCGTCCGCCGTAGCGTTGGGGGAAGGCCCGAGCTCGAACGTCTTCTGATTCGCCGCTTCCGCGCTTCAAAGGTGGACGATGAAACTTCTCGCGACGATCTGCCTCGCGCTCGCAACGATCTGGCTGCCGAGTGCGCAGGCGATGACGCTCAATCCGCACGGTACGGGTCAGTACCTGCTGTTCCCGTATTTCACCGTGAATCGCCACCAGCAGACGCTCATCGGCGTGTCCAATGCGACCGATGCAGCCAAGGCGTTGCGCGTGCGTTTCCGCGAAGCCTACGACGGCCGTGAAGTGCTGGATTTCAACGTGTTCCTGCCCGCCCGGGCGACCTGGACGAGCGTATTGTTTTCGCTCGACGACGCCGGCTTGAGCGGCGGCGGCGCCGCCATCCGGCTCGACGACGCGTTCTGTACCGTTCCTGCGTTCTACAGTGCGAACACGCTTCCTGACGGGGCGCTGTATCAGCCCTTCCTCGACTATGGCTACGTCGGGCCCAATGACGACACGGGACCGACCGACGACACGCGCATGCGCGAGGGATATTTCGAAATCGTCGAGATGGCCGAAGTGACCGGCGCGACGCGCGACGCGATCACGCCGGTCAACGGTCGGCCGCCGGGCTGCGCCGCGATCGCGGCCGGCGACGTGGCGGAGTCGGACCTGCAGCCGCCGACCGGCGGGTTGGCGGGCAGCGAAGCGATCGTCGACGCCTCACTCGGCACGTTCTACACGGCGGCCGCCACCGCGCTCGACGGTGTATACAACAGAGCAGTGTATACACCATCGGGGACCGTCAGTCCCGACTTGCGCGATGCGAGCGTCGGCGCGAACGGCTTCGTCACCGCCTACGTACCGGTGAACGGCACCCTGCTCGCACTGAACTATCCGCCTGCGCAGGCGGTGGATGCGGCGAGCGCCCTGCTGGCATCGAGCGAGATTTCCATCGACTACGATGTGACGCCCGCCGCGGGCGCGCAGACCGATTGGGTGATCACGTTCCCGACCAAGCACTATTACGTCGACCCGCAAATTCCGACGAACGGCAATTCGAGCACGGCGCCGTTCGCGGAGCGGTTCGGCTCGAATACGCCGGGACGCTCCGACGTCGACATCGCGCTCGGCATTTTCGACCGGAGCGGACAGAGTTCACGCCCGAACTGCATCACGCCGCCTCCTCCGCAGCCACCGCCGCCGTCGCTGCCCTACGAAACGCAAGTCGTGACGTTCGCGTCGAGCGACGAACCACCGTTGGCCGTGTCCCCGGCGCTCGCTGCCGCGCATCCGCTGCTCGTCTGGCTCGATGATGCCTACCGCGCCGGCACGGCCCATCTCGACATCAGCAGCGACGGTTTCGGTTCCCGCTACGCGATGCGCCCGTCGCAAGAAGGCGTGAGTCTCGGTGGGTTGCCCGCGATCGGCTTCGAAGCGATCGAGTACGTCAACGCCAATGTGACCCCCGGCGTGCTCGCCAACTATAGCGCTGCGACACCGATGCACGCGCGGGCTCCCTCGACGAGCGGACACGCTGTCGCAAAAAGCACAACGTGTTCGTGACGAGCCGCTCGCGGCGAGAGCTGTCTCGGACGGCAGCAGTTTCCGCCGGCGACAGCGATGAACGAAAAGTGACGCCGGTCACACTGCTTGCGTGACGAGCGACTTCCGCAGCGATTCCGTCTGATGATATGGTCCGACAGCTATCGAATAGCCGCCTGCGTTCGAACGTCCGCCAGATGGCCTTGCAAACTCGCATTCTGATCGTCGACGACGAGCCGCGCTTCCGCACTTCATTCGGCGAAATCATTTCGCGCGAGGCCACGTTCGTGCTCGTCGCCGCATGCGCGACGGCGGCCGAAGCGATCGCGCTCGTCGCGTGCGAAGCGCTCGACGTCGCCCTCGTCGATCTCGGCCTGCCGGATGCGTCCGGGCTGGAAGTCATACGCGCGCTGAAGCGGTCGCAACCGCAGTGCGACGTCATGGTGATCAGCGTATTCGGCGACGAAGACAGGGTGCTCGCGTCGATCGAAGCCGGCGCGACGGGTTATCTGCTCAAGGACAGCCTGCCGACGCAGTTCGTGACCTGCATCCAGGAACTTCGCGCCGGCGGCGCACCGATCAGTCCGATGATCGCGCGCTTGCTGCTCGATCGCGTGAGGCCGGCCGCCGCCCAGCCGATCGTCGAGGAACCGGCGAACGCGATGCTGGATCTGTCGGAACGCGAGCTCGAGATCTTGCGCATCGTGGCGAAAGGCTTCAGTCTCGCGGAAATCGCAGACTTGCTCGACATTTCCATCAACACCGTCAAGACCTACGTCAAGCGCATCTACCAGAAACTCGCCGTGACATCGCGAACCGAAGCGATCTATGAAGCCAATCGCATGGGCCTGCTGGGCGCTCGCGGCGCTGGCGACTGAGCCCGGCGCACAGGACCTCGCCGCAGCCAGCGGTTCCGCCGCCGTTTCTGTCCAGGTGTCGCTGCACGTGTCCGACGTACCGCCCGCCGACGACGAAGGCTGGGCGCCGATCGACCTTCCTCAGCTCTTCGACGACGACGATTTCGGCGGAACCGACAAGGCCTGGCTGCGGCTGCAATTCGATTTGGCGCGACCGCCGTCCGCGGCATGGGCGGTGTACATTCCGCGCCAGAAGCAGAACGTCGCGGTATTCGTCGGGCACAATTTGATCGGCACGTCGGGCCACGTCGACGAGCCGTCCAGCGAGACCTGGAACTACCCGCAGTTGTTCGAAGTGCCGCCCTACATGCTGCATGCGGGACGCAACGACGTGTTCGTCCACTGGTACGGTTCGGAAGACGAGATCAGCTACATGTCGCAAATCTACGTCGGCCCCGCCGCGCTGCTCAAACCGATCCAAAGCCGACGCTACGCATTGCAGATCGAAGGTCCCGTCGTCGTCAGCGTCGTCTGCGGTGCGGTCGGCCTGTTCATGCTCGCCTTGTGGTTGCGTCAGCGCAAGGATGACGTGTTCGGTTGGTTCGGCGTCGTCTGCCTGCTGTGGGTCTTGCGCAATGCGCATTTGTGGATGCGCGAACCGCCGCTGCCGAAGCGGGCATGGGCGATGATCAGTCATGCATCGCTCGGCTGGCTCGTCGCCGCGTTGTCGCTCTTCGCGTTCCGCTTGATGTCGCTGCGCTATCCGCGTGCCGAGCTCGGATTGGCGTTCTACGCAGCCGCGGGCACGCTCGCGCTCGCGCTCGCTCCCGTGGGAACGCTCGGGTACATGAAGGAACTGTACTTCCTCGGCCTGCTGCCGATCGCTGCGGTGCTGATCGGCTTCCTGTGCTGGAACGCATGGAGGATGCGCACGTTCACGATCGGCCTGTTGACGCTCGGCGCGATCGTCTGCCTCGGCCTGGGCGCATTCGATTTTTACGCGCTCACGGTCCTGTACGACAAGGTCGAACAGGTCTACCTGATGCCCTACGGCGCGCTGCTGTTCACGCTGACCGCGGGGTGGGCCGTGATCGACCGCATGGTGACCGATCGGCGCGCGCTGCAGGCGCTCAATGCGAGTCTCGAAGAACGCGTCGCTGCGCGCGAGCGCGAACTCGCCGAGAGCTACGCGCGTGCGGCGGAGCTCAACCGGCAAGCCGCCGTTTCCGAGGAACGCCGGCGCATCATGCGCGACATGCACGACGGGCTCGGCGCGCAGCTCATGTCGTCGATCTCGCTCGCCGAACGCGGCGCGCTTTCGCCTGGCGAAGTCGCCGAACTCCTGCGCGAATGCGTCGACGATTTGCGCCTGGCCATCGATTCGCTGAAGCCGCTCGGCGACGATCTCAACGCGATGCTCGGCAATTTCCGCTACCGCTTCGAGAACCGGCTCGCCGCCGCCGGCCTCGCGCTCGACTGGTCGGTCGAGGAGCTGCCGCGGCACCCGGCGCTGACCCCGCAAGTGGTGCTGCACATCATGCGGATCGTGCAGGAAGCGCTCGCCAACGTCATCAAGCATGCCGGTGCGTCGCGCATGCGGATCGAAGCGCGCTTCGATCGTCGTCGCGAAGCGCTCTGCATCGGCATCTCCGACGACGGCCGCGGCTTCGATGCCGACGGCGTACGTCCGGGCGAAGGTTTGGCCAGCATGAACAGCCGCGCCGCGCACATCGGCGCCACGCTCGCCGTCGTGGCGGAGCACGGCACGACGGTCACGTTCTGTCTCCCGCTGCCGGGCGCGCAGGCGAAACTGGCTGATTCCTGAAGCCAGATCGCACAGCGGTCACCTCTTCGGGTGATGACG
>DASRGX010000281.1:0-2930 GCA_035650835.1 Rudaea sp. | reverse complement strand
TGGTTCTGGCTCGTCGTGATCCTGCCGCCATTGCCTTCCACCGCGGCGCGCACGATCTCCTGCAGCTCGGCGCCGGCGAGATTGGGCGCGGTGTTCTTGAGCACGAACTTCCGCGTGTCGCGCTCGCGAATGGCGTCGAGCGCCTTGCGGTACTCGGGAGCCTGCGCGGCGATCCGCTGATAGCGCTGCAGGCGGTCCTTGAAATCGGCGATCGCGACGTCGTAATGGCGATGCATCAGCACCACGGGCACGACGATCGCCGCGAGTGCTGCTGCGATCACCAGCGCCAGGATCAGCACCGCGAGCGCACGTTGCTGCGACTCCGGAAGACGCGCCAAGGCGGCGTTCATTGGCCGTCTCCCGGGCTCCTGCCGTCGGGCGCGAGCGGCCCGAACTTCGCTGGACCGTAATCCGGCAGTGGCGCCGCGGCGGCAGCGGCGGTGCGCGTGGGGGCACGCGCTGGCGGTTGTCCCGCGACCGGCGCGGGCGGCGCGGCCGCTGTTCCCGCCGGCGGCGTCGCGGTGCTCCCCGGACCCGAGGCCGACTTGGCCGATGGAGCCGCCGCTGCGGGATTGGGCGTCGACGTTCGCGGCGCGGCATCGGCGACCCCCGGCGGATTCGGGGCGCCGGCCTTGGGCGCGCCGCTCGCGATGCCGATCGGCACCGATTGCGGTGCCGCGAGGGGCTTCAACTGCGCGCCGACATCGAAGATCTCGCCGGGCCCGGGCTGGATCTTGGTCGTGGGCGAGCGCGGCGCCGCCTGCTCGAAGAGGTGCGAATCCTCGAGCAGTGTGACGAGGCGCCCGGCGTTCGCGCTTTCGCCCCGCAGCTGGATCTCCTTGCGCGCCGGGTCCTTGCCCTTGGGAATGGTCTTGAGCTCGAGCGCCGTCAGCCACGTGTCGTCCGGAAGCAGGCGCGTCACGTCGTCGAGCAGCTGCACCGCGCTCGGATAGGCGTACTTGCGCGCGAGCACGAAGTTGTAATCCTCGACCGATTGCTCGAGCTGCTGGCGCAGCGCATCGGCGCCGCCGGCCTGGATGCGCGCCTGCTCGGTCTGGTGCAGCAGCGAGATCGCCTCGTCGCGCTTTTGCAGGACCGGAATCGCGATCGCCGCGCCGGCGAGCGCTGCCGCAAGCACGACCGGAACGGCGATCTGCCACGGCCGGAACCGGCTCACGATGCGCTCGGATTCGGGCAGCAGGTTGAGTCGCGTCGCAACAGCCGGGAAAGCGGAGCCGCGTGGCGCATCGGGCACGATGGCCACGACGTCGGCGCCCCACGCGCCGACCTTCTGACGCAACGGGTCGACCAGCGATTTCAACGTGGCCACGAGCTCGACCCGGACCTCGTTGCGTGCCGGGTCGCGCCCGATCACCGCCGCGTCGTAATAGAGATCGTCGGACTTGAACGGCGTATGGCGATCGAGATCGTAGCCCAGCACGTGCGCAAGGTTCGCCTCGACCGCCGCGGGATAGGTGAGCCGCTTCTTGAGCACCTGCTGCGCCGTGAGCGCGATGACGACCTGCGGGCCCACGGCACCGGTGCGGCGCGCGCGCTTGCCCAGCGCATCCATCGCCGCCCGCGCCGCTTGCGCGACCTGTGCCGGATCGCCCTGCAGCGCGATGCGGATCGTCGGCGTGTACGCGAGCTCCGCAGCGTCGTGCGCAAGCTCCCACACGACCGCTTCGTCGGCGCCGAACACGACCATGGGACGCAGTCGCCGGCGCTGCATGGCGTTGCGCGCCTTGAGCGGTACGAATGTGGCGAGCTGGGCGGTCCACCACCGCCAGAAGTCGGCGAGGCCGAGGCGTTGTGCGGAGTCGCGCAGGCTGGTGCGAAGGTTTGCGGTCAGCGGTTCCATCATTTGTTTGCAGCGACGGCCGCCGGGGCCGCGGGTTGTGACAATGTGGCGGTGCCCTCCTGCCACAGAAGTGCCACGAGCCCGCGCTTAGGATCGTTCGACGGGCGCACCACCGCGTCGCGCACGAAGGTTACACCATCGGGCAGCGTCGCTTCGGCGTGTATCCGCCACACCGGTATCGCTCCCGTCGCGAACGCCTGAGCAGGTGCGAACGGAGGCACCGGCAGGTTCTGCTCCAGGGCTTCCTGGCGCTGGGCGATGAATGCGTCGACCGTGTCGGGCGTCGTATTCGGCAGCGCCAGCAGCACGTCGCGCGGCGCCGTCGAGGGATTGATCCCGGCCTGCCGCGAGAACACCGTCAGCGCCGGCGCAACGCGATCATAAAGCGCGGGTGTGACGCCGAGCACGAGTCGCAGCTCGCCTACCGCCTCGAACGGCCCATTGGCGGGCCGATACTTGCGGCCTGCGGCGCGATACTCCGGTTCTTCTGCGCCGTTGGGGCGCTTCAAATCGTCCTGGTCGCGCCAGTCGAGAATCGCATCCATCACCGCCTGCGCATCTTCGGGCGAGAGGCCGCCTACGTTCTGCAGCAGGCTGGTGAGCAACGGTTGCGACGCGTTGTTCAAGTCTATTTTAGCAGACTCGTCGGTCGCCACGGCCGCGATCTGCGCATCGCCGTCCTGCCACTTGCGTATGCGGCCGTCGGCATTCCACGCGTCGAGCGTCACGTTGCGCGGGCGCTGGAGCTCGTAGGCGAAGCGCTCCACCGCCCCGTCGGCAATGGCCTGCGCCTGCGCTGCGGACACGGCGTTGCGCGCGGCCAGCGCTTCGCTGCGCATGCTGAATGCGAAGCTGCCGGCGATCGCCGTCAGCAGGATCGTGATCCAGAGTGCGAGCACGAGCGCAATGCCGCGTTGCGTGCGCGGCATGCCGGTGCGAGCGCGGGCTGCGCGGCTCATGCCGCCGCCTCGCGACAGTGATTCCACAGCGCAGGCCAGGCCGACAGCGCGGCCGCGTAGCCGGCGCAAAGCGCGCGCACGACGGAGGGCGCTGCCAGCCGATCGCGCAA
>DASRGX010000280.1:0-51679 GCA_035650835.1 Rudaea sp. | reverse complement strand
CGAGGTGTTTTTGCCAGAGCGTGCGGCCGTTCCCGGCATCGAGCGCTTCGACCGTGCCGTCGACGCTTGCAGCGTAGATCTTGCCGTCGGCATAAGCGGGCGCCATGCGTGCGCCGCTGCGACCTGCGCCCTTGCCGACGCGTTCCTCCCAGAGCTTCTGCACGGTTACCGTCGGCGTGATCGCCGTGAGCGGCGTCGGCGGCTCGATATTTTCCTTCTTGGTATCGTTGAAGAAATTCTTGATGGTCGAGCAACCGGTCGCGGCGCCGGCCGCGAGCAGCAGGATCAGCGCGCGCTTCATGAGCTTTTCTTCTCCGCGTTGCCGAGATCGTTCAGCTTCATTTCGAGGAAGGCGTGGTTCGGCGCGTTCGCATCGAGAGTCGTGAGCGCGTCCGTGTACGCCGTGCGTGCTTCGTCCTTACGGCCGAGCGCGGCGAGGGCGTCGCCGCGAAGCTCGTTGCGCAACGAGGCATAGCCGCCCTGCGGCAGTTTGTCGATGAGCTCGAGCGCCTCCTTCGCTTTGTTCTGGGCGATTTCGGCGCGGGCGAGATAGAGTCCGCTCAGCGTCTTGAGCGCGTCGATGCCGGCATGCTGGTAGGCGTGTTCGAGCGCGGTATCGGCGCCAGCCTGATCGCCGCGTGCCACCGCCGCGTCGGCGATGCGCAGATCGGCGAGCGTCGCATACGGCGTGTCGCCGAAGTCGCTCTGCAGCTTCGCCGCGATCGCCTTGGCGGCATCGAAATCCTTGTGGTCCAAATCGGTCGTGAAGACACCGTACTGCGTGGCCGCATCCAGGCGATGCGTCGAGCGATGTCCCTGCCACTGTTGCCAGCCGAAGATCAGCACCAGGCCGAGGCCGACGCCGATCAGAATCGAAAACGCGTTTTCGCGCAGCCACTTCTGAACCAGTTCACCCTGTTCGTGTTCGTCCAATACGTCGAAAGCCATTTCGTATCACCTGGAAGATAAGCGTGGGATCGCCGCCCGCATGCGCGGATCGCGGGCGCGGATAGGCCCGCCCGGCGCGCGGGGCTGCCTAGGGTAGCAGGAACGCGGGTGCGCGTGCGCGCATCCGCATCGTCCATTCAGTTGCCGCTATGCGAAAGTGTCGTATCGCCGGCGGCGAGTTTGAAATGGGCGATGTTGCCGTGGCGGAACGCCGTCAGGTCCTGCGGCTTGCCGTTGAGTTCCACCGTGGCGCCGTCGGCGTTGCCGAGGCGCACGTCGATCGGCTTGGCGCTCGCATAGGTGCGTACGGCACCTGCCGGCAACAAGCCGTACTCGAGCTTTTCGCCGTCGACGGCGACGACCTCGACCCAGCTTTCCTCGGCGAGTTTGAGACGCAGACCGTGTGCGGCAGGTGCCTGCACCGGCGGTGTGGATTCGGCCGCTTTCTCGCTCGGCTCGGCTTCGGTCGATTCGTGCGCGATGGGCGGGAACGGCGCCAGCGACGCCACGAGCGGCGTCTCCGCCGGCTTGGCGGACGCCGACGGATTCGCCGATTCGGCCGGCGTCGCAGCGGCATTCGGCGCAGACACCGCCGTCGCCGCCGGTTCCGGCGCATCGAGCGACGTGATCTGCGCGAGATTCGGCTCGAAACCCGCTCGCATCGCGAGCAGCACGGCCGGAACGATGATGACACCGGTGAGAATGAGGTAGAGCGCCGAAACGGAATAGCGCTGGAACAGGTATCGCGGGCGCGAAATCGTGCCCGACGTCACGAGCGGCGGAAGCTCCACTTCCTGCCCGAGCGCACGTTCGGCGAGCACCTGCGGCAAATCGAGCAGACGCAGGTACTTCGTCACGTAGCTGCGCAGATAGATCCCGTGTCCGATGCGATCGTAGCAGTCGCCTTCGAGCGCTTGGATCGTGCTGAGCGGAAGCTTCAGGCGCTGCGCGACGTCTTCGCCGCGCCAGCCGCGCGCTTCACGCGCAGCGCGTAGGCGCTGACCGAGGCTTTCGGAAACATCG
The DNA here is from genome assembly GCA_035650835.1 of Rudaea sp. Taxonomy (GTDB): domain Bacteria; phylum Pseudomonadota; class Gammaproteobacteria; order Xanthomonadales; family Rhodanobacteraceae; genus Rudaea. Next base: position 49,708 of record DASRGX010000280.1, on the reverse strand, counting down.
ACTGCGGTCTTCTCGACGTAGCGGAGCGGCTCGTCGGCCTGTCCCATGTGCTCGGCCAGAGCGTCGGCCTGCGGCTCGTCCGCAGAGATTTCAGTCTCGGCGTTCCCTTCGGGCAGAGCCGATTCGGCTGGCGAGGCCTCTTCCTTCGGTAACGCGTCGGGCGTGGCGCCGGGAGCTGCGTCGATCGCCAGCGCGTCCAATTTGGATGTGTCGCCGCACTGGACCTGCTCGTCGTCGGAATTATGGTTGTCTGAGTTCATGGTCGGGGGCACGTCGGAGTCGAAGAACGACATCTGCGCCCGCTCCGCATTTCCGGAGGCGGGAGCGTCGGTGCCATCCGCTGGCTTTCCGGCGTCGTCGGGGGCGTGATCGGTGCGTCCCATATTCAGTGCGAGGCCGGTGTCAGGTTGTCGAGGGAATGGGTTTGTTCGGAGTCCGGGAACTGCTCGTGCAGGCGCTGCGCGTATTCGCGGGCGCCTTCGGTGTTGCCGAGCTTGCTCTCGATGTTGCGCGCAAGCAGCAAGGCATCCGGCGAAGGATGGCCGACCGCTTCGAAGCGCTGGATGAAAGCGCGTGCGCGGAAGTAGTCGTTCTTCGCGTAGAGCGTTTTCGCCATGTAGTAAAGCGCCGCCGCGTTCTTCGGATTCGCCTCTAGCGCCTTGCGGAAATCGGTCTCGGCCTGGTCGACTTGGCTGCCGTCGTGATCGATCAAGCACATGCCGGCGTTCGTGTAGAGCACGTCGGGCGTCTTGTAGAACGGGTCTTCCATGGCCCGCGAGAAATACTTCTGCGCCTCGGTGAAGCGGCCCGACGCGCACAGGAACTGGCCGTAATTGTTGTTCGCCGCACCCGACTTCGGCGCCAAATCCGCCGCGCGCGCGTAGTGATCGCCTGCTTCCTTCGTGTTGCCGAGCCGCTCGTAGAGCACGGCCATGACGGTGTGGGCGTCGACGTAGTTCGGGTCGTACTCGAGCGCCTTCTGCAAATTCTCGAGCGCAAGCTCGTACTTCGCCTGCTGCATGTAGCGTTCGCCGAGTTCCGTGCGCACGCGCGCGGCGTCTTCGCGCTTTTCGTTCTTGTTGTCGGAAACTCGCGTACCGCCGGTCGCCATGCAGCCCGCCATGAGAGCTGCCAGCAACGCCGCACATGCGAGCTTCGTGGTGCTAGGCCGCATGTTTGGCTCCTTCCTCGAGCCGGCGGCGGAACTCCGCCTGGCGACGCGTGCGGTCGAGCACTTGCCCTTTGAGCTGGCCGCAAGCCGCGTCGATGTCGTCGCCGCGCGTACGCCGCACCATCGTCAGCACGCCGGCGTCGAGCAGGGTCTTCTGGAAGCTGCGGATCGTGGTTTCGTCCGAGCGCTCGAACTGCGTGCCGGCAAACGTGTTGAACGGGATCAGGTTCACCTTGCTCGGCACCTGGCGCATGAGCTTGATGAGCTGGCGCGCATGCTCGGGACGATCGTTGACGTCCTTGAGCATCGTGTACTCGAACGTGATCGAGGTGCGCGGCCGCCGTGCGGCATAGCGCTGGCAAGCCGCCATGAGCTCGGCGATCGGATATTTCTTGTTGAGCGGCACGATCTCGGTGCGCAGCTCGTCGTTCGGCGCATGCAGCGAGACCGCGAGCGAGACGTCGCTCGCGTCGCTGAGCCGGTCGATCATCGGCACGAGCCCCGCCGTCGACAGCGTGACGCGCTTGTTCGCGAGGCCGAAGCCGAGATCGTCGCGCATCACGCTCATCGCGCGCACGACGTTGTCGAAATTCAGCAGCGGCTCGCCCATCCCCATCATCACGACGTTGGTGAGCTTGCGCTGCTGGTGCGGCACGTTGCCGAGATGCTTCGCAGCCACGAACACCTGGCCGACGATCTCGGCGGTCGACAGGTTGCGATTGAAGCCCTGCGTGCCTGTCGAGCAGAAGCGGCAATTGAGGCCGCAGCCCACCTGCGACGACACGCAAAGCGTGCCGCGGTTCGATTCCGGAATGAACACCGTCTCGATCGCGTTGCCGCCGTCCATGCCGAGCAGCCACTTGTACGTGGCGTCCGCGGACTGCTTCTCGAAGAGCGTTTTCGGCGGCACGATCACTGCCGCTTGCTCGAGCTTCGTGCGCAGCGCCTTGCCGACGTCGGTCATCGCGGCGAAATCGGTGACGTGGCGATGGTAGATCCACTTCATCACCTGATCCGCGCGATACGGCTTTTCGCCGAGCGAGGCGAGCAGATCGCGCAGGCCCTGGCGGTCGTAGTCGAGCAGGTTGACTTTGGCGGTGCTCATCGCTTCTCGAGTGCGGCCGACGTTATCGCGCACAAATCTCCGTACCTGAGAAAAAGTACGCAATTTCCACTTGTGCAGTTTCCGGCGCATCGGAGCCGTGCACTGCGTTGGCGTCGATGGACTGCGCGAAATCCGCGCGGATCGTGCCCGGCGCGGCCTTCTTCGGGTCGGTGGCGCCCATGAGATCGCGGTTCTTGAGGATCGCGCCCTCGCCTTCGAGCACTTGGATCATGACCGGCCCCGAGATCATGAACTCGACGAGCGGCTTGAAGAACGGACGTTCGCGATGCACCGCGTAAAAGCCTTCGGCTTCCGCACGCGAGAGACGTTTCATTTTCGCGGCGATGATCTTGAGACCGGCTTTTTCGAAACGTGCGTAGATCTCGCCGATCACGTTCTTCGCGACGGCATCCGGTTTAATAATGGAAAGGGTGCGCTCCAGCGCCATGTGCTGCATCTCCGGGTCGAGATTGTTGTTGTCAGGGGGCAAACCAGCGAAACAGGTGAATCGTAACATTAAACGCGCGGAAATCCACGGGTTTAGCTCACAAAATATCGATGAATTCTAGTTGGTCTTCACGGCTGCCGAACACAGCCTGCCGGCCACGGCGCCGGCTTGGTGGTACGCTCGCGCTTTTGTTGACCGATGCGCCGGCACCGCCTATGCTTCAAACGCTCGTTTGAGTACCGCCCGTTCGGGCGGAGCCGCCCCGGACGGCATCAAGGATATCCATTCGCGTGAACGTCCCGCATTTCTCGACCAAGCAGCGCATACTCGATTCGGCCGAAGCCCTGTTCGCCAGACACGGCTTCGCAGGCGCTTCCTTGCGCCAGGTGACGGCGTCGGCCAACGTGAACCTAGCAGCCGTGAACTACCACTTCGGTTCCAAGGAAAACCTCATCAACGAAGTGTTCCGGCGCCGGCTAGACGAACTCAACGCCCAGCGCCTGGCTGCCCTCGAAGCGGCTGAAGCGCGCCCCGAATGCAGGCTCGAGGACATTCTGGATGCCTTCGTGCGCCCCGCGCTCGCCTTGTCCCAGGACCAAAAAGGCGGCTCGGGCTTCGTGCGGGTGCTCGCACGCGCCTATGCCGAGCACAACGAGCAGCTGCGCAAGTTCCTGCACGACAACTACGGTCCGGCGCTGAAGCGCTTCGCCGCCGCATTTGCGCGTTTCCTGCCGCAACTCGACAAGCAGGAGCTCTATTGGCGCCTGGATATCGTAAGCGGCGCGCTGACCTATGCCATGGCCGACTTCGGCATGATCAAGCGCCGCGGCGTCTCCGAACAGCAACACCGCGATCTCACCGCAGAACACCTGATCAAGTTCGCCGCCGCGGGCTTGAAGGCGAGTTGAGGCCGCCGGCCTCGACCGCCCGCACCCCCCGGTTCAAGCCTCTGCCCTTCGAGAATGGAGCCTCACCGCATGTCCACGCCTCTTCGCATCCGCAAGGCCGCCGTGCTCGGCGCTGGCGTCATGGGCGCGCAGATCGCTGCGCACCTCACGAACGCCGACGTCGAAACCGTGCTGTTCGATCTGCCCGCCAAAGAAGGCGATCCGAACGGGATCGTCCTCAAGGCCATCGAGAACTTGAAGAAGCTCTCGCCGACACCGCTGGCCGACAAGTCGCGTGCCGGCGCCATCGTGCCCGCGAACTACGATCAACATCTCGAACTGCTGAGAGGCTGCGACCTCATCATCGAAGCCATCGCCGAACGGCTCGACTGGAAACGCGATCTGTATGCGAAAGTCGGGCCCTACGTGGCCAAGAATGCGATTCTGGCCAGCAACACATCTGGCTTAAGCATCAATGCGTTAGCTGATGTTCTTGACAGAGAACTTCACCATCGGTTCTGTGGCGTGCATTTCTTCAATCCGCCGCGCTACATGCACCTGGTCGAAATCATCCCGTGCGCCGCTACGGATCGCGAAGTGCTCGAAGGCCTCGAGGCATTCCTGACCACCACGCTCGGCAAAGGCGTGGTCTTCGCCAAGGACACGCCGAACTTCATCGGCAACCGCATCGGCGTGTTCTCGATGCTGGCCACGATGCACCATACCGAACAATTCAAACTGAGCTATGACGTCGTCGATGCCTTGACCGGCCCAGCGATCGGCCACCCGAAGAGCGCCACGTACCGCACCGCCGACGTGGTCGGTCTCGACACCATGGGCCACGTCATCAAGACCATGGACGACACCCTGCCGAAAGACCCGTGGCACGACTACTTCAAGCCGCCCAAGGTGCTGCAGGCGCTCATCGGCAAAGGCGCACTCGGTCAGAAGGCTGGCGCCGGCTTCTTCCGCAAGGTTGGCAAGGACATCCTCGTGCTCGATCCCGCGAAGGCGGATTACGTGCCGCAGACGGGCAAGGTCAGCGACGAAGTGGCCGCGATCCTGAAGCTCAAGAACCCTGCCGAACAGTTCGCGAAATTGCGCGCGAGCGCCGATCCGCAAGCGCAGTTCCTGTGGGCAATCCATCGCGACCTTTTCCACTATGCGGCATTTTTCCTCGGCGACATCGCCGATTCCGCGCGCGACGTCGACTTCGCCATGCGCTGGGGCTACGGCTGGAAGCTCGGACCGTTCGAAACCTGGCAGGCCGCGGGCTGGGCCGACGTCGCCAAATGGATCGCCGAAGACATCGCGGCCGGCAAGGCTATGGGCAAGACGCCGCTGCCCGCCTGGGCGGCCGACGGCAAACGCAAGGGGGTGCACGACGACCAGGGCTCGTACTCCGCCGCGACGGGGAAGCAAGTGCCCCGTTCGTCGGCGCCGGTCTACAAGCGTCAGCTGTTTCCGGAAACCGTGCTGGGCACGCGCCTCGACACGGGCAAGACCGTCTTCGAAACCGACGATGCGCGGCTCTGGAACCTCGGCGGCGACGACATCGCGATCCTTTCGTTCAAGACCAAGATGCACACGATCGGCGCCGGCGTGATCGACGCGATCCACCGCGCGATCGACGAATCCGAGCGCGGCTTCAAGGCGATGGTGATCTGGCAGGACAGCGAGCCGTTCAGTGCCGGCGCCAATCTCAAGGAAGCCGGAGCATCGCTGCAAGCGGGCAAGATCGCCGAGTTCGAGGGTTTCATCGATCGCTTCCAGCAGACGAGCATGCGCATCAAGCACGCGCTCGTGCCCGTCGTGGCAGCGGTCCGCGGCATGGCGTTCGGCGGCGGCTGCGAGTTCCAGATGCATTCGGCGCGCACGGTGGCGGCGCTCGAAAGCTACATCGGGCTCGTCGAAGCCGGCGTGGGCCTATTGCCTGCGGGCGGCGGCCTGAAAGAACTCGCGCTGCGCGCGGCGCAGGCAGCGATCGGCGGCGACGTGTTCACGCAGCTCAAGAGCATCTTCGAGACGGTGGCGATGGCGAAGGTCTCCGGCAGCGCACTCGAAGCCAAGGAAATGGGCCTGTTGCGCGCGAGCGACGTCGTCGTGTTCCACGCGAACGAACTCCTCTACGTGGCCAAGGCCGAAGCGAATGCACTGGCCGAGTCGGGCTGGCGCCCGCCGTTGCCGGCCCGCCAGATCGTCGTCGCGGGCGACGTGGGCACCGCGACGTTCAAGGCGAGTCTCGTCAACATGCTCGAGGGCCGCTTCATCTCGGCGCACGACATGGAAGTCGCGAGCCGCATCGCCGACGTGCTTTGCGGCGGGCAAATCGAACGCGGCTCGACCGTCGACGAACAATGGCTGCTCGATCTCGAGCGCAAGCACTTCGTCGCGCTCGCGCAGATGGCGAAAACGCAAGAACGCATCGCGCACACGCTGACGACAGGAAAGCCGTTGCGCAATTGAAAAACCGGGATTCGGGATTGGAGATTCGGGATTCGCAAAGCGTATCTCGTTCGCAATCCCGAATCGCCAATCCAAAATCTTCCTCGGAGAAAGCACATGACCCGCCAAATCCAAGACGCCTACATCGTCGCTGCCCAGCGCACGCCGGTCGGCAAGGCGCCGCGCGGCGTGTTCCGCAATACGCGTCCCGACGACATGCTCGCGTTCGCGATCGACGCGACATTGTCAAAATGTCCATCTGTGGACAAATCCCGTATCGACGACGCCGTGATCGGCTGCGCGATGCCCGAAGCCGAGCAAGGCATGAACGTCGCGCGCATCGGCGTTCTGCTGGCCGGGCTGCCGAACGTCGTATCGGCCGTCACCGTGAACCGCTTCTGTTCCTCCGGTCTGCAGGCCGTGGCGATGGCCGCCGACCGCATCCGCCTCGGCGAAGCCGACCTCATGCTCGCCGGCGGCACCGAAAGCATGAGCATGGTGCCGATGATGGGCTATCACCCGGTGTTCAATCCGCGCATTTTCGATAACGAACACATCGGCATCGCCTACGGGATGGGCATTACCGCCGAAAAGGTCGCCGAACAATGGCAGATCACGCGCGATCAGCAGGACGAATTCGCCGCGGCGAGCCACGCCAAGGCGCTCGCCGGCATCGCGAGCGGCGAATTCGCCGACGAGATCGCGCCATATACGCTCGCCGACCGCTATCCAGACCTGCGCACGCGCGGCGTCTTGGACGATGGGCGCGCGATCAAGAACGACGAAGGCCCGCGCCCGGGCACGACGCCCGAAACGCTGGCCAAGCTGAAACCCGTGTTCCGCATGGGCGGCAGCGTGACGGCCGGCAACGCTTCGCAAATGTCCGACGGCGCCGCCGCCGTGCTGCTCGCAAGCGAGCGGGCGATCAAGGATTACGGCTTGAAGCCTCTTGCGCGTTTCGTCGGTTTCGCCGTCGCCGGCGTGCCGCCCGAGATCATGGGCATCGGCCCCAAGGCGGCGATTCCGAAAGTCTGCAAGCAGGCCGGCATCAAACAGGACGCCCTCGATTGGATCGAACTCAACGAAGCCTTCGCCGCACAGGCGCTCGCCGTCATCAAGGACATCGGTCTCGACGCGTCGAAGGTGAATCCGCTCGGCGGTGCGATCGCACTCGGCCACCCGCTCGGCGCGACGGGCGCCATCCGCGTGGCTACCCTGCTGCACGGCCTGCGCCGGCGCAAGCAGAAGTACGGCATGGTCACGATGTGCATCGGCACGGGCATGGGAGCGGCCGGGATTTTCGAAGCGGTGTAGCGGCGCGTTCGCACTGGTTGACGTATTACGCAAAACGTAATACGCTTACCTCCATGATTCGGAGCTTCCGCTGCAAGGACACGCGCGAGTTGTTCGAAGGCGGCGATCCGAAACGGTTTCGCGCCTTCAAGGAAGTGGCGGTCCGTAAGCTCGCGCAACTCGACGCGGCGGCGACGTTGGAATTCCTCAAGTCGCCACCCGGCAACCAACTCGAAGCTCTACGGCACGACCGCTTTTGTCAACACAGCATACGCATCAACCGACAATGGCGCGTGTGCTTCGTCTGGACCGCCGCCGGACCGGAAAATGTCGAAATCGTCGATTACCACTGAGCCCATAATGAGTCTTCCGATCAACCGTATGCGTCCTGTTCATCCCGGCGAGATCCTGCGCGAAGACTATCTCGCGCCGATCGGCATGAGCGCGCATGCGTTGGCGATGGCGCTGAGCGTGCCGGCGACGCGCATCCATGAAATCGTCAATGAACGTCGCGGCATCACAGCCGACACCGCCGAACGGCTGGCCCGCTATTTCGGCGGCGATGCCTTGTCCTGGCTGAACTTGCAGGCCGCCTACGATCTCAAGACGCTGCCCACGCGCAAGGAAATCCTGCGCAAGGTCGAACCGCGTTCGCCTCAGTCCTCCTGATTCGCGTAGATCTGCACGATCTCGTAAAGGAACCGTCGTCCGTCCATCAGCGATTTGACGCGGATGCGCTCGTTCAAGCCGTGCGCGTGGCTGCCTTCGGCGTCGTGGAACATCCCCGAAAGACCATAGGTCGGAATGCCCGCGGCGTTGAGATAACGGCCATCGGTCGCGCCGGTCGACATGGTCGGAATGATCGCGACGCCGGGCCAGATGCGATCGGCGACTTCGCGCACGGGCTTCATGATCTGCGGCGTCAGCGGCGGCGGCGGCGTGGAGGGTTCCGGACCGCCTATCGGCTTGACCGCGATCTTCGCGTCGCCCATCACGGCCACGATCTGCTTCTGCACATCGGCCACGGGCGTGTCGGGCAGGATGCGGCAATTCACGTTCGCGTGGACGTGCTGCGGCAATGCGTTCGGTGCGTGCCCGCCTTCGATCTCGGTCGGTACGCAAGTCGTACGGAGCACGCCGTTCCAGCCCGGATTGGCATTCCAGAGGCGCTGCACGGCTTGCTCGTCGGTAGGGTCGGCGAGCACCGCGCGCATGTCGGCGGCGATCTGCGGCGGTTCGAGCTCCTGTTCGGCCTTGAAATACGCGCGCGTCGTGTCGTTCAGGCGCACGGGGAACTCGTAGGCGCCGAGCTTCGCGAGGCCCGCGCTCAACCGCACGATCGGATTCTCGTGCGTCGGGCGCGAGCTGTGGCCGCCGACGTCCTCGGCCGCGAGCTCGAAGTCTTGGTATACTTTTTCACCAGCCTGTATTTGCAGCGCTGCCGGCTTGCCGTTCGCGTCGAGTTCGCCGCCCGCGCCTTCGTTGAGCGCGAAGGCGGCGCGCAAGGCTTCAGGCTTGGTCTGCAGCAGCCAGCGCACGCCGTTGAAGACGTTCGGCGTTTCCTCGCCGCACGTCAGCGCGAGCTTGATGCTGCGGCGCGGCTTGAAACCGTCGTGCAGATAGCGGATCAGGCTGTCGGTGAACACCGAAGCCATCGCTTTGTCGTCGCTCGACCCGCGTGCGTAGAACCAGCCGTTCTCTTCGACGAGCGTGAACGGGTCGCGCTGCCAATCCTCGCGTCTGGCTTCGACGACGTCGATGTGCGCGAGCAGCAGAATCGGCGCGAGGCTCGGATCCTTGCCGTGCAATACGGCGATCAAGGCGCCCTCCTTCGGCCGCTCCTGGGGCACGAAAAGCTGCGCGTCGTCCTTCGGCATGCCCGCCGCGAGCAGGCGCGCGCGCATCGCTTCGGCGGCACGCGTGCAGTTGCCGGCGGAGAGCGTGGTGTTGATCTCGACGAGTTCCTTGTAGAGGCCGCGAAACGCCGCCTCGTCCGCAGAAGGCGCGGCGTGCACCAGCGCCGCGGTGCAGGCTATCAATGCGGCGCAAGCCGCTACTCGTCCGGCCATCGGAAATCTCCTCGTCGCAAAATCCTAGGGAACCTAGCCTGCACGCCATGGCGCCGCCGTTCAAGCGTTCATTGGTCGAACGCATCGCCAGTCGGCGGAACTTGGGCCGCCCGGCCGGGTCATGCTGTATCGTCTCGATACGGAGTACGCCGATGCGCCTCGTTCGGTTCGCGAAGAACGCCGTCCGCAACAACAAATCGCTGCTCATCTTCATCGGGCTCATGCTCGTCTTTCGTTCCGCACTCGCGGACTGGATGTACGTGCCGAGTGGTTCGATGAACCCGACGATCGTCGAAGGCGACCGCGTCCTCGTCGACAAGGAAATCTACGGCCTGCGCATCCCGTTCACGACCGTGCGGCTCACCCGCGGAGAAGACCCCAAGCGCGGCGATATCGTGATCTTCCCTTCGCCCAAGGACGGAACGACGCTCATCAAGCGCGTGATCGGGCTTCCCGGCGAAACCGTCGAGATGCGCGGCGAGCAGCTCTTCATCGACGGCCAGGCCGTGAGCTATGCGCCGGCCGAATCGGCCGCCGACGCCGATCTGCCGAGCGCGACGCGCGCGGAACCGCATCGTTATGCGACCGAACGGCTCGGCGAGCGGCCGCATGCCGTCATGCTGTTGCCGGCGCGGCCGGCGATGCGCTCGTTCGGCCCGGTGCACGTGCCCGCGGATCGCTACCTGGTGCTCGGCGACAGCCGCGACAACAGCGAGGATTCGCGCTATATCGGCTTCGTACCGCGCGACAGCATCGTCGGTCGGGCGTTCGAGGTCGCCTACTCGCTCGATGCGGAACATTGGTACCGCCCGCGAGGCGATCGACTGTTCACGCCGCTCGAATAGCGCGTCGCCTTCTCGCTACGCCAACCGCGGCAGCCGGCCGCGCACGTTTTCAGCATCGAACGGTCCCGGCTCCGCGACAAGGTCGCGTGCGGCTTCGACCTGGCCCCACGTGTTCCAGAGCAGCACGCCGCGCACGCGTCCGGCGTCGAGATAATAGACGACGCTTTCGCGATACGGCACGGTCCATTGCTCGACGACGTCGAAGCGTGCGTCGAGCAGACCCACGGCTTCGTAGCCGAGATCGAACAGATCGGAGTAGAAAAAGGGCAGCGTCGTGTAGATGTCGTGTGCTCCGGTCATCGCGCGGCCGGCGTGGTGACCCATGCTGATTGCCGCGTTCTCGTGCTCGACGCGCAGGCGCATGCCCAACGCTGCATTGTGGAAATTTGCCACGTCGCCGGCGGCGAAAACGTCGGGATCGGAGCTCGCCAACCGGCCGTCGACGACGATGCCGTTGTCGACAGTGAGCCCGGCGCGCTCGGCGAGTGCGACATTGGGCACGACGCCGAGGCCAGCGACGACGGCGTCGAAGCGGCGCGTCGTCCCGTCGGACAACGCGAGTTCCACGCCGTCGGAGAGCGCATGGCCGTCGGCCACCTTCACGCCCGGCGAGAGTTCCACGCCGCGCTCGCAGAAATACGCATCGACGAATTCGGCGAGCGTGGCCGGAAAGCGGCCGGCGCCGATCGATTCGCCCGGGAACAGCATCGTCACTTTGCAGCCCGCGCCCGCGAGCGACGCTGCGAGCTCGCTGCCGATGAAGCCGCCGCCGACGACGCCGATGTGGGCACCCGGCGCCGCGTAGCGGCGCAGCGCGAGATAATCGTCGAGTGTGCGGAAATGGATCACGCGCTCGCTGGCCGGCATGGGCAAGCGGCGCGGCTCGGCGCCGGTCGCGAGCAGAAGCTTCGCATAACGGTACGCATCGCCCTGGGCGTCGCGCACGACATGTTCGACGCGATCGAGAGATTCGACGCGGCGTCCGAGATGCAGGGTCGCGCCGCTCGTCGCGGTGGCGAGGTCGACGGAGTCGACGGCCTTGTCGCCTTTCCAGAGCGCCTTCGAGAGCGGCGGCCGTTCGTAAGGCGGCCGCGTTTCAGTGCCGACGATGCCGATTCGCGCTTCCGCATCGTGCTGGCGGATCGCCTTGGCCGCCGCGTCGGCGCTCATGCCGCCGCCGACGATCAGATAGTCGTACCGGTGCTCCATGCCCGTGCTCCGTCGCCGGATGCTGCGGGAGGACTATACCTCAAGGCTCGAAGCCGCTGACGAAAATCAGGTCCGGCGGATCGCCTGGCCCTTGCCGCTCGAACGCGCCGATGTCGGCGAACGCGCCGATCTTGCGCGGCAGCCCGCGTTGATCGACGAGCAGCACCGGATCGGCAGGCCCCGCGTCGAGTGCGCACGAGCCCGCGAACAGCGGCTGCGTCAACGTCGGACCGCCGTTGTCGAACAACGGACCCAAGTAGGGATCGCACGTCTTCGTGTCTGCAGGCACACCGATGGTCGCCCCGTGCGTGCCGATGAGGTCGTGATCGCCGCCGAGCGTGAGCCCGGCGTTGGCGCCGTCGAGGTCCTTGCCGGGTCCGTTGCCCGTGATCAAGGTTGCGGTCGCAGAGGAGTTCGCCTGCACGAGCACGCCCGCACCAGGATAGTTGGCGGCATGCAGACGGTTGTTGGCGATCGTGCAGAACGTCAGCGTCGCCGTGCCGGCGTAAACGCCGCCGCCGCCCGAATAGGCCGTATTGCCGCTGACGGTGGTATTGCTGAGGCCGACCGCGCCCGAGGCGTAGATGCCGCCGCCGAGACCGCCTGGCACGACGTTGCCCGATATCGTCGAGCCCACGGCCGTGATCGATCCATGCGAATTGATGCCGCCGCCGAGCACCGAGGCCATGTTGCCCGTGATGCTCGAATCGGTCAGCGACAGCGTGCTGCCCGTGATCGCGTAAATGCCGCCGCCGAGACCGTCGTTGCCGCCACTCCGCGCGATGTTGCCCGAGAGCACCGAGTTCGTGATCGTGATAGTGCTGTCGCGTCCCGACGCAAGCACGCCGCCGCCGTCGCCGCCGGACGCGCTCGTGTCGACGCTGCCGTCGCTGTAACCGTTGCTGATCGTCACGCCGTAGAGCGTGAGGTCCGAGTTGGTCTCGAGCACGCGGAAATGCGCAGTGCCCGAGACGCTGCTGCGGCGGATCGTCACTAGCGGCTTGCCGTTCGCGTCGACGGCACCCTTGATCGTCAACGGCTTGGTCAGCACGAGCGCGCTGCGGCCATTAGCCGAGGTGGAAAAAACGATGTCGTAGTCGGCGTCGAACTCGATAGTATCGGAGGATCCGAACGTGCCGACGTTCGCGCAATTGCTTCCGACGACAAGGCTGCCTTGGTTGATCGATGCGACCGCATCGACGATCGTGCAGCTTCCGGCGACGCTCGTGCTGCCGCCGTTGTTGACCGTGATGGTCGCGGCGCTTGCGGCGCCAGAGAAGCTCAGACCGATCGCGGCGGCGAGTGGCGCCAGATGAAATCCCACCCCGCGGCGCGCGCGATCTTCGCGCGCGTTGACGATTGCAAACATGGATCTCCCCGATTCGAGTTCATCTGCGACGGCCGCCCCCGCGGACGTCGCGCTGTTCATGCCAAACTCAACGCCACGTCGATGTTGCCGCGCGTCGCATTCGAGTAAGGACATACTTTGTGCGCCTTTTCGATCAACGACTGCGCAACGGCGCGATCGACGCCCGGCATCGATACCTTCAGTGCGACCTGGATGCCGAAACCCTGCGGGATCGGGCCGATGCCCACCGAGCTTTCGATCGACGTGTCGGCGGGCACCTGCACCTTTTCCTGCCCGGCCACGAACTTGATCGCACCGATGAAGCACGCCGCGTAGCCTGCCGCGAACAGCTGTTCGGGATTCACGCCCTCGCCCGTCCCGCCCATCTCTTTCGGAGGTTTCAGCACGACGTCGATGCGACCGTCGGACGAGCGGGCGCGGCCATCGCGACCTCCCGTGGCCGTGGCGTGCGCGGTGTAGAGCACTTTTTCGAGCTCCATGGCGATCTCCTGGGAACCGGCGGGCGACGGATTATGCGATGCCGGCGCGGCCGCGTACAGGAGTCGCGAAACCGTCAACTCTGGCGGGCGCGACGGTAGCGCTCGATGAGCGCGTTCGTCGAACTGTCGTGTCCGAGCGCCGAACCGGCGGGCGCGCCGAGCTCGGGCACGATGCGCGACGCGAGCTGCTTGCCGAGCTCCACGCCCCACTGATCGAACGAATCGATGTCCCAGATGCAGCCCTGGACGAAAACCTTGTGCTCGTAAAGCGCCACGAGCGCGCCGAGCGTCGCCGGCGTGAGCGTGTCGGCGAGGATCATGTTGCTCGGCCGATTGCCCTCGAACGTGCGGTGCGGCACGAGCGCTTCGGGCGTGCCTTCGGCGCGCACCTGCTCGGCGGTCTTGCCGAACGCAAGCGCTTCGGCTTGCGCGAACAGGTTGGCCATCAGCAGATCGTGCTGGCGGCCGAGCGGATTCAAGCTGCGCAAGAAGCCGATGAAATCGCAAGGCACGAGCCGCGTGCCCTGATGCAACAATTGGAAAAACGAGTGCTGTCCGTTCGTGCCGGGCTCGCCCCAATACACGGGGCTCGTATGGTATGCGACGACGTCGCCTTCGTGCGTCACGTACTTGCCGTTGCTTTCCATGACGAGCTGCTGCAGATACGCGGGGAAGCGCTTCAAGTATTGATCGTAGGGCAGCACGGCGATGCTGCCGACATCGAAGAAATTCCCGTACCAGATCGTGAGCAAGCCGAGGATCACCGGCAAGTTGCGCTCCAACGGCGCGCTGCGGAAATGCTCGTCCATGGCATGGAAACCGGCCAGCATCCCGCGGAAGTTCTCGGGACCGATCGCGAGCATCGTCGAGAGCCCGATCGCCGAGCCCATCGAATAGCGTCCGCCCACCCACTCCCAAAAACCGAACATGTTGTCCGTGTCGATGCCGAACTTCGCGACTTCGGTGGCGTTCGTCGATACCGCGACGAAGTGCCGCGCGATCGCGCGCGGATCGCCGAGCGCAGCCAAGACCCACGCGCGCGCGGCATGCGCGTTGGCCAGCGTCTCCTGCGTCGTGAACGTCTTCGAGGAGACGATGAACAGCGTCTCGGCCGGATCGAAATCGCGCACCGCTTCGCTGAAATCGGTGCCGTCGACGTTCGACACGAAGCGGAACGCGAGCTCGCGCAGGCTGTAATGGCGCAGCGCTTCGTAGGCCATGACCGGGCCCAGGTCGGAACCGCCGATGCCGATGTTGACGACGTTGCGGATGCGCTTGCCCGTGTGTCCCATCCAAGCGCCGCTGCGCACGCGCGTCGCGAAAGCGGACATGCGGTCGAGCACGTCGTGCACGGCGGCAACGACGTTCGTGCCGTCGACGCGGATCGTCTCCTCGCGCGGCGCGCGCAGCGCCACGTGCAGCACGGCGCGGCCTTCGGTCGTATTGATCCTCTCGCCGCGGAACATGGCGTCGATGCGCTCGCGAACGCCGCTGTCTCGCGCGAGCGCGAACAGCAAGCGCAAGGTTTCATCGTTGACGCGGTTCTTCGAATAATCGAAGTAGAGTCCTGCGGCTTCGGCAACGTAGCGCTCGCCGCGGCGCGGATCGGCAGCGAACAGGTCGCGCAAGTGCGCGCTGCGCATCGTTTCGTGGTGCGTCGCGAGCGCCTGCCAGGCGTCCGCATTGCGGCTCATCGTCATGGTCGGTCGGAGCGGATGAACAAGCGGCGCGACGCGCCGCGCCTAGGCGCCGCGCAGGATAGCGAAAACAGCGCAGCGGCGATACTCAGGAAGACCCAGTAGTCCGTCGGTGCGGGCCCCCACCAATGCACGTGCCACGGGATGTTGCCCGGCGAGAACTTGCCGAGTCCGAACGCCGGATTGAGCACGAACCAGAGGAAGTCCTCGGCGATCCAGAACAGCAGTATGCAGCCGAGCACGCGCGCTTCGCCGCGCCAGGACCAGTGGCCGAAGAATACAAGTGGAAAATGGAAAAAAAGCGCAATGCACGGGAACATCCAGGCGTGGTAGCCCGTCATCTCCCGCCCGCCCCAGAAGAGATCGAGCATCCAATTCGGCGCGACGCGCCAGGTCGGCAGATTCGCCGCCCATCCGGCTGCGCCTTCGATCTGGATCTCGACGTTGGCCAGGAAATACGCGATGAGCAGCACGCCGACGATGGTCGGCAGCAGCAGCCAGCGGAAACGTCCCGTGTCGGTCATGCGCGCGGATTCTCCGCGTGCGCGAGCACGACGTCGAGCACCGCCCGCGCCGCGTGCGGACGCGCGAGCGCGCGCGTGCGCGCGCGCATGGCGGCGAGGCGTTCCGGGGACTCGAGCAGCTCGCCCACGCGGTACAGCAGGCCGACCGGATCGACGGCTTTGAGCGCCGCGCCTTGTTCGAGCAAGTAATCGGCGTTCCGTTCCTCTTGTCCGGGAATCGGCGAGTGCACGACCATGGGCACGCCGATCGCCAGGCACTCGGAGCTCGTCAATCCGCCGGGCTTCGTGATCACGAGATCCGCGCACACCATGAGACGTTCGACGCGCTGCGTGTAACCATGCGGCGCGAGCCGGCCCGGAAAACGCGCGGCCATCGCCTTGAGCGCCTCGAGGGCAGCCACGTTCTTGCCGGCGAGCACGATGAGCTGGAAATCGCCGGGCAGCGTCAGCAGATTCTCGGCCACCTGCTCGAGATGGCCCACCCCCGCCCCGCCGCCCATGAGCAGCAGCGTGCGGCGCTCCGGATCGAGCCCGAGCTCGTGCGCGCACTCGCCGCGGCCCGGCGGTCGGGCGAACGGCGGCATGATCGGGATGCCTACCACGTGCACGGAAGCGCCTGCCATACCGATCGCGCGCATGCGGAAGCCGATCTCGTCGTTGGCGGCGAAATAGCCCGTCATGTGCGGAATGACCCACATGCGGTGCAAATCGAAATCGGTGACTTGCACCCACACCGGCACGCTCATGCGTCCGCGGCGGATCTCATGCATGAGGATCTCGGCCGGCAGGAAATGCGTGCAGACGATCGCGTCGGGCGCGAACTCGGCGATGCGCCGGCGCAGCGCGCGCGTGTTGAGACGCTCGATCGAGCGGCGCATCTTGTGCAGCGTCGCGTCGGAACGTGCGTCCGCGGTCATCTGGTAGAGCATGCCCCAGAGCGCGGGATGTTTGTTGATGAGCTTGAGGTAAGCGTCCGCATAGAGTTTGCGGAACGTCTTCGACGCGTAGTCCATGACGTCGAGATGCAGCGCCTCGACATCGGGCAGTTCGTTCTCGGCGCAGGCCGTGAGCGCATCGGCCGCACGCACGTGACCCGCGCCTGCAGAGACGCTGAGCAGCAGCACTTTGCGCCGAGTCATCGGACGGCTCCCGGGAGATGTCGCCGACGATGGCGACCGCGCGAAGTTTCGCGTGCGAGCGGTAGCGGCTGCAACGCCTGCCGCGCGAGCCGCCGACATGCACTACGCGCTGGCTTCGGAATCCTCGGACGCGAGCTCGCCGTCGTAGCGACGCGCGAGCGCGGCGACGCCGAAGACGGTAACGGCGGCCAGCACCACCGTGAGCGATGCCCAGATCCAGGCGTGCTGCAACGCTGCGATCCAGCCGCCGCGATCGAGCCAGTACAGCAGTTGATCCATGAACCTATACCCGAGCCGATGCCTGCAACAGCATGGCGGGCACAGATGACAACCTCATTGCAGCGCCGCAGAGGCGCGATCGCGCTCGGCCTCAGGCGCAATGCTGGAGCGCCTCGGCCACTGGCACGATCGTGCCGCGCGAGTGGCCCTGTTCGGCCACGTACTCGATCCAGCGGTTGAGGAAGCTCGCCATGCGCATGCGCTGTTGGAACACCGTGTGCGCAGGCGGGAACGGCCCGAGCTCGCGCCACAGGCGTTTGCCGGGATGACAATGCGTGACCTCGGCCATGCGCGCGTCGCGATACATGCGCAACCACGCCGAAGGAGCGGGATCGCCCGTCGCGCTGTCGAGCATGCAATACGTCAGATGCAGTTCGATCGTGTAGCGATGTCGCTCGACGATGTCCAGACGCAAATCGAGCCCGTCGTCGACGCTGGAACTGTAGCTGCCGAGGGGAAGCGTCTGCGGCGAAAACAAGCGATCGAGCCGATGATAGTTCTCCGCGTGCAAGCCCATGAGGTACGCGAAGCGCCCCGGCAGGCCCGTTGTGGATTTTTCAGCGACGGCAGACATGGACCGGATCATAGCATCCGTGCGCGCCGCCACCAGACTCCCCAAAGCACGTGGCTGCGGCTACAATGGAATTCCGTTCCGGCATTTGCGTCTCGCAAAAACAGAGCGGGCGATCCTTGCGAATCGCCCGCGGCCATCGAACTACGCGACACGTTCAGTGGTGATGTCCGTCGCCGCCGTGCCCTCCGTGCCAGCCGCCGTGGCCGTGCCAATCGCCTCCATGCCAGCCCCGTCCGTGGTAGTAGCTTCCGTAGAAGCCGAGGCCGATCCACGGGCCGCCGTAGCAGCACCAAGGATCGTAATAGTACCCCTCGTAATACGGACCGTAATACGGCCCGGAATAGCCATAGTCGTACTCACCGCCCACCGCCGTTCCGTCGTCGTAGACGACGCCGGGATGACGGTACGGCTCGTAGACGCAGCCGCCCAAGCCGGCTAGGACACCGAGCGCCAGGACTGCAGCAATCGCACGTTTCATGACATGACTCCTTCGGTTGCGACCTCAGGATACGGCTCGCTCATTGAATAGCGCCTGAGCATTGTCAATTTGTTCACGTTTCAGAACGCGCGATGAAACTGCGGATGCGCCAGCGCGCTCAGGAACGCGCTGATCACGCGCGGCTCGATGACCATCGTGACGGTCACCCCGTACAGCGCGCCCCATAAGTGCGCACTGTGGTTGACGTTGTCGCTTCGGCTGCGATCCATATAGATGCTGTAGACGACGTACAAGACGGCATACAGGACCGCCGGCAGCGGGAAGAAGAACACGTAGATGGTCGCCCAGGGCTGGAGCAAGATGAACGCGAAGAGCGCCGCCGACACCGCACCCGACGCACCGAGACTCCGGTATGCGGGATTCTCGCGATTGTTGAGATACGTGGGCAGGATCGACACCACGAGCCCGCCCGCGTAGAAAAGCGCGAAGCCGAACGCACCGAGATGGTTCGCATAGAACGGCTCGACGGCCCGGCCGAAGAAGTACAGCGTGATCATGTTGAACAGCAGATGCTGACCGTCGGCGTGGATCAATCCGTAGCTCAGGAGCCGGTAGTACTCGCGATGGCGTGCGATCGCCGGAGGCCACAGGATCAGCCGCCCGATCCACTCGCGATTGCCCATCGCGAGCAGCGAGACGAGCGCGGTGATGCCGATGATGATGAGAGTCGTGCTCATGAACGTTCCGCCGCGCGCGAGGATTCGCGCGAACCGCGCATGGTAGTGGAAAACGTGCGCCGTTGTGCGCCGCGGCCAGTCAACAGTTCATGTATTTCCAGTTGCGTGGCTTGCCCTCGGCGAGCCACTCGACCGCCTGCTCGATGCGCCGCGTGCGCGTCTCGGGCCGCTTGGCCTCGACGATCCACTCGACGTATTCGCGACGATGGCTGGGGCTGAAACCCTCGAACGTCGCCTTAGCTTTCCGGTTCTTCGCAAGCGCGACGAGCAGATCGTCGGGAGCGACGGCTGCGGGTGCCTTGGGCTTGGCGGGACGCGGCAGCTTGACGCCCTCTTCGTTGAGTTTCATCGCCTTGCGCACGTACCCCGCGAGCACGGAAGCCGAAGGCAGGTCGGCGACGCTGCGGAGCTGTCCGAATTGTCCCATCGCATCGCCCGTCGCGGCCTTCTCGCCGACGACGAGCCCCTGCTTCCAAAAACCGAACGTGCAATGTTGCTTGAACGCCGCCATGCCGCAGAGCATGCCGCGGTACATGAACGTCGGAAATCTCCACTTGATGGTTTCCTCGACGTCGGGGCACGCGCGGTGCACGATCGTGCGCAAGTGTTCGAGGATGGGCTTCGCGAAATCGGCCGAGTTGGCGATATAGGCGTCTACGCGCGGGTCCTTGTTCCCCATGAGCTGTCCACCGCTGTCTGCTGCCGCAGACGATCATAGAACAAAAGCACTGAAGGCCGCCTGGAAACGCGCTTCGCGTTGAAGCGCTACAGGAGCTGAAGCGTGGTCAAGGCTCGGCCAGTTCGGCGATCGGTCCGTGGCGGTGCAGTTGCGCGAGCTGCCGATTCTGATCGCGAATGGTCCGCATGAGCGAACGGCTCGAAACCGCCATCGCCAGCGGATACGCGACGAGCAAGGGCAGCGAGGCAAGGATGTCGAGCATCGTCGACTGCGGCGCGAACGCAAGGCCGTGGATGGCGGCGGCGACCACGCAGGCGGCAAGCTGCACGGCGAGGCCGCGCAACAGAAGCAGCCAGCCGCCCGCACGCATTTTGTCGACGGCGAGCACGACGGCGAGCAACACGCTCGGCAGCAGATTGAAATGCATGAGCGCGATCCACATGCCGCCCATTACGGAATCGATGAGCAGGTTGCGCATCTCCGCGGCGACCGGATCGCGGCTGCGCAGCGCAAGCACGCGTGCCGCATGCGGCCAGAGGAACGCGTTGGCCACGAGGATGCCCCAGACCCACGGCTTCGCCGCGTGCTCGAGCAGCACGGAACCTACGCAAAAGAACGCCAGCCCGAAGCCGAACAGGCGTGTGCGGTAGGCCCGTTCAGCGGCACGGCTGACGGACGACTCGCGGTCTGTGGTCACAATGAATTGGGTCATCAACAACATGGCGGGCTTCCAGGTCCGCGCAAAAAAAGCACCTTGCGCGGAAATGAAGCAATTCGGATGCCAGAAAACGCGTGGCAATTCGTGCACTTGGCGAAACGCGGGCTGTCGGGCGCGACGGCTCAAAGCAGATAAGGAATCAACGCAGCGACTTCGCGTCGGTACTGGAGGTAGCTTTCCCCAAACGCCTCGATCAGCCAGCGTTCTTCGATCAACGATTTACGCCACAAAGCGAAGGTGGCGAGCAGCATGGCGGCGACCCCGCGCCATTCGCCGATCGCGACGGCCGTACCGAACACTCCGAGCAGCAGGCCGGTATAGATCGGGTGTCTCACCCAGCGGTACGGACCGGCGCGAACGAGCTCGTGATCCTGCTTCAAGGTGACGGTGCCGCTCCAATTGCGACCAAGTACGGCACGTGCCCATACGGCGACGCTCAAACCGGCCGCGAGGATGAGCGCACCGAGCGAAAACGTTTTCGGCGTCGCCGCGAACATCGGTGCGTCGAGCACCGCGATCGGGAAGTGTCGCGTAGACAGGAGCAAAGCTGCCAAGGCGAGCGGCACGAGGTGAACCGCGCGTGATGCCGCCGTTTCGTGACGCACCGCCGGCTTGACGTCGCGCGCAGCGATCCACCAGTAGAGCGCCCATGCGATCCAGAGCAGCGGTATCAGATTGCGGTAGAGGAGTTCCATCGCGCCTCGTCCTGACGGAATATTCTCGCACGGACGATTTGTCCGACGCCCTGCTTTACTCGCCGCAGCTTGCATGAAATCCTTCGGCGCACCGTCGTCATCCCTACCCGGAGGAGAACAAACGATGATCGGCTACGCGACGCTCGGCACCAACGATCTTCCGCGCGCGGCGGCGTTCTACGACGCGCTGCTCGGCAGCATCGGCGCATCACGCTGGATGGAATCCGACACCTTCGTGGCCTGGGCGGTCTCGCCCACCCAGCCCGCGCTCGGCATCATCAAGCCCTACGACGGCAAACCCGCCACCGTCGGCAACGGCAGCATGATCGCCCTGGTCATGAACAGCCGGGACAAGGTCGATGCCTTGCACAAGAAAGCGCTCGAACTCGGCGCAAAGGACGAGGGCGCGCCCGGCCCGCGCGGCGAAGGTTTCTATGCCGGCTACTTCCGCGATCTCGACGGCAACAAGCTCAACGCGTTCTGCCTGGGCTGAATGTTAGCGATGGGTTCGTGGCGATTTCCGATGCTGGCTGACAGTTTGAATGGGAAGGGCGGCTTCTCGCACGAGGCTTCTGAACTCCCGACCACCACCATCAAGGGGAGGACTAGCTATGAAATGGCTAATCGCGGCGTCGACGCTAGCGCTCACCGCCTGCGCGCCCACGCTCTACGTCACATACCGAACCGATCCACCAGGGGCGATGATCTACGAAGGCGCCAAAGCGCTCGGCTACGCGCCACTCACGGCGCCCTACAACGTTGGCGATGGCTTCGAGCACAGCAAATGCCTCATGCTTAACCCCATCTCGGCGCGCTGGGTCAGTGGCGCCGAAACCAAACCAACTCCGATCAAGGCGTGTCTTGATCACGGCGGATGGACTCAAGAACTTACCTTCGTGCGGCCCAACATCGCAGGCCGCGAACTCGATGTCCAATGGGCTATTCACCTACAGGAGCAACAGGTAGCTCAAAAACAAGCCGATGCCGCCGCATGGCAAGCCGCTCTCTCAAGCTACCAATCCGTGGCGCCTACAACCGTTCGGTGCGTGACGAATCAAGTAGGCACGATGATCGTGACAAACTGTTTTTGAAAGGTAGCGCGAGAGATTCACGGTCTCTCGCGCTTCTCACAGCTACAAGCCAAACGGAGCAGCTATGAGTCTTCCATTCGATAGCCAAGAAGCGATGGCAATCCGCATCAGCGTGTTACAAATGGTCTGTAACGCACTCATTCGATCACACCCAGACAAAGAAACACTTCGGCAGTGCTGGGCCAGCGTGAATAGTGATGTCGATTTTGGGAACGTGACGTTCCAGATATGGAGTGGTTCCAAGCATCCTGCACAACGCGAGACACTTCGGATTGTGATCGAGCAGTGGACAGATTTAATCGCACGCCAAGCGACAGAAGGTGAATAGCGGTTAGCCATGTTCTCCGCGCGGCCGCATCGGGGCCAAATTGCTTTCGTCTCTTTTTGTCAACCAGCCGGATAAGACGGACGGGCTCTGTTGTCCGAATTCGCCACGAACATGGCAAATCCGCCACTCCAGCGCGTATACTGAAAAGCAGAGACTGCTCGCCACCGAGCCCCCGGCTCCCACGCGAGAACTTGGTCATGCTCAGCCGTTACTCAATTCCTTTCGCCGCTGCGCTTGTCGTCGCTGCCAGCGCGACCGCCGCCGACCTCCCGGTCTATTTCGATCAGGGTCAATACACGGCCACGCTCGATCAAGCCGCGCAGCGTTGGCATCTCACGCCGTTCCAGGGCGCCGAGGTCGATATCGTGGGACGCACCGAGGACTGCGGCGGGCAAACCCACGTACCGCAGGGCGTGTGGCTCGTCAGCCGCGACGCCGCAGGACGACTCGAGCTCGTCGCGCCATCGGCGACCGCGCTGCCGCACGACTTCCCCGACCGGCTCGGTCTCGAGGCGTGCGGCGGCACCGCGCAAGGTGCCGCGCTGCAGGTTCCCGAGGTCGTGCTCGAATGGCTCGCCCGCAACGTGAGCTCGGTGATGATCGATGACTAGATCGACCTTCCATCTCGGCCTGCTCGCGATCGACGGCTGCATGCTCTCGAGCATCTCCGGTCCGGCCGATGCGCTGCACGTCGCGCAGGTGCTCAGCGACATCCGCACGCCCGCCGATGGGCCACGCTTCGCGACGACGGTCTTCAGCGCACGCGGCAGCGAGCGCGTGCGCACCGAGTGCGGCATCGAGATCGGCGGGCTGAAGCCGCTGCCCGCCGATGCTTCGTTCGACCTCGTTCTCGTGCCGGGCATCGATCATCGCCGGCCGCGCGAGATCCTCGACCGCCGCGAAGAACTCTCGGCGGAGATCGAGCTGTTGCGCACGCTGCACCTGCGCGGGACGCGGCTCGCCGCCACGTGCAGCGGAACCCTGCTGCTCGCGATGACGGGACTGCTCGACGGCCGGCGAGCCACCACGAGCTGGTGGCTCGCCAATGCGTTCCGGCGATATTTCCCGGCCGTGCATCTGGAAGAACAAGCCTTGCTCATCGACGACGGCAGCGTCATCACCACGGGCGCCTCGACGGCGGTGTTCTCGCTCGTCGTGCGCCTGCTCGCCCAGTTCGGCGGCGAGGATCTTGCGCAGCAGGTGAGCCGCATGATGCTGCTCGACGGCGAGCGCCAGAGCCAGTCGCCCTACGTGCACCGTGCGCTCATGGAAACGCCGCGCCATTCGCTCGCGGAGAAGATCACGCATTTTCTCGACCGCGAGTTGGCCAACCAGATCAGCGTCGCACGTCTTGCCGAGCATTGCGGCACGAGCGAACGCAGCCTCCTGCGCCACTTTCGCGCCCACTACGGCCGCAGCCCGCTCGGCTACATCCAGCACCTGCGCGTCGAACGCGCGAAGGCCCTGCTCGAAGCGACGCAGCTGAGTTTCGATGAAGTGGTCGCCCGCTGCGGCTACAGCGACGTGCCGAGCTTCCGCAAGCTGTTCAAGCGGGAAACGTCGATGACGCCCGCCGATTACCGCGAACGCTTCCGCTTGCGGGCACGCTAGAAAGGAATCACTTTGCGCCGCCCCCGAGCGGCCACCGCGCCAGCTCTTCGTGCAGCGATTGGCCGACCAAGCTGTCGATGAGCGAAAAATGCGTCGCCACCCACGCGATCGGCGCGATCGGCAGCGGTTGCGCCGACGCGAAATCGCCGTAGGCGATCGTGACGTGCGGCGTGTAGCGGTCCTCGATCGGCACACCGCGCTCGGCCAACAGCGAACCCAGAGGCTCGCGCAGCGAGCGAATCGTCGCTTCGCTCGCCGCGTCGCAACGCAGCACGCACGGGCTCCGGCGTGCGCGAGCAAAACTCGCCGCCGACGTCAGCGTCACGCGACACGAAGCGGCGACGAGCGCCGAAGCGGCATCCGCGGCGCGCGCGCAGAGCTCGCGCGGATCGGCGTGATCGCCGAGGAAGTGCAAGGTCAAATGATATTTCGCCGGGGCGACCCAGCTCCCACGAACGAGCCCCTGTGTCCTGAGGGCGGCAGCGGCGCTGGCGATTTCGGCCGCCGTGGCCGCCTCCGGCCGCAGCGCGAAAAACAACCGGTGACGCGCAGCGGGACCGGCAAAACGCTCGTGCATGCGGGCGGGAACCTCCGACTGCGATCGTCCGCATCGAGCATAGCGGAAGTCCCGGTCTCGCGATCGCCCGCGCAACGCGCGCGCAGAGCGGGTAAAATTGGCGGTCTCATCGAGTCGAAAGCAGGAAAATCCCATGGGCAGAGGCCCCAGCATCGAAGGGCGCAAGAACGCCGAAGACGCCCGCCGCGCGAAGGTGTTCACGAAGCTGATCCGCGAGATCACGATCGCGGCGCGCACGGGAGCGGACCCGGCCGGCAATCCGCGACTGCGCGCGGCCATCGACAAAGCCCTGTCGTCGAACATGTCGAAGGACACGGTCGAGCGCGCGGTCAGGCGCGGCTCGGGCGCCGAGGGCGCCGACAATATGCAGGAGCTGCGCTACGAGGGCTACGGGCCTTCGGGAGTGGCACTCATCATCGACTGCATGACCGACAACCCGCAGCGCACGGTGGCCGACGTGCGCCATGCCCTGTCGAAACACGGCGGCAATCTCGGCACGAGCGGCTCGGTCGCGTTCCAATTCCATCGCGTGGGCGAAATCGTCGTCGACACGAGTGCGCCGGGCAGCGAGGACAAGTTGCTGGAAGCCGCCCTCGACGCCGGCGCCGACGACGTGCAGAACGACGGCGGACACAGTACGGTGCTTTGTTCGCCCGAGAATTTCGAAGCCGTGAAGAAAGCCTTGCAGGGAGCCGGCTTCGCGCCGCAGCGCGCCGACGTCGTCATGCGTCCCGAAAACCGCGTCTCCGTCCCGGACGACGCCGCGGAGACGCTACGCGATCTCCTCGAATGGCTCGAGGAGCTCGACGACGTGCAAGAGGTCTATCACAACGCCGCGCTCGCCGACTGAGCGCGGCGCCGGTTCACCACTGCGTCGGCTTCGGATTGCGTTCGTCGAAGTCGCGTTGATGCCAGTACGGATAGATCGGCGTGCGCTGGCTCGCGGCGTCGAGCTTGGCGATGTGTGCGGCGTCGAGCGTGAAATCGAGGGCGCCGAGATTCGCACGCAGCTGCTGCTCGTTGCGCGCGCCGATGACGAGATTGCACACGCTCGGCCGCGTGAGCAGCCAATTGAGCGCGATCTGCGGCACGCTCTTGCCGGTGTCCTTGGACACGGCGTCGAGCGCGTCGACGACGGTGTAAAGATACTCGTCGTCGATGATCGGCCCGCCGGCCGCCCCGCCCTGCTGGATACGGCCCTCGCCGACTTTCTCGCCACGGCGAATCTTTCCGGTCAGTCTGCCCCAGCCGAGCGGGCTCCAGACCATGGTGCCGAGGCCCTGATCCAGCGCGAGCGGCATGAGCTCCCATTCGTATTCGCGGCCGATCAGCGAATAGTAGCCCTGGTACGAAACGTAGCGCGCGAGGCCGTGACGATCGGAGGCCGCGAGCGATTTCATGACGTGCCAGCCCGAAAAATTCGAGCAGCCGAGGTAACGCACTTTGCCCGCGCGCACGAGATCGTCGAGCGTGCCGAGCGTCTCTTCCACGGGCGTCAGCGCATCGAAACCGTGCATGAAGTAGACGTCGATGTAGTCGGTGCCGAGGCGCCTCAGGCTGGCGTCGATGGCGGCGAGCAGGTGGTGGCGCGAAGAGCCTTTGTCGTTGGGTCCCTTGCCCATAGTGAACGTCGCCTTGGTCGAAACGAGCACGCGATCGCGCCGGCCCTTGATCGCCTGGCCGAGGATCTCCTCCGATTCGCCCTGCGAGTAGATGTCCGCCGTGTCGAAGAAATTGAGCCCGGCATCGAGGCAGATGTCGACGAGGCGCTTGGCCTCGGCGACGTCCGTGCTGCCCCACGTATTGAAGAATTCCTTGCCGCCGAAGGTGCCGGTGCCGAAGCTCAGGACGGGAACCTTGAGACCGGAACGGCCGAACTGCCGATATTCCATGAAACGCTCTCCTTCGCTTGGGTCGCCCGCGCCGCGCGAGCGCATCGCTGCGAGATGCGCCCGGACGCGCGACATTCAAGGCGCCATTGCTAACCAATCGCCGCTCTGACGCATCCCATAGGACATGACGATGGACGAAGAGCGCCGGGTCGCAGCCGCCCGGCACGGCGACCGCGACGCATTTCGGCCATTGGTCGAGGCGTACGCGCGGCCGCTGTTCGCGCTCTGCGTGCGCATCACGCGCGATGCGGCGCTCGCCGAAGACGCCGTGCAGGAGGCTCTGTTCAATGCGTATCGCCATCTTCGCGACTTCGACGGGCGTTCGAGTTTCAAGACCTGGCTCTACCGCATCGCCGTCAACGCCGCCCTCGAACAGATGCGCAAACAAGACCGGCATCGAGTCGAGGTGGCCGACGACACCGACGACGAAGACAACACCCTCGCGGAACAACACGCCGCAGAATCGCCCGGTCCGGAAGCGCATGCGCACGGCGGAGAGATCGCCAGCCGCGTCGATGCGGAGCTTGCGCGCATGACCTTGCTCGAGCGCACGGCGTTCACGCTGCGACATGCGGAAGGGTGCTCGATCGAGGACATCGCGACGGCACTGTCCATGAACTCCAGCGCCTGCAAGCAGGCGATCTTCCGCGCGGTACGCAAACTGCGCCACGCGCTGCAAGGAATCCGATGAACATGCACCCGATCAGCGACAACGAACTCGTGCTGTACTTCTACCGCGACGGCCTCGACGCACGGCGCATCGCCGAAATCGACGACGCGCTGTTCGCCGCGCCCGAGCTGCGCCGCCGCTACACCGCGTTGCAGCGGTTGTTGCACGAGATCGACGCCGCGCCCGTGGTGGAGCCGGATGCCGAATTCTCGCAACGGGTCTGGCGGCGCCTCGCCGCACGCATCGACGCGCAGGCGCCGCGTCGCGCATGGCGTTCCCGCATCGCAGCGCTCGTCCGCGTGCCGAGCCTGCGCGCGGCGTTCGCCGCCGCCGTGCTCGCGCTGGCCGTGCTGGGCGGCTACGAAGCAGGACGCCTCGGCGCGCCGGACGCCGACGAACGCACCCGCACCGCGGCTTCGCGCATCCTCGACGCCTACGTTGCCGCACATTTGCGCTCGACCGAAGGTCTGCTGCTCACCGCGGCGAATAGCGACAGCGCCGAGTTGCGTGCGGCCGACCACGACCTCGCCTCGGCGCTCGTCGAATCGAACCGTCTGTACGCCGCCGCCGCCGCCCGCGACGGCAACACGCGTCTAGCGGATTTTCTGCGCCAGCTCGAGCCCGTGCTCATCGAGCTTGCTAACCGTCCGCGCGATGCGCCCGTCCAATCCATCGAAGATTTGCGCGGCTACCTGCGCGAAACCGACTTGCTGTTCAAGGTGCGTGCGACGGAAGCGCGTCTCGGTGCGGCCGAAACGCATCGCACCTGATCGTCACGAGGAGCTTTGTGAACATGTATACGAATGCGCGAATTCCACAACGCATCGCGCTCGCCGCCGCATTGGCGCTGGCGTCGATGGCGCCGCGCCTCGTCTTCGGCGCTGCCGACGACGCCATGGCGCCCGCCGACAAGGACCTCGCCGCGCTCTATTGGCAAGGCCACGACGCCCTGCGCAAATCCGACTGGAGCGCGGCGCTGCAGCGCTTCGCCGAGCTCGAACGGCGCATGCGCACGAAAGACGCGCAGAACGCCGACGCCGCGATCTATTGGGAAGCCTATGCCCTCACCCAGGCCAAGCGCGGCACCGAGGCCAAGGCGGCCGTGGAGCGCCTGCATCACGAATTTCCTGCGAGCCGCTGGAGCAAGGACGCCGATGCGCTGCTGCGCAAGGCCGAGCCGGCGCTGGCGCAGCCGAATGCGCCCGACGACGAGGCGCTCGCCGAAATCGCCGTCGAGGGACTTTTGAATGCGCCACCCGAACGCGCCCTGCCGCTGCTCAAAAAGGTGCTCGACGGTCGCCATTCCTCGAAGATCAAGAAACGCGCGCTTTTCGTCTTGAGCCAACTCGACGACGACGCCGCGCTCGCGACCATCGTCGAGGTGGCCAAGACGAACAACGATCCCGCGCTGCGCGAAGAAGCCGTGCGCATGCTCGGCGTGAGCGGCGAGGCGCGGGCGATCGAGCGTTTGCGCGAGCTCTACGCCAGCGCGGCCGATGCGCACGAAAAGCGTGCGATCGTACAGGCCTGGCTCACCGCCGATCGCAAGGATCTCATCCTCGCCGCGGCGCGCACAGAACCCGATGCGAACGTGCGCCGCGAAGCGATCCAGGCGCTCGGCGCGCTCGATGCTGCAGCGGAGCTGCAGCAGCTCTTCGACACGACGCACGACGAAGCGAATCAGCGCGAGATCGTGCAGGCGCTCGGCGTCGCAGGCAATGTGCAGGCGCTCGTGAAGATCGCCGGCAACGCCTCGACCGAGGCGATCCGCATCGAGGCGATCCGCGCACTCGGCGTCAGCGGCGACCGCGGCGGCAACGTGGCGCTCGTCGACCTGTACCCGAAAGCGACCACGCCGGCTCTGCGCGACGCCGTGCTGCAGGGCCTGCTGATCGCCGGCGATACGGACGCGATGCTCAAGCTTTATCGCCAAGCCAAGACGGCGGAGGAAAAACAAGCCTTGCTCCGCATCATCACGATGACCAACAGCGGTGCGGCGCTCGATGTCATCGAATCGGAGCTCAAGGACTAGCGCGACGGGAACCCGCGGGCTTTTCACTGCGCGTTCTTCGCGTTTTCCGAGGACAGATATATGCGGTTTATCACGCCACTTCTGATGTCGATCGGCATTGCCGCTACGGCGGCAAGCGCCGGCGAAAGCTCCCTCTCCGCACGCGTGACGCAGGCGGACGGCTGGGTGACATATCGCGTACCGATCGCGGCGAACGCGGGCGCGCCGTGCTGCTACGATTGGCGCGAAAAGCGGCGCGCGGGTTGCGCTCTCGATGACGGCAGCTGGAACATCGGCAACGACGATGCGCCCGGTGCGCTCGGCGACGACGCACTCGACGTTTATCTGCGCGTCGAACACGGCAAGCTCGTGAAGGCTCGCGCGTACGCGTCGTCGTGCGTCGTGGAAGGCGCGGCAGGTCTGCGCAGGCTCGAAGGCGTCGACGCTGCCGAGAGCGTGGCGATGCTCGCCAAAGCGGCGAACGCCAGTGCGACAGACGACATGAACGCGGCCGAGAGCGAGCTCGCGGCCATGGCTCTGCACCGCGATTCGAGCGCGACGCAGGCGTTGGTGGATCTGGCGAGCGCCTCGCATCCACGACGGCTGCGCGAGCAGTCGTTGTTCTGGCTCGGGCAGATGCGTGGCGCCGTCGGCGCGGCCGCCGTCGAACGCGCGGCGACGAGCGATCCCGATGCGCAATTGCGCGCAAACGCGGTGTTCGCGCTTTCGCAGGCGCGCGGCGCCGACGACGCCTACGCCTCCATTGCGCGGATCGCACGCGACGACGCTTCTGAGCACGTGCGCGGACAGGCGCTGTTCTGGATGGCGCAAATGAACGATTCGCGCGCGCAGAACGACATCGTCGCGGCGATTCGCGCGGAGCATTCGGGCGAAGTTCGCGAACAGGCGGTGTTCGCGCTATCGCAGCTCAAGGACGACCGCGCAGCGGCCGCCCTGATCGCGCTCGTGCGCGGCGACTATCCGCGCAGCGTCAAGGAACGCGCACTGTTCTGGCTCGGCCAGTCGGGTTCGCCCGCGGCGCTCGCCTTCCTCGACGAGGTGCTGAGCAAAGGAACCGGAGCGACGTCGAAATAGCCATCGTCGCGCATCATGCTCGATACGCAAGCACGCTGCGCACGGCGCCGAGATATCCGGCGCCGAACAGATTGAGATGATTGAGCAAGTGATAAAGGTTGTAGAGAGGCGCCCGCGAACGCCACTCGCGATCGATGCCTGCGGCTTCGGCGTACGCGTCGAAGAATACTCCCGGCGGTTCGCCGAAGAGAATCGCCATGGCGAGATCGCTCTCGGCCCAGCCGGCGTGCGCGGCGCCCGCGTCGATGAGCGCGACGCCGCCATCGCCGCACACGTGCAAGTTGCCGAGCCAAAGATCGCCGTGTACGAGGACGGGCGGACGGTCGGGCAAACGTTCGCGAAGCCGGCCGCACACGGCATGTACGCGCTCGAGATCGGCGCGTCCGAGCAAACCGGCATCGAACGCACGCCGCGCCTGCGGCAACAGGCGACGCTCGACGAAAAAGCGAAAGCCATCGGCGTCGGGCGTGTTGTCCTGCGGACTGTCGCCGCACCAGCCCGGCGCTTCGAAGCCGAAGCGCTCACGACGGACGCGGTGCAAGGCGGCAAGTCCACGCCCCGCCCGCTCCCATGCAGCCGGCGTCGCCACCCCGTTGCCAAGATCTTCGAGCGCGATTCCATGCCGCCACACGGCCAGCACGTCGGGCACGCGCACGCTGCGCGTCGCGGCGAGCGCGGCGAGGCCGCGCGCCTCGGCAGCGAAGAAATCCGCCGGCCGCGCGCGGCGCAGCTTCACGAAGGCACGCCGACCGCCCAGCGCCAGGCGGTGCGACCCGTCCGCCAGCGCCGCTGCGTCGTCCAGCGTCAAGCGCTTTGCAATGCCACGCTCCGCGAGGCCGGATCACCACTCATCGCGCGCAAGTACTGCCGATCGAACGCCGCGAGCTGGCTTTCGAGCTCGGAATACGGGCCGGCTTGCCACGCCCGCGAGCGCACGCCGCGATAGGCGTTCACGCAGAGGTCCCAGTCCTGGCGGTTCGTGAGATCCCAGAACTCGACGGCCGGGCGCGCATCGAAGCCGGGCGCGGCCATCGCATCGGGATGGAAATACCACTCGCAGATAATCCGCGTGCGGTCGATCGCCACCGGCAGCGTGCGATGCACCATCACGTAATCCGGGTGGAACGACAGGAACGCGCCGGGAAACAATGTGTAATAATATACTCGCGCGCGCTCATCCGCGCTCAAACCCGGGAATGCCGGTGCGCAACGTTCGCCGCCGATCGTCATGCTGCCTTCGCGGTTGTTCATCCACATCGGGCCGCCGAGCACCGGACCTTCGTCGAGATCGTTCTCGGAATTGCGGAACGGCGTGAGCTTGTTGAGCTGCGGATGCGCCATCGGGCAGTGGTAGCATTCGCTGAAATTGTGGAAGAACATCTTCCAGTTCGCGTCGACGTCGTAGATGCGCCGGTCCGCGGCGCGCAGCGCTGCCGGTTGCCATTGGCGGAAACGGCCGACGAGCCCCGGCAAGGCCTCCGCGAAGGGCTGCGGGTCTTCGGCGAAATTGACGAACAGGAATCCCTCCCACTCCGTCAAGGCCACGCGGTGCAGCGGGTAGTCTTCGGCGCGGAAGCCCGCGACGTCGTTCATCGCCTGGACCTGGCGCAAGGCGCCGTCGAGCCCGTAGCTCCACGCGTGATACGGGCAGACGAGCGCGTTGCCGAGCCTGCCCTGCGCTTCGCGGCACAACCGGCTGCCGCGGTGTCGGCAATGATTGTGAAACGCGCGGATCGTGCCCGCACCGTCGCGCAGCACCACGACGCTTTCGTCGGCGAGCTCGTAGAGAAAATAGCTGCCCGATTCCGGAAGCTGCGACACATGCCCGGCCAACAGCCATGAGCGGAAAAAAATGCGCTCGTGTTCTTCGCGGTAGATCTCGTCGGAGACGAAATACTCGCGCGCCAGCGTGTGCTGGCCGAATGAAGTGCGTTGTTTCATGGAAGAACCATCCCGGCGTCTATCGTAGGAAAGCGTAACTCAGCCTGCGTTCCGACGCACGCCGTTCAGTGTTTATGCGCGTGGTCGTGCTGCCAGGCGGCGCTCTCGGCCGCGACGAGGTCGAGCAGATTGCCCATCGCGAGCTCGATATCGATGACGTGCAAGCCCCAGCGCGGCCGCACGGCGCCGTGCGTGAAGACGTCGCCGACGATGTCGCCGACGCGCTTGCCCGAAGGATCGGCGTGCACCTCGATCGCGAGATACGTCCCGTATTCGTTGCTCGCGCATCGAGCGCTCAGCATGCCCGGCACCGTCACGAACGGCGTCGTGACGTCCGTGCCGTCGGCGAGCCAGGGCGGCGCCGGCTGGGTGTTGCCGAAGCCGCGCCCGTGCGTGCCGAAATAGGCTTTGAGCTCGCCCGCGCCGCCACCGGGGTTCGCCGGGTTGACGCAGGCGTCTTCGCGCGCCGGATCGCCCGTGCGCCGGAGCAGCGCGTCGGCCTGCGGCGGCCGCGTCGCCCGGAAGGAATTGTATACAATGATACATCCGAACTGTGCGGGCGCACGGCACAACGGCAGGCTCGCGAAAGTCCCTCCCGTGTCGCGGCCTTTCGCAACCTCGACTTGCGTACCCGCGAGGATCGCCGAGACGAACTGCGACGCCAGCGGCTTGCCGTCGATTTCCTCCTGGATGAGACGCGTGAGTTCTCCGGAGCCTTGGCTATGGCCGATCAGTACGAAGCCGCGACCGCGATTGTCGTGGGCCAGGTAGTAATCGAATGCGTCGCGGACGTCGCCGTAGGCCAGTTCCTGATCGCCCGCATCGCCAGCGCCGCTCACGGCCTTGCGCAATTGCTCGATGGTCATCTGGCGATAGACGGGCGCGTAAAGCCGGCATTTCGAGGCGAAGCGCGCGAACTGGAGACGCACGACGCCGCGCTCCTCGGGGCCGATCGCCATGTCGGCGTTCGGCGTAGGCTCCATCGATACGGTCGGATACACGTAAAAGCAGTCGATGGGCGGATTGGCCGCGGCATGGAACAGTTCGCGCGAGGTTTTGCCGCCCGCCGCGACCACGGTGGCCGTGAGATCGACCGCGCACGCATCCTTGCGTCCCGGGCGGCAGAGCCAGTTTTCTTCGTTCGCGTAATCGTTTTTCGGCGCAGCCGTTGTGGGCATTGCGCATAGGAAACCCATGGCCGCCAACGCGGCGCGCATGCACAGGGATGTGAACATCGTGCGATCCTCGACGGCGCCGCTGTCCCGGCGCCGCCGATTATGCAACGCGCCGCAGCGCTGTGCTCACTCGAAGCCGTTCGCGAAGATCAGGCTCGCGTCCGACGAGCCGGACTCGTACGCCCCGATATCCGCGTTGCCGCCGGGCGGCGCCGGACGCGCGAAACCGCGCTGGTCGGTGCTTTCGCTCGGATGCGTCGACGCAGCGTCGATCGCGCACGAGCCGGTCAGGAGCGCCATCGTCAGCGTGGGGCCGCCGTTGTCCGCGAGCGGACCGAGTTGCGGATTGCACGACAGCGTGCCCGACGGCACGCCCCAGACGCTCGTTCCCACGAGATCGTAGCTGCCGTCGAAGACCGATTGGCTTTGCGTATCCACGTCGTTCGGCGTGTTGCCGAAGACGATCGTGCCGTCGGCGACCATGCTGACAGAGAAATTCACGCCGCCGCCGCCGCCCGCCTGCGTCTGGTTCGAGGCGATCGTCGCGTAGCTCGCGATCACGCTCTCGGCATAGATACCGCCGCCGCCCGTGCCGGCGGTGTTGCCGGTGATCGTCGAGTTCGTCAGGTCGGCGACGCTCGCGTGGATCGCGCCGCCGAGATACGTCGCGGTATTGCCGTTCATCGTCGAGCCGGTGAGGCTCGCGCCGCCGCCGGTCGCGTAGGCGCCGCCGCCCGATTTCGCCGAGTTGCCGGTCACTGTCGAATTCGTGAGCGCGACCATGCTCGTGCTCTGCAGACCGCCGCCCGTATCGGCCGAGGTATTGTTGCTGATCGTCGAATTGCTCGCAGAGATGTCCTTCAGCGAATAGATGCCGCCGCCTTTCGCCGTTGCCGACGTGGCGGAATTGCCGGTGACGACCGATTGCACGAGCGTGACCGTCGACGACGAGTAGACCCCGCCGCCGGCATTGCCGGCGCTGTTGTTGCTTACCGTCGTATTCGTGAGCGTCACACCGCTCGTTCCCGCGATGCCGCCGCCGGCGCTCGCGGATGTGTTGCCGGTGATCACGCTGTTGCGCACGATGAGGGTGTCGCCCGCGCGAATCGCGCCGCCGAGGTAGCTGCTCGGCGTCACGCCGTTGCGCAACGTGAGGCCGTCGATCGTGAGCGGAGCGGAGGTCTGGATCAAGCCGAAATCGGGCACGCCGCTCGCGCTGCTGCGTTCGATCGTGACGTACGGCACGCCGTTCGCGTCGCGCGCGCCGACGACGCTCGCCGCGTTCGTGAACGAGAGCGCATGGCCGTAGCCGCTCGTCGATTGCAGGAACGAGATCGTCGTCGGCGTTTTGAATCCCGTGAGATCGATCGTGTCGTTGTTGCCGTCGGCCGCCGCGCAGCCATTCACGGCCGTTTTGGTGTCGAGCGCGGCGACCGCGTCGACGAGCGTACATTTGCCGGCCTCGCTGTCCGTCGCGGACGAATCGACGACGATGGTGGCGGCGTGAGCACCGCCGCCGAGTGCGAGCGCGACGCACGCCGCGAGCGGCAGCCATCCACGATAAGCCACTTGCGGGCGCGGGCTCGCGGATGCAAATTCGATCGTGAACATACCAACCTCCCTGAGGTGAAGCTCCTTTCACGCAAACGTAACACCGATTTGCCGCAGTGGAATCACCGTGGCGTGAGGTTGGTTCGACAGGATTCAGCAACCCGACTCGAATCTAAACTGACGGCACGGTGAATTCGTGCAATACAGCAGACAGACAGCGAGAGGCGTGCAGAATGATCGCCCGATTCCGACGGAAAGCTCACTTCCCACCACGCGAGCCTGCACGGGCGGTGGCGCAGTTGTATACACGAGCCCTCGTTCCCGGATTCCTATTCGCAGTCGCGGGCGCTACCGCGGACGTGCCGACGGGCGCTATCGACCGCAGCGTGCAGTTCGACCGCTACTCGCCGTTGTCCTCGAGCGGCGAGCTCCTACGGCGGCTCATGACGCCGCTTACGGCGTTGCGCATCGAACGGGCGCTTGCGCAGTCGGGCCGAGCGGCGCAAGAACAGGCTGTCGATCTCGCCCGCGAGAAGTTCGCGGTCTATGTACCGACGCAGCAGCCAGCCGCCGGATATGGCGTGCTCGTTTTCGTACCGCCGTGGGAAGACGCCGTCGTGCCGCCGCAATGGACCGCAGCGCTCGATCGGCACGGCATCATCTTCGTGAGCGCCGCAAATTCGGGAAATGCCGCGAACGTGCTCGACCGGCGCGAACCGCTCGCGCTGCTCGCCGCGTACAACGTCATGCAGCGGTATCGCGTCGACGCGGCGCATGTCTACGTGGGCGGGTTTTCCGGCGGGTCGCGCGTCGCGCTTCGTCTCGCGCTCGGATATCCCGATGTGTTCCGCGGCGCGCTGCTCGAGGCGGGCAGCGATCCGATCGGCACCGCGCAGGTCCCGTTGCCGCCGGCAGATTTGTTCAGCGAGTTCGAAAATCGTTCGCGCATCGTCTTCCTGACCGGCAGGAACGATCGCGAACACATCGACCAGGACGAGCGCACGCGCCGATCGCTCGAGGCCTCGTGCGTACTCGATTCCGCCATTGAACCGATGCCCTGGACCGGCCACGAAACGGCCGATCCCGCCGCGATCGATCGCGCCCTCGGCGCACTCACGACGCCGGTCGTACACGATGCGATCAAGCTCGACGCTTGCCGCAAGCGTCTCGAAGACGAACTCGCCGAACACGCGCGCGAAGTCGAAGCTCTCGTCACTGCGGGCAAACGCGACGGCGCGCGCGACGCGCTCGAAAAACTCGATGCGCGCTTTGGGGGGCTCGCCGCGGCCGAAAGCAATTCGCTCGCGAACAAGATTCAGGCACGGTGAAGCGATTCGCTGCCGCCGCCGATCCTCAATCGAAGCCGTTGCCGAAAATATCGTCCGGCCCCTGCACGCCGCCTGCGCCGACGAGGATCAGGTCGACGTTCTCGATGCCCGTTCCGTCGTTGGTCGTGAATTCGAGCGTGTTGTCGCCGTCCACGACGTCGGCGAGCGGCACCGGCACGGCGATCGTTTTCGAGCCACACATCTCGTCGCCGTTCTGCGTGTAGCAAGCACCGAAGGGCCACGGCACGTTCTGCCACGCACCGCCGTTGACGCGCACCTGGAGCGTCACGGGCGTGAATGCGAAATAGTTGAACGTGACGAGTGCCGCGCTCGCCTTACCGGTGTCGTAGACGCCGGGCACCGTCAGCGCGAGCGGCTGCGCATCGCCGGGACCGAAACCCCAGCCGAGGTTCAGCAGGCCCGCATAACCGCCATCCATCGGCTGCATGCGATCAGGCACGTCGAAGGCGAGGTCGCGCGGCAGAATCGGCCCGTCGAACCCCACGTTGTCCCACGTGAACGTGTGCGTGCCCTGATCGGGACCGTCCTTGTCGCCGTTGTAGTGCACGTCCTCGATCCAGATCAGCCCGCGCGTGAGCGGCAAGGTCACGTTGCCGATCGTCGCGATCTTCTTGAGCGGGGCGAGCGTGCCCGCATCCGTGCCGTAGACGTCGATGCCGGATTGCGAAATGTGCAGCTCGAAGTGGTTCATGTCGCCGGGGCCGCTCGACGCCTTGACGCAATCGACGGGCGTCACCGCGATCGTGCCGACGTTGACGTCGGTGAACGAATCGTTGCTCGCGTAGTTCGTCACGACGACGGCCGAATCGACGGTGACGACCGGAACGTCGAGCGGTTCGTCGGGACAGATGAAGCGCACGCCGCAGCCCGGATCGCCCGGCAGACCCGGTCCGGCGGGCGGACAGAACGCGGCGAAGCGCACGCCGAAGCCGTTGAACGGCACTTCCTGCAGCGAGCTGAAATGCGTGAACGGCGCGGGCACCGGCTTGTCGGTCATCCAGAACTCGGGCCAGGCGCGGTGATTGCCGTGGCTGTCGTCGCTGACGTCGAACACGACCGTGCCCGTGCGTCCCGCGAAATCGAAGGGCTGCTTCGGGTACATCGCGATCGCGGTGACGCCGTGCTGATCGTACTGCGCTTCGACGAGCCGGCCGTTGCAGATCGCCACGTCGTGCGGCGGCGCCACGGTCACCTGCTCGCCGCAGCGATCCATGAGCGTCGGCGACGCCGAATCGTACTGCCCCTGGCCGAAGTTCACGGCGCCGAGCAAACGCGAAACGCCCCAGACGCGTCCATCGAGATCCCCGGCACGGTTGCCGTTGCCGGCGGGCGCATCGAACGTGTCGCAGAATGCAGGCTGCGCGAGACCACAATTGCCGGACGCCGCCACGGCGCAGACGGGCAGCGCGGCGAGGCAGAATGCCACCGCCCGCAGGCAGCGAAAAAGTACACAAGTGGACGACATGAGCAGACCCTCACGGGATGTTGCACGGCCCCCTGCGCGGCGGCATCGTGCCCGAGACCGCCACCACATATCGTGGCGGCGGTCACAGACCCGTGATCAGGCTGCGGAATCGCCGAAGCGTTCGACGTGCGTGCAGACCGGCGCGTTCGCGGCCTGCTTGGCCGCGCCGCGCAGGAAGTCGCCGATGCCTGCGCAATCGTCGTTGATCGCATCGGCGTTCCGGCCCGGAAACGCGGCTTCGGCGAGGCCGCTCAATTCCTCGCGCAACGCGTCGATGTTTTCGATCGACAGCTTCGAGCCGAGCTGCGGGCCTCCCAAGTCCTTCCAGAACTCGCCGAATGCGGTGCGCAGCACTTCCTTGTTCGGATGTTCCGCTATCAGTGCGCCGACGAACGCGGTGATGACGACCATGCGCACATGCAATTTGAGCAGCGAATCGATTTGCGTTTGCAACGACGCGAATATCTCACGGATGGTATCCGGATCATTCACGGTGTCCCCCCATGAACGGAGCGATGCGCTCCAGGCCTAGTGTGCGCGCATTGGGCACCCGCGATAGCTGTCAAGATTGACAGTGTGCGATCGGGACAGCGCCGAGCCGCGGGCGTGCTGCAACGAACACCAGAGAACCTAGCGGAGCTGGCTGTCCTTGCTGCCGCGGCGGTTGTAGCCGCTGAAGCTCGCATCGTGCTTGTCGTGTTCGGCCTGGCAGGCGACGCAAAGGCGCACGCCGGGCACGGCCCGGCGACGCGCCTCGGGAATCGGCGCATCGCATTCCTCGCAACGCGCGCGACTCGGCCCCTTCGGCGCCTTGCTGCGCACGCGCTTGATCGCGTCCTTGATCGTCGCGTCGATCTGGTCCTGTACGGCGCCGT
Organism: Rudaea sp.; assembly: GCA_035650835.1. Classification (GTDB taxonomy): domain Bacteria; phylum Pseudomonadota; class Gammaproteobacteria; order Xanthomonadales; family Rhodanobacteraceae; genus Rudaea. The sequence continues at coordinate 11,276 of DASRGX010000280.1, read as the reverse complement.
CGCCGGCCCAGCCGGTGGCCATCGTTGCTCCACATTGGTCGTGCGTCGATGCCAGCCTACGCTCGTTCGGGCGGCAGTGCCAGGCCTTGCACATTTGACGACTGCAGCACGGATTCGCGCCTCACCGACGCGTGTATAGTGGGCGGCGACGGTCCATCCGCCGGCTCCGGAAAGAGCCCGCATGGCCGCACCTTGGGGGACAACACTTGCCCGTAAGCGAACGGGCAATCGGGGAGCTCATCTCATGAAAACGTCCACGACGTTTCCTGCGTCCGTGCTTTTCTGCGCGTTGTTCGGCGCCGCCGCGACGACGCATGCACAAACAGCGAATCGACCGCCGGCTCGCGATCCCGGCGTGCGCACCGGCAACATCGGCGCCGGCCAGCCGCTAAGCGGTCTTAGCGTGTCGCAAATCCAGTTCTTCGTCGATGGTTTGGCCCGCTTCAACGAAGTGGATTCCGTCGGCGGCGCCGTCGCCGGCGAGCCCGGCATCGGGCTCGGTCCGGGTTACAACGCCACGAGTTGCGGCGCCTGCCATGCGCAGCCGTCCGCGGGGGGGACGAGTCCGAACGCGACGTCCTATCCCTACGTCGGCGTGAACCCGCAAGTGGCGGCGGCGAACGATGCCGGTGCGAGCAACGCGATCCCCTCGTTCGTCACGCTAGACGGGCCCGTCGTCGAAACACGCTTCCCGTTCGTCGTGTCGCACGGAAGCCTAACGTCGACGCCGGACGGCGGCGTGCACGACATCTACACGATCGCAGGACGCGGCGACGCGCCCGGCTGCACGCTGGCCCAGCCCGACTACGATCAGATGCTGGCGCTCGGCAACGTGATCTTCCGCATCCCGACGCCGACGTTCGGCGCGGGCCTCATCGAGAACATTCCCGACGCGACGATCCTCGCGAACATGAACGCGAACGCGAGCCTCAAGCGCCAGCTCGGCATATCGGGTCATCCGAACTACAGCGGCAATGACGGCTCGATCACTCGTTTCGGTTGGAAGGCGCAGAACAAATCGCTCGTGATCTTCGCGGGCGAGGCCTACAACGTGGAAATGGGCGTCAGCAACGAACAGTTCCCGAACGAGCGCGCCAACCCGCCTGCGAGCTGCCTGTTCAACGGTACGCCCGAGGACCATACGAACTTCGACGCCGCCGGCGCGCAGATCGCGAGCGATACGGCCGCCTTCGCGACGTTCATGCGTTTGCTCGCTCCGCCGGCACCGTCGACGAGCGGCATCCCGGGCAACCCGCCGCTGAGCTCGATCCAGAACGGCAAGTCGCTTTTCGGACAGATCCACTGCGATCTGTGCCACACGCCCGTGCTGCAGACCGGACCGTCGAGCATCGCTTCCGCACTCGCGTGGCAGAACGCGGCGCTCTACTCCGATCTGCTCGTGCACCACATGGGCGCCGGTCTCAGCGATCAGGTGAGCCAAGGCAGCGCGGGTGCGGACGAGTTCCGCACTGCACCCCTGTGGGGTCTCGGCCAGCGCGTGTTCTTCCTGCACGACGGTCGCGCGACGCCGCGCAACGGCGGTCTGCTCGCCGCGATCCAGGCGCACGCGAGTTCGGGCTCCGAGGCCAATAGCGTGGTGTCGTCGTTCAACCATCTCGGCGAATCGCAGAAGCAGGACATGCTCAATTTCCTGCGCTCGCTCTGATGACGTCGCCTGCGCGCGAGACACCTTCTCGCGCGCAGGGCTTCCCGCCGGCGCGGCGCGCGTGCAACATGTCGCCGTGACCGCACGCAGCGCCGGCATCCTCATGTACAAGCGCGCCGGCAGCGACATCCTCGTCCTGCTCGCGCGCCCCGGCGGCCCGTTCTGGAAGCGCCGCGACACCGGCGCCTGGACGATACCGAAAGGCGAACTCGCCGACGGCGAAGACGCCGAACGCGGCGCCAGGCGCGAGTTTCGCGAAGAGCTCGGCGTCGATCCCGGCGAGCCGCTGATGCCGCTCGGCGAAATCGTGCAGAAGGCCGGGAAACGCGTCGTCGCGTTCGCCGTCGAAGGCGATTTCGATCCTGCCGCCTTGCGCAGCAACACGTTCGAAATCGAATGGCCGCCGCGCAGCGGGCGCATGCAGCATTTTCCAGAAGTGGACAAAGTCGGCTGGTTCGACCTTGCCGCGGCGCGCACGAAGCTCCTGCCTGCGCAAGCGCCGCTGCTCGACAGGCTCCTAGCGATGCTAGGCGCTTGAATCGGGCATTCAATTCACCTTCAGAGGTTTCGCGAACGGCTTGATGCCGAGCGCTTCGTAGATCTCGCTCGGGTAGTACGCCTTGTCGCCCTTGACGACGAGCGCGACGTTGCGAATGTCCGCGATGTTCTGCGTCGGATCGCCGTCGACCAGGATGAGATCGGCACGCTTGCCCTGCATCACGACGCCGCGATCGTCGAGCACCCGCGCATACTTGGCACCGTTGTAGGTCGCGATCTGCAGCACCTGCGCAGGCGTCAAGCCGGCTTGGACGTAGAGCTCGAATTCGCGCTGCAGCGTGAAACCGGCGAGCTGGTCGGTGCCGGCGACGAGCGGGATGCCCGCGCGGTACATGCGCCCCGTGAATTCGATCATCTTCGCGTACGATTTCCTGTAGCGCTCGACGGTCGCCTCGTCGGGCATCTTCATCGTGCCCTGCAAGAAGCCGCGGCGCACGTCCGGCGGCATGTGATCGGCCACCGAGGCATAGGCTTGCGACATCTCGCCGTCGCGCTGCTGGATGAAATTGAACGTCGTCAGCGTCGGATCGACGACGGTCTTGTGGCGTACGAGGAAGGCGATGAAATCCTGCACGTCCTTGCCGTCGAAATCGAGCCCGGCAACTTTTTCCGCCGGCAGATAGAAGCGCTCGGGCGTGCGCGTATCCGTTTTGTCGTCGACGAGGAAATTGAGCAGCACCTGGTTGATGTGCTGGATCTCGTCGTAGCCGTCGTTCACGGCGTCGCGCGCGCGCAGGAACACCGGAATGTGGCCGCTCACGCGCATGCCCTTGCTGTGCGCGTAGGCGGTCGTTTCGGCGAGGATTTCCTTCGGAAAGGAATTGTATACTTTGATCTGCGGATAATGATGTTCGTGGTACCAGTCGACGGCGTGCTTGGCTTCGTCGAGATTCTTGATCACGAAGCCGCTGCGCGCGGCATGCGGACTCTCGCCCTCGATGAACCCGGCGGGCACGACGTGCGGCGAGAGCAGGTTTCCGGCCTCTTCCTGCGCGATGAGCTGCTGCAGCGTGGCGTTGTCGTTGCCCATGTCGCGGATCGTCGTGACACCCGCGGCGAGGTGCAGTCCGCCTTCCCAGAAGAACGTATGCGCATGCATGTCGAAGAGGCCGGGCAGCAACACGCGTCCGCCTGCATCGACGACGTGCTCGGCCTTGCGCTTTTCCTCGCCCGCATTGCTGATCGCGATGATGCGGCCGTCCTCGAGCAGCAGATCGCTCGGCGGCCCGAGCGTCGCCTTTTCACTGTCGAAGATGCGCGCGTTGCGGATCAGGGTCTTGCCGGCGAGCGGATGCGCGAGGCGCGCGTGCATCGAGACGAGCAGATCCTTCTCGGCGGCTTTCTGCTGCGTCTCGAGCGCTGCGCCGTTGCTCTCCCAGCCTTCAGGCAGCATCTGCAGATAGCCCGGAAAGATGAATGCGAAGAGCTTTGGCGACGGCTCGACGGTGGTCCAGAGGAAGGTGGGCGTGAAGCCGATACCGGTCAACGCGACGAGCTGCACGTTCTTTTTCTCGCCGCCGTTGGCGACCTCGGCGACGACGAGCTTGCGCTCGGTCATGACGCCGCTCGGAACGAGGGGCAGTCGGCCGTCGCTGCGCTTGGCGAGTGCGCCGAGCGCAACGGAGAACGCTTCGGGCGTGCCGCTGAGCGGCGTGTACAGCGCTGGCCCGAACACTTCCTGCTCGCCCTTGTCGGACGTCGAGGTCCACGCCGCCTTGTTGCCGTCGCGCGTGAACGATTCGTCGACCGGCGCCCCGAGCTCGCTCGTACCCACCACGTGATAGCGCACAAAATTGCCGTCCGGGTCGAGCTTGAACTCCTCCTTGAGCTCGGGCCCGCGGCCGTTGTCCTTGAAGATGTACTCCACGCGCGTCGTGCCGTCGCCGTCGCGGGTGACCGTCTCGTGGCCGGCTTTCGCCTTGCCTCCGTTCACGAGCACCGTATACGTCGTCGTTTCGGCGTGCAGCGCCGTCGCGCCGAGCGCGCAAAATCCCACCGCCAAGAGTGCCTTCATGAGCTTCCCCGCTTGCGAAGTGGCGATACTACAACCCCGCCGTGCGGACAGCGTGAAGGAAGCGGCCCGCCAGCGCGCGTGACGGGAGTCATGGATGATCGCCGTGTCGTCAGCGGGCGCGCTCGTGCACTCCAGCGGCCGCGGGCATCGCGTCGCGATTCCTGCGTTTGACCTCGGCGAGCACGTCCGGCCACGTGTCGACGGCGGTCACGAACAGGGCGAGGATCGGCACGAGCAGGAAACCCATGCCGACGCTCGCCACCACGACCATCACGGCCGCGCGCACGACGAGCATGTGCAAGTCGGCCTGTACCTTCGTCTGCAATCGCTTTTCGGGCAGCCCCGCGTAACTGCCGTGGAACGCGTTCCAGAAGTGGCTGAACGCGATCGAGCCGAACGCGAGCGCCAGCACGGGCGAGCGCGCGATCTCGGCGAGTGCGAGCGGCAGCGGGGCGACCTGCGGCAGGTTCGCGATCATGATCCAGTACGGGATGCCGAGCATGCCGAACAGCACCGCCCACCAGACCACTGCGATCGCGATGAGGCTCGACCGCTTGATCTTGACGCGATCGCGCATCTCGACGACCGTGTGCGCCGACGCAGAGGCCAGTATCGCCGCGAGCGCGCTGACGCCGTCGAACCAGTAGTTGAAGGCGGTCATCGGCGCGAACCAGCCGAACACGTAGACGCCGGCGACCGGTATCAGATTCCGCGCCAGCACGCCCCAGTTCTTGGGGTTCGCAGCGAAGGCCTGCGCGAGCTTGACGAGCCCCGACCAGGCCGACGGTTCCGCAGCGGCAGTGTTCATCGCATTCCCCAGAGATCGCACGCCCAGGACCAAACGTCCGAACGGGGCGATTCCCGACATTCTGACCGCCGCGGCGACGCTCCGCTCATGCTTTGTGCAATGTTGCGTGCTTCACCCTTGTAAATTGCAAGGTCCCGCGCGTAGCGCCCTTCAGTATCGCGACAGTCGAATCCGTTAGAATCGCCGGCGCGTTGCCGCTCTTCTCGATGCGTTCCGGAACTGCCGGCGGCCCCGCACAAGGAGCACTCGAATGACGGACGTGCGCATGGACGTCGGCGAGGACGACGCGCCAGTTTCGATCAACATCGCGATCCTCGGGGCCTCGGCAGGCGGTGTCGCCGCACTGTCGCGCGTGTTCGCCAATTTCCCGCCGCGTCCGGATTTCGCCACGCTCGTCGTCACCCATCTCGATCCGAACCACGAGAGCCAGCTCGCGACCGTGCTCGCGCAGCGGACCGCGCTGCCCGTCGCGCCAATGGAACATCGCGACGCGATCGAACACGGACGCATCTACGTGCTGCCGCCCGGCAAGATAGCCACGTTGCACGAGCGTCGCATCGAGCTCGCGCCGCGTCCGGAAGGCCCCAACCTGCCGATCGATGCCCTCATGCTGTCGGCCGCGCGCGACAACGGCGCACGGCTCGCCGCCGTCGTGCTGTCGGGCACGGGCAACGACGGCGCGCTCGGCTCGGTCGCGATCAAAGCCACGGGCGGCCTCGTCGTTGCGCAGGACCCGCACAGCGCGGCGCACGACGACATGCCGCGCGCCCTCATCGAAGAGCAGGCCGCCGACCAAACGCTCACGCCCGAAGCGATCGGCGGGGCGCTCGACCGCTTCTTCTCGCCGCCCCGGGACGGCGCGCACGACGCCGAATACGCCGCCGAAGCGCTCGCGCTGATACAGAAACACTGCGGGCTCGATCTGCGCTACTACAAGGACGTCAACGTGGGTCGCCGGCTGCTGCGGCGGGCCTTCCTGCAGGCACGCGGCGATCTCGCGGCCTATCTGGCATGCCTGCGCCAGGACATGGACGAACTCTCGGCGTTCCGCGACGATCTCCTGATCGGCGTCACCGCGTTTTTTCGCGACGCAGAGTTCGTCGACGCGCTCGAACGCCACGTGTTCCCCGATCTCATCGACCGCCACGCCGAGACGATTCGCATCTGGGTGCCGGCGTGCTCCACGGGCGAAGAAGCCTATTCGATCGCCATGCTGCTGCATCACACGCTGCACGTGGCCGGGATTTCGCGCAGCGTGCAGGTGTTCGGCAGCGACGTCAACGAGCGCGCGATCAACCAGGCGCGCTCGGGCCGCTACGATGCCGCCGCCATCGCCGCCGTCCCGGAATTCCTGCGCTCGCGCTACTTCGAAGCGAACGAGCGCGGCTGGCGCGTAACCAAGCAAGTGCGCGAGATGTGCGTATTCGCCGCGCACAACGTGTTCACGAACGCGCCGTTCTCGAACGTCGACTTGGTCTCGGTGCGCAATTTCCTCATTTACTTGCGCAAGGCGGCGAAGCGACAGGCCTTCGAGGTGTTCTTCTATGCGCTGCGCCGCGGCGGCCATCTGCTGCTCGGACCGTCGGAAACGGCCGATCCCGAGCTCTTCGAAGAGGACGAGCCGCTGCTCAACCTGTATCGGCGGCGGCAAATCTCGCGTCCTCCGATCCGCGGTTTCTCGTTCGCCGAACTCTCGTCGACGTCTGCGCAGACGCATGCCGACGTCGGCGCGACCGCGCTCGAAAGCCTCGTCGATCGCCTCGCGCTCGCGCGCTATGCGCCGCCCGGCTTCGTCGTCGACGCGAACGGCCGCGTCGTGCAGTTCCGCGGCGATACCTCGCCGCTGCTGCAGCCGATGAGCGGCGACGCCGCGTTGTCGCTGGCGAAACTCGTGCGGCCCGAACTGCAGGTCGACGTGCGCGCGGCACTCATGGAAGCCGTGCGTAGCAAACTGCCCGTCCGGCGCGAACGCGTGCGGCTCGGCGAAGGGCTGTGCACGCTCGAAGTGGTGCCGATTCCGGCCGGCGGCACCGAACGCTACTTCCTCGTCTCGGTGCAGAACTGTGCGGCCGAGACGCCGCCGGCGGTCTCGACGGGCGCCGATGCGCGCAGCGAGGATCTCGAGCGCTACGTGCGCGTGCTCGGCGACGAGCTCGAACAGACGCGCGCCCAGCTCAAGACCGTGGTCACCGAGTACGACACGACGAGCGAGGAACTGCGCACGGCGAACGAAGAGATCCTGTCGGCCAACGAGGAACTGCAGAGCGCGAACGAGGACCTCAAAGACGCCAAGCGCGATCTCGAAGTCGCCAACGAGCACCTGACTTCGCTCAACCGCAAGCTCCAACAGCGCAACGAGCAGCTCGTCTCGCTCAATGACGATCTGGGCAACCTGATCCGCGGCATTCCCGTGCCTGTGCTCATGCTCGACCGCGAACAGCGCGTGCGGCATTTTTCGCCGGCCGCGATGGAGCTGTTCGAACTCGACGAGGCGAGCGTGGGACGGACGCTCGGGTCGACGCGGGTGTTCGCCGCCGCCGTGCTCGATTCCGCGCTTGCCGAAGCGCTCGAGGAGCTCAGGCCCGTCGAGCGCGAAGTGCAGGATCGCAGCGGCCGCTGGTTCGTGCTCTCGGCGCGCGCGTACCAGACGAGCGAAAACCGCATCGAAGGCGCGGTGCTCGCGTTCCAGGACATCCACCACCTGAAGCTCGCGCTCGAGACCGCGAACCTGGCACGCGCCGAAGCCGAGCGCGCCAACGTCGCCAAGAACGATTTTCTCGCGCTCGTCAGCCACGAGCTGCGCGCGCCGCTCAACGTGATCTCGAACTGGGTGCAGCTGCTGCGCATGCTGCATGTCGAGGAGTCGCCCGACAAGCGCGTCGGCGACGGCCTGCAGGCGATCGACCGCAGCTGCAAGGAGCAGGCACGCCTCATCGACGACCTGCTCGACGTCTCGCGGATCACCAGCGGCAAGCTCGTGCTCGATCTGCGGCCGACCGATTTCGCCGCCGTGATCCGCTCCACGATCGAGGGCATGGCGCCTTCGGCCGCGGCCAAGAACCTCGTCGTCTCCACCGCGGGCCTCGGCGAACCCGTGCTGCTCGCCGGCGACATGCGCCGCTTGCAGCAGATCGTGGCCAACGTGCTCGGCAACGCGATCAAGTTCACGCCGGCCGGTGGGCACATCGACGTGTCGCTTTCGCGCGTGGGCGTGTTCGCCGAGCTCACGATCGCCGATAGCGGCATCGGCATCGCCGCCGACGAGTTGCCGCGCGTTTTCGAGCGATTCAGCCAAGGCGACATCAGCAAGACGCGCACGTACGGCGGACTCGGGCTCGGGTTGTCGATCGTACGCAGCCTCGCCGAAGCGCACGGTGGCGACGTCGCCGCTTCGAGCGACGGCCCGGGACGCGGCACGCGCCTCTTCGTGCGCCTGCCGCTTGCGCCTTCCGAGGTCGCCGCAGCGACCGAAACGCCGCCGCCCGGGCCGACCGTCGTGTCGCTCGAGGGCGCATCGATCCTCATCGTCGACGACGAAGCGGCCGGACGCGAGGCGCTCGCGCACATGCTCGAGGCGATCGGCGCGGAAGTCGCCGTCGCGAGCCGAGCCGCGGAAGCGCTGGAGCTTCTCGAGCGCCGCTCCTTCGATGCGATGATCGCCGACATCGCGATGCCCGGCGTGGACGGCTACCAGCTGGTCCGCGAAGTGCGCAAGCGCGACGAAGCGCGCGGTTCGCAAGGGATCTACGCCGTGGCATTGACGGGCTTCACGTCACCCGGCGAACGCGACGAAGCGCTCGCGGCCGGGTACGACGCGCACATCGGCAAGCCGCCGAGCATGGACGAGCTCGCGGCGAAGGTCGCCTCCGGAATCCGCACGCGCAGCATGCAGAAAGTCTAGGCCGCTGTTCGCCCCCCGGCTGACGAACGTTTATAGTCTCATCGCCGTTCCGCGGAGCGCACCGATGACTCGCCGCTGGCCGCTCGTCATGGCTTCTGCCCTGCTCTCGCTCGTCGCCCCGGCAGTCCTCGCGCAACCCGCTCCGAACGCTCCGGCGGAGCCGGCCGCGACCGGCAACGTCGATGCCGCGAGCATCGACGCGGCGCTCGCCGAAATCCACGATGTCGATCATTGGAAACAGAACCCCGGAGCGGGCGATGCCGACGATCCGCTGGCGCAAGCCTTCATCCGCTGGACGAAGCTCCTCACCGAGCTCTCGCGCTCCGGGCAGCACGAGGCGGCCGATCGCATCTGCGCGGCGATCGTCGAGCTGCACGACCGGCTGCCGCAGGACAAAGTCATCGCACCTTCGCACACGGCAGCGAATGCCTTCGTTCGCGATCGCTTCCGCGTCGGCGAGCGCCACGTCGATGCCGCGCAGTTCTTCGCGCCCGAGCCCTACTACCCGAATGATCCGAGCCTCACGAAGCTTTTTCGATTTTCGGTTTACGAGGGCGACAAGGTGGTGCTGCGTTACTACCTCGAGCACAGCCGGTTCGGCGACGACGACTATTACGTGCTCGGCAAGGCCGATCCCGCGACGCGCGCGCACTACCAGGTGCAGCCGTACGGCGCGAAGGCACCGAGCTACTGGACGCTGCTCGATCGCGTGCTCGCGGACATGAGCGATCATCACCCGCACTATCCTGCGAGCTCAGGGCCGAGCCATTGAAGCGTGCCGGATCGCCGGCGGACGGGCTACTTCGCCGAGTCCCAGGCGAGTGCGATCTTCGTGCCGGGGTCGGAGCGCGTGCCGGCCTCGACGTCGACCGTCGCGCCGCTCTGCGTCGTGAAGATGTGCGCCCCGTCGTCGGTGGTCTTCTCGCTCGTCGCGTCGGGAAGATGCCGGCGATACCACGCGCACACGGTGCTCATCGAATCGCGCGTCGTGATCATGAGCGAACTCGGGCTCATCCGATCCTTGACGACGACGTTCGACGAATAGAGCGGCACCGGCGGCTCGGCCGCGGCAGCACTCGCGAACAACACAAACGACAGCAACGCGATCGACGGTCGCTTCATCACCCACTCCCCTGATTGGCGCACGCGAAATGTCCGACACGGCGTTCGGTCGAGTCAAGATGCACGTGCAGCAAGAACCGTCCGGAGGCGGGTTCCCGTGGACGCGGACCGGGCGTAGCATCCGCGCGATGTCCGTCCAAAACCTTTTCGCGTTAGCGGAACCTGCCAACGATAGCGAGCGCGACGGCGCCGCCGAGCTGCGGGCGTGGCTCGACGCGCATCGCCGCGTATTCGTCTTGACCGGCGCCGGCATCAGCACGCCGTCGGGCATTCCCGACTACCGCGGCCCCGATGGTCTATGGAAACGCCGCGCGCCGATCACGTACCAAGCGTTCGTGCGCGATGCCGCCATGCGCGCGCGCTATTGGGCACGCAGCTTCGTCGGCTGGCCCGTCGTCGCGCGAGCGCAGCCGAACCGCGCACATGCGGCGCTCGTCACGCTGGAGGCGCTAGGGCGCACGAGCGTGCTCGTCACGCAGAACGTCGACGGTCTGCACACACGTGCGGGCCAGCGCCGCGTCGTCGATCTGCACGGACGCATCGACGAGGTGGTTTGCCTCGACTGCACGGCGCACCTGCCGCGCGCCGACATCCAAGAGCGCCTCGCCAGCGACAACCCGGATTGGGCGCACCTGACCGCCGCCACGGCACCCGACGGCGACGCCGACCTCAACCGCGCGGCCTACGACGACTTCCGCATTCCCGCCTGTCCGCGCTGCGGGGGCATGCTCAAACCCGACGTGGTGTTCTTCGGTGAAAACGTGCCGCGCGAACGCGTGGCGGGAACGCAGGCCGCACTCGACGACGCCGATGCGATGCTCGTCGTCGGCTCATCGCTCATGGTGTATTCGGGTTATCGCTTCGCGCGCGCCGCACGCGAGCGCGGAATGCCCCTGGCGATCCTGACGCGCGGCGTGACGCGCGCGGACGCGATCGCGACGCTCAAGATCGATGCCGATTGCGAGGCGGTGCTGAGTTCGGCCGTTCGCTGAACTTCAAAATTGGCACACGAAGAACACGAAAAAATGTAAGCATTGATCTCGTGTTCTTCGCGATTCGCCGTTCTTGACGATTATGGCTTGGGCGCCTCAGCCGGCGGGCCGTCCGAATTCCAGGTGTCGCGTATATACAGCCACTTGCCGCCTTCCTTCTTCGAGACGGAAAGGTATTTGCCGGTTTCGACCGTCTTGCCCGCCGCGTCCGTGAC
>DASRGX010000279.1:0-3446 GCA_035650835.1 Rudaea sp. | reverse complement strand
GCGAAGGCGTCTCCGAGCAGGACGCGACGCTGATCGGCCAAGTGCTCGACGAAGGACGCGCGCTCGTCATTGCCGTGAACAAGTGGGACGGCCTGTCGACGTACGAGCGCGAGCAATGTCGCGCGTCGTTGTCGCGCAAGCTCGATTTCGTCGGCTTCGCGCGCGTGGTGACGATTTCCGCCCTGCACGGTTCGGGCATCGCCGAACTCATGCGCGCCATCGATCGCGCGCATGCTTCCGCGACGCGCGAATTCGGCTCCTCCGAACTCACGCGTGCGCTCGAGCAAGCCTACGAAGGCTACCAGCCGCCGCTCGTGCGCGGGCACGCGCCGAAACTGCGCTTTGCGCATCCGGGCGGAAGCAATCCGCCGACCGTGGTCATCCACGGCAGCCGCACGCGTCATATCGCCGACGGATATCGGCGCTACCTCGAGAATTTCTTCCGCAAGCGCTTCCGCCTCGAAGGCACGCCGATCCGCATCGAGTTCCGCGAAAGCGAGAATCCGTATGCCGGCAAGCGCAACGTCTTGACCGAACATCAGCAGAAGAAGCGCCGCCGTTTGATGCGGCACGTCCGCAAGCGCTGAGTGATGTCCGCAGCCGTCTCATTCGATCGCACTGCCGTGACCGCGGCGGTGCTGGCCGGCGGCGAAGGGCGGCGCCTCGGCGGGCGGGACAAAGGGCTCGCGCTGCTGGCCGGCAAGCCGCTCGTCGCGCATGGGTTCGCGGCAGTCCAAGACCAAGTCGAACGAGTGCTGATCTGCTGCAATCGCAACATTGTGGATTATGGGGCGTTCGCACGGACGTGCTGCGACCGCGAAGGGTACCGTGGGCCGCTCGCCGGCATCGCCGCGGCGCTCGCGGTCTGCACGACGCCGTGGCTGCTGACCGTGCCCGTCGACAGTCCCACGCCGCCGCGCGATCTCGCGCAGCGGCTTTTCGTTTCGCACGGTGCGAGCCCGCTTTCGGTCGCGCACGACGGTGAGCGGATACAGCCCTTGTTCGCGCTATACCGCCGCGAGCTCGCCGCGGCTGCCGAAGCGGCGCTCGCGGCCGATCTGCCGGTCTGGCGCTGGCAGCAGGATCTGAATGCCACGGTGGTCGATTTCGCCGACGTTCCGCAGGCGTTCGACAATCTCAATACCGAAGAAGATTTTCGCCGCTGGGAGGAACAGCACCATGGCTGATGCGCTGCCTTTTCCGGTCGGCCTCGGCGTCGCCGAAGCGCAAGCGCGCATTGTGGAAATTGCGGCAACGCGCATGCTCGCCGCCGAGGTCCTGCCGATCGAGCGCGCGCTCGGACGCACGCTCGCGCGCGACGTCGCCGCGCCACGCGCGGTGCCCGGCTTCGCGAATTCCGCGATGGACGGCTATGCATTGCGCGGCGAAGAGCTCCCAGCGACCGGCGAAAGGCCTTTCCGACTGCTCGGGCAGGTGCTTGCCGGAGGCGGGGACGCCGAGGTCGTCCCCGGCGGCTGCGTGCGCGTGACCACGGGCGCGCCGCTGCCGCGCGGTGCCGACACCGTGGTCATGAAAGAGAACACGCGCACCGACGGCGATCAGGTTTGGGTGAACGCGGGGACCGCGCCGGGCGCCCACGTGCGTCCGGCCGACGAAGACTATGCGGCAGGCGACCTCGCGCTGCGCGCCGGGGCGAGGCTCGTGCCGGCCGCGCTCGGCGTACTCGCGTCGTTCGGTCTGACCGAGGTCGCGGTACGGCGGCGGCCGCGGGCCGTTCTCGTCACGACCGGCGACGAGCTCACGCCACTCGGCGAGCCGCTCGGCTTCGGGCGCATCTACGACAGCAACCGCTACAGCTTGGGCTCGCTCCTCGAACGGCACGGCGTCGAGCTCGTGCGCCACGAACGTGTACGCGACGATCCCGCGCTGTTGCGCGCGGCCCTCGAGCGGGCGGCGGGCGACGCCGAGATCGTGCTGTCGAGCGGCGGCGTTTCGGTGGGCGAGGCGGATTTCATGCCGCGCCTGCTCGCCGAGATCGGCGAAGTATACTTTTGGAAAGTGCGCATGCGTCCCGGCATGCCGTTCTTGTTCGCTCGCGTCGGGGCGGCGCTCATGGCGGCGCTGCCCGGCAACCCGGTATCGGGGATCGCCACGTTCCTCGCGCTCGTGCGACCGGCGCTCGACGCGATGAGCGGGGCTATGCCGAGCCGCACGCTGCGCGCCCGGCTCGCCACGGCGGTCCACAAGCGCCACGCGCGCACCGAATTCCAACGTGCGCGCCTCGATTGCGACGACGAAGGCCGCCTGATCGCCTCGCCCGTGGAGCAGCAAGGCTCGGGTATGCTGCGCGGCGTAGCCGAGGCCGATGCGCTGATCGTCCTCGCGGAAGCGCAACGCGAATTCGGCGCCGGCGAGCTCGTCGAAGTCCTGCCGCTTCCCGGTTGGCCCTAGGGTCTCTAGCGGCGGCGTATAATCGCCTCATGGCGACGAATCCTGTGGTTCCCGTGGACGGCGCGCCGATCGAAGAGATCGCGCCGGCCGAAGCGCAGCGGCGCCAGCAAGCCGGCGCCGTACTCGTCGACGTGCGCGAGGACGACGAGCGAGCGGCCGGAATGCCGGCGGGGGCTCTCGGCATCGCGCGAGCGGAGTTGCCGGCGCGCATTCGCGAAGTCGCCGCCGACCACGGCACGGCGATTCTCACGATCTGCGCGAGCGGTCAGCGCTCGCTGCTCGCCGCACGCACCTTGCGCGCTCTGGGTTTCGAGCGCGTGGCGTCGGTGAGCGGCGGATTCCGGCGTTGGCAAACAGAGGGCCTGCCTGTGGCAGCCGGTGCGCTCGACGCCGATGCTGCGGAGCGTTATTCGCGGCACCTCCTGCTGCCCGAGGTCGGTGCGCAAGGGCAGGCGGCGCTCGGCCGCGCGCGCGTGACGCTGATCGGCGCCGGAGGCCTGGGTTCTCCGGCGGCGCTCTATCTGGCCGCCGCAGGCGTCGGCACGCTGACGCTCGTCGATGACGACAAAGTGGAAAAATCCAATTTGCAGCGTCAAGTGCTGCATGCCGACGCGCGGGTCGGCATGGCGAAGACCGAATCGGCTCGCCTGACCTTGAATGGCCTCAATCCGAGCGTGCACGTCGATCTTCGCGCGGAGCGCCTGCGCGCCGCGAATGTCGAGGCGCTGGTCCGCGGCAGCGACGTCGTGATTGACGGCGCCGACAATTTCCCGACGCGTTATCTGCTCGACGCCGCATGCCGGCGGCTCGCGCTCCCGCTCGTCTATGGCGCGGTCCATCGGTTCACCGGCCAAGTGGGCGTTTTCGACGCGCGCCGCGCCGATTCCCCGTGTTATCGCTGCCTCTTCCCGCAGCCGCCGACGGCGGCCGAGGCGCCGAACTGCGCAGAAGCCGGCGTGCTCGGCATCCTGCCCGGCGTGATCGGACTTTTGCAGGCGACCGAAGCGATCAAGCTCGTGCTCGGTATCGGCACG
>DASRGX010000278.1:0-17110 GCA_035650835.1 Rudaea sp. | reverse complement strand
GATAGGCATGCCGAAGCAGCGATCGCGTGCGAACGCCGCCTGCTCGCGCGAGACGGTGATGCCGACGCCGCTGACTCCGTAGTTTTCGGCGGCGAACTTGAGCGCCTCGCCCCAGCCGCAGCCGATGTCGAGCACGCGCATGCCGGGGCGCAGACCCAGCTTCCGGCAGACGAGATCGAGCTTGGCTTCCTGCGCATCGTCGAGGTTGCGCGCTTCGCGCCAGTAGCCGCAACTGTAGACGAGGCGCTTGCCCAGCATCGCGCGGAACAGGTCGTTGCCGAGATCGTAGTGGAGCTCGCCGATCGCAAACGCGCGCCGCCCGCGTTGCAGGTTCACGAGCTTCGAGCGCAGGAACAAGGCGGCCTGGTCGAGCGTCGCGACCTGCTCGTCGAGGCGCGCATAGAGCAGGCGGAACAGGAAGCCGTCGAGGTCGTCGGCGTCCCACCAGCCGTCCATGTAGGCCTCGCCGAGGCCCAGCGAGCCGTGCGCGATGACGCGTGCGTACAAGTTAGCATTGTGTACTTGGATGTCGGTCGGCGCGTCGCCGTTGACCACGACGCCAGCGAGGTCGAGCAGCGATTTCACGCTGTCGCGCGCATCGTATCGCCGCGAGCGCGGCGGATGCGCGCGGCTCGGTGCGAACCGGGACGCGGCATCGTCGCGCAGCGGCGGCGCAGGTTGTCCCGTCATGATCTGTCTGATCGGTGCAAGCATGGATCCCTCCGATGGCGTTTCGATGATCAGAGCTCCGGTCCGCGGGCGACCGGCTGGCAGTGCTCGTGGCCACAGCCGCAGGGTTGGTCCGAGGGTACGTCGGCGTCGGCAGCGGCGGCGCAATGCGGACCGCAGTAGGTCTGCCCGGTATAGACCTCGCACGTGCAGCCCTCGTGAGCGCATTTCCGCTTCGATTGTTCGACGATCATAGGTCCTCCGTGGCCTAGCGGAACCACGAGCACGAAGCAAACGGCGCGCCATGAGTCCCGCGCATCCGCGCGCAGAGGACGCGCGGCAGCGAGAAGTGCAATTCGCCGGAGATGTGCGCTCGGCCGTGCAGAACACCCGATGCTTCCGCCACGAGCCGCTGTGCGCGCCATGTCCGGCGTGGTGCGTTTTCTGCAAGCGCCAGCCGCGCCCGGACCGCGCAGCCGAAATGACCGAAGAACTGGACATCGCCCTCGAAGTCGTGGGTATCCGCTCCGACGACGAACGCCTCAGCGGGACGCTCATGGCTCCCGCCGAGGCGCTGCCCGGCGTACTGTTCGTGCATGGCTGGGGCGGCAGCCAGGCGCAGGATCTGACGCGCGCCCGCGAAGCGGCAGGTCTAGGCTGCGTCTGCCTCACGTTCGATCTGCGCGGCCACGTCCGCGGTTCGAACCTGTGGCATAGCGTGACGCGCGAGCAGAACCTCGCCGATCTCCTGGCCGCCTACGATTGGCTCGCTGCGCAGCCGAACGTGGATGCGCCGAATATCGCCGTCGCGGGCATCAGCTACGGCGGGTATCTTGCCGCGATCCTGAGCGCCGAACGTCCGGTGCGCTGGCTCGCCTTGCGCTCCCCTGCGATCTACAAGGACGAGGGCTGGAACGTGGCCAAGCTCGCGCTGCACGACGATCCGGATCTGCATGCGTTCCGCCGCCGCCGCATCGACGCGCAGGACAACCGCGCGCTGCGGGCCGCCGCGGCGTTCACCGGCGACGTGCTCATCGTCGAAGCGGAAAACGACGACGTCGTCCCGCATGTCGTCATCGAGAACTACATAGCCGCGTTCGCCAACGTCAAATCGCTGACCTCGCGCACGATCGGCGGCGCCGATCACGCATTTTCGCAGCGACGCTGGCAGCGCGAATACACGGAGACTTTGATCAAATGGCTGACGGAAATGATCGTCGGCGGCCGTCAAGCGGCGGCCAAGAAGCAGGTCGCGCTGCACAAGTTCGAGCGCCTGCCCGACGCCGAACGCTGAGGCCGCATCGCCGCATTGCGACCGGCTTAGCCACGCTCGTCTACGCCTCGGAAGCGGACCTCTGCATCGTGCGCAGGCAGAGCGGCCGGGGTTTCGTCTATTACGACGCCTCGGGTGCTCGCGTGGACGATCCGGACACGCTGGCACGAATCCGTGCGCTCGCGATTCCGCCCGCGTATCGCGATGTGCGCATCTGTGCATACGCCGACGGCCATCTGCAAGCGGTCGGGCGCGACGCTCGTGGTCGCAAGCAGTACCGCTATCATCCCGCCTGGCGCCAATCGCGCGATCGCAACAAGTTCGCCAAGCTCTACGATTTCGGCAAGCGCCTTCCCGTGCTGCGCCGGCGCCTGAAGCGCGATCTGGCGTTGCCGGGCACTCCGCGCGACTTCGTGCTCGCGGTCGTCGTCGTCCTGCTCGGGCGCACGCTTGCGCGCATCGGCAACGAGGAATATCTGCGGCAAAACGGCTCGTATGGCCTCACGACGCTGCGCGAGCGCCACCTCGCGTTCCTGCGCGGCGGTCGCGCCCGGCTCAAATTCCGCGGCAAGAGCGGGCAGGAACACGAGATCGTCATCGACGACGCCCGTTTGACTCGCCTGCTGAAGCGCTGCCAGCACTTGCCGGGACAGGCCTTGTTCCAATACGTCGACGATGAAGGCAACGTTCAGTCCGTCGATTCGGGCATGGTCAACGAATACTTGCGCGCGGCGATGGGCGAGGCGTTCACGTCGAAAGATTTCCGCACGTTCGGTGCCACATTGCTCGCGATGCGCGAACTCGCGCGCACCCCGGTGCCGGAGAGCGACAGCGAGCACGGCGTGGCGCGCCTCCTCGCCCCGGCAATCCGCGACGTGGCCGAACGGCTCGGCAACACGCCCGCGGTGTGCAGGAATTCCTACGTCGATCCGCGCGTCATCGAGGCGTGGCGCGAGGGACGGCTCGCCGGCCTCAGCGACGCCACGCTCGCGAGCCGGCGCAAGCTCGAAAGCGAACTGCTCCGGCTGCTGCGCAGCGACGCCGCGCGGCGACGCGCGGCATGAGATAGCGCTGGCACGCTTCCTGTACCTCGTCGGCAACGGACCCTGACGAGGAGAACCCCATGGCCGGACCAAACGACAAATGCGCCTATGCGCCGTGCCTCTGCGACGCGCCGCGGGATCGTGCGTACTGCAGCGACTATTGCGAGCACGCTGCGACGAGCGGGCCTCCGCGCGAAGATCCGGTCTGCGAATGCGGACACGAACCCTGCCGCGGCGGGCGCTGAAACTCAGCTTCGCGACGACAACACGAACTGGTTGCCGTCCGGGTCCTTGAAGATCGCGAACGTGCCCCAGGGCTGGCGACTCGGCGGCGTCGCGAATTCGACGCCGCGCTCACTGAGTTCGCGCCACGTCGCTTCGACATCGTCGCATTGGAACGAGCCGTTGAAGAACGTGCCGATCCGCTCCTCATGGCCCTCGGGCGTGAACAGCACGACGCGCGTTTCGGCGCGGCCGATGCGCAACTCGATCCAACGCTGCGTCTCGTTGAACGGCTGATCGGTCGCGATCTTGAAGCCGAGTTTCTCCGTGTAGAACGCGAGCGCGCGATCCTGGTCGCACGTCGGGATGCCGACGAATTTCACCTGCGAGATCATCTGCGGGACTCCGCTGCGGAAGATACCCAGACGCTAGCAGGCGTGCAGCCGGCGCGGAGGGATCATTCGTTCTGCTATAGTAGATTTCATGATAGAGCGCATCGGCTTCGAAGCCTACGTGATCGACAGCCTGCTGCCCGATCTCGTCGGACACGATCACAAAAGCGCAGCATTTCTCGTCTATCTTTACCTCTGGCGGCAGACGTCGGGACGGCGCGCGCAGGAAGCCCGCGTGAGTCACCAGGGCATCGCGGTCGACACGGGCCTGTCCAAATCGACGGTGCAGGCGGCGATCCGGCACCTGCGTCGGCGCGGCCTCATCGATGGACGTCAGGACCATCCCACGGCGACGCCGCGGTACCGGGTCTTGAAGCCGTGGCGGCGATAGTCCGGAAGGGCTTCGCTTTTGCCGCTCGATGCTTTATACTTTGCCGCTTTACGTTGTCCCGATCGGGTGCCCCATGAAAGTTCTGTCTTCGCTCAAATCCGCCAAACAGCGGCATCGCGACTGCAAGATCGTGCGCCGCCGCGGCAAGGTTTTCGTGATCTGCAAGAGCAATCCCCGCTTCAAGGCGCGTCAGCGCTGAATCCGGCCCTGCTCTGAGCGGCCCGCTCCGACGTAGACGAGCGGCCGATGCAGCAACGGCGGCGCCTCGAGCGCTTGCCGTCGATGAACCCAAGCCCGGCGCGCAAGCGCCGGGCTTTTTCGTGCCCGGCATTCCGCCAAAGGAATCCCTATGAATGCCGACACCATCGACGCCACTCTGCCCGCCCCGACACCGCACGACCGCCGACGCTGGTACGCCTTGGGCGTGCTTTGCATGGGCGTGCTCATGATCGTGCTCGACGTCACGATCGTGAACGTCGCGCTGCCCACGATCCGCGAAAACCTGCACTTCACCGAAAGCACGCTCGCCTGGGTCGTCAACGCTTACCTGCTCACATCGGGCGGATTCCTGCTGCTCGGCGGACGCCTCGGCGATCTCTACGGTCATCGGCGGCTGTTCCTGATCGGCATCGCGCTCTTCACCGTGGCCTCCCTGGCTTGCGGTCTTGCCGGCTCGCAGCCCGTGCTCGTGACCGCGCGCGCCGTGCAGGGTTTCGGCGGAGCGATCGTCGATGCGGTCGCGCTGTCGCTGATCATGGACCTCTTCACCGACACCGCCGACCGCGCTCGCGCCATGGGCGTGTACGGCTTCGTCTGTTCTGCGGGCGGCAGCATCGGCGCCCTGCTGGGTGGGCTTCTGACCAACGCCTTCGATTGGCATTGGATCTTTCTCGTCAACATTCCGATCGGCGCGGCGGTCGTGGCACTCTCCCTCTGGCTGCTGCCGGGCGGACGCAATGCCGCAGCGGACCGCCATCTCGACGTGGCCGGCGCGCTGACCGTGACGACGGCGCTCATGCTCGCGATCTACGCGATCGTCAACGGCAACGACGTGGGATGGACCTCGACGCAAACGCTCGGTCTCTGCGCTGCGGCGATCGCCTTGTTCGGCATTTTCCTCGCAATCGAAATGCGCGTGCGCGTACCGCTCGTGCCGCTCGGTCTGTTCCGCCTGCGCA
The DNA here is from genome assembly GCA_035650835.1 of Rudaea sp. Lineage (GTDB taxonomy): Bacteria > Pseudomonadota > Gammaproteobacteria > Xanthomonadales > Rhodanobacteraceae > Rudaea. The sequence goes on along the minus strand of DASRGX010000278.1, from coordinate 11,942 downwards.
ATCTGGCGACGGCGAACGTCGTCGGCGTGCTGTGGGCGGCGGCGATGTTCGCGTGGTTCTTCCTCTCGGCGCTGTATCTGCAGCTCGTGCTCGGCTACAGCCCGTTGCAGGTCGGCCTCGCTTTCGTGCCGACGAACGTCATCATGGCGGTGTTCTCGCTCGGCATTTCGGCGAAGCTCGTGCTGCGCTTCGGGATACGGTTGCCGCTCGCCGCCGGGCTCCTGTGCGCCGTGGCGGGGCTGTTGCTGTTCGCACGCGCGCCCGTCGAAGGCAGCTTCGCGCTCGACGTGCTGCCGCCGATGCTGCTGCTCGGACTCGGCGCCGGCATCGCGTTCAATCCCGTCCTGATGGCGGCGATGAACGACGTCGCGCCGAGCGAATCGGGGCTCGCCTCCGGCATCGTCAACACCTCGTTCATGATGGGCGGCGCGCTCGGGCTCGCCGTGCTCGCGAGCCTGGCCGGCGCGCGCACGAACGGGCTCACGGCGGCCGGCGCAGCGCATCTCGAGGCGCTCAACGCGGGTTATCACGTGGCGTTCCTGGGCGGGGCGTTGTTCGCGCTCATCGCGGCCGGAGCGGGCGTCGTCTTCATGCGCGCACGCGAGGATCTTGCCGACCCCGCAATCGGGTCGGCATGAGCACAAGTGGCCGCCAGATCGTGGAATTCACACGCGGAATCTGCTACAAGATGCTGATATCGCGGCGCTTGCCGCGCCACCAGGAGTCCGCCCCATGCGTACCCTTCTCGTTTCCTTTGCCTGCGCTGCTGCGGCGGCCCTTTGCGGCGTCGCGCACGCGGAAACGCTGCTCGTGGATCGCGTCAAGCAAGAACGCAACCTGAGCGCGCCGGTCCGCGGCATGACCATGGCGCAGGTCGAGCGCCGTTTCGGTCCGCCGCTCGACAAACTGGCGCCGGCCGGCGGCGACGCGCCGCTGCACCCGGTCATCAATCGCTGGCGCTACGACAACTATATCGTGTACTTCGAGCGAGATCGCGTGATCAGCAGCGTCGCGCTGCGCGCCTCGCCGACCGAGGTCGGTCCCGCGCATCAATGACCGTTGCAACGTTCCGCCTGCCTGCGGAGTGGGAGCCGCAGGCAGGCGTGCTGCTCGCCTGGCCGCACGCGCAAACCGACTGGGCCGAGCGCCTCGACGACGTCGAATCCACGTGTGCCGCGCTCGCTGCGGCCATCGCCCGCTTCGAACCCGTGCTGCTCTGCGTCGCGGATGCGGACGTGCGCGCGCGCGCGCAGGCGAAGCTCGAGGCTGCCGCCGCCGACCGGCGCCGCTGCCGTTTCATCGAGATCGAATACGACGACACCTGGCTGCGCGACTCCGGCCCGATCACACTGACCGACGGCCAGCGTTTCGTGCTCGACGATTTCCGCTTCACGGGCTGGGGCGGCAAATTCCGCGCGAGCCGCGACGATTGCCTGATCGGCGGCCTCATCGCGCGCGAGCTCTTCCGCGAGGCCGAGCACAAGCGCATCGACTGGGCGCTCGAAGGCGGCGCGATCGAATCCGACGGCGCCGGTACGCTGCTCACGACCTGGCGCTGCCTGCACCAGCGCCATCCCGAGCAGAGCCGCGAGCAGATGTCGCGCTTGCTCGGCGAAACCCTCGGCGCGTCGCGCGTGTTGTGGCTCGAGCACGGTTATCTTCAAGGCGACGACACCGACGCGCACATCGACACGCTGGCGCGCTTCGCACCCGGCGACGCTATCGTGTTTCAGTCCTGTGACGATCGCGACGATCCACACTTCGACGAGCTCGCGGCGATGCGCGCCGAACTCGCCGCGCTGCGCACGTCCGCCGGCGAGCCGCATCGCTTGCACGCCCTGCCGTGGGCGCGACCGATCCACGACGACGGCCGGCGCCTCGCCGCGTCGTACGCGAACTACCTGATCGTCAACGGCGCCGTGCTCGTGCCTGCCTACGGCGACGCGGCCGACGCGGAGGCACTCCGCATCATCGCTGCGGCACATCCCGGACGCGAGCCGATTGCGGTACCCTGCCGGCCCCTGATCTGGCAAAACGGCAGCCTGCACTGCATGACCATGCAATTGCCGCAAGGAGTGCTCGCATGAACGGATCGCTGCGCGTCGCCCTGCTGCAGGAGCGCGACCACGGCAGCCGCGAGGCCAATCTCGACGCGATCGAGGCCGGCCTGCGCGACGCCGCAGCGGCGCGCGCACGGCTCGTGCTGCTGCAGGAGCTGCACAACGGCCCCTATTTTTGCCAACACGAGAGCGTGGCCGAGTTCGACCGCGCCGAGCCGATTCCCGGGCCGAGCACGGACCGCATCGGGGCGCTGGCGGCCGAGCTCGATCTCGTCGTCGTCGCTTCGCTGTTCGAGCGTCGGGCCGCGGGTCTCTACCACAACACGGCCGTCGTGTTCGACGGTAAAAAGGGAATTTGCGGCAAATATCGCAAAATGCACATTCCCGACGATCCGGCCTTCTACGAAAAATTCTATTTCACGCCGGGCGACCTCGGCTTCGCGCCGATCTCGACGTCCGTCGCACGGCTCGGCGTGCTCGTCTGCTGGGACCAGTGGTATCCCGAAGCCGCGCGCCTGATGGCGCTCGCCGGCGCCGAGCTTCTGCTCTACCCGACCGCGATCGGTTGGGACCCGGCCGACGAGGAAGCCGAGAAGTCGCGCCAGCGCGACGCGTGGATCACCGTGCAGCGCGGTCACGCGGTGGCGAACGGCGTGCCGTTGCTCGCCTGCAACCGCATCGGCTTCGAGCAAGCGCCCGACGCCGGCCGCGGACTGCAATTCTGGGGATCGAGCTTCGTCGCCGGACCGCAAGGCGAATTCATCGCGCAGGCGTCGACGGACCGGCGCGAGCTGCTCGTGGCCGACGTCGATCTCGCCCGCAGCGAGGCCGTGCGCCGCATCTGGCCGTTCCTGCGCGATCGACGCATCGACGCGTACGACGATCTCCTCAAACGTTACCGCGACTGACTCGCGCGATCGCGCACGCCTACCGAAAACCGCTCATGGATGCCGCTACGCCCGCTTTCGCTCCGAACGATTCGACCGGCCCCGAACTCGCCGGGCAACCGCTCAAGCGCTGCGTGCGCGACGGCGTCGAATTCACCCTCCTCGGGACTGCGCACGTGTCGCGCGCGAGCGTGGCCGCAGTGCACAGCCTCGTCGAACGCGAGGAATTCGACGCGATCGCCGTCGAGCTCTGCGATACGCGCTATCGCGCCCTGCGCGATCGCGAAGCGTGGCGCAACCTCGACCTGCTCAAGGTGATCCGCGAGGGCAAAGCCGGCATGGTCGCGGCCAATCTTGCGCTTTCGGCATATCAGCGCCGTCTCGCGGAGCAATTCGGCATCGAGCCCGGCGCGGAAATGAAGGCCGCCGCGGATCTCGCCGAAGCGCGCGCGCGGCCGCTATGGCTCGTCGATCGCGAGATCAGCCTGACCTTGAAGCGTGCCTATCGCAGCGTGCGTTTCCGGGATCGCCTCACGATCGTCTCGGGTCTCGTCGCAAGCTTGTTCGAACGCGGCGAAGTCGCCGAGGCCGACATCGAACGCCTGAAACAGGGCGACATGCTGCAGAGCGCTTTCAGCGAGTTCGCCGAGCAATCCGAACCGCTCTATCGCAGCCTGATTGCCGAGCGCGACAGCTACATGGCAGCACGCCTGCGCGAAGAAGCCGCGGTTCATCCGGTGCGCAAGGTGCTCGTCGTCATCGGCGCCGGACACCTGGCCGGCATCGAGCGCGAACTCGGCGCGCAAACCGATCCGCCGCAGGCGCTGCTCAACCGGCTCAAGACGCTGCCGCCCGCCGCGCGCTGGCCGCGGTTCGTCGGCTACGGCGTACTCGCCGTGATCATCGGCGCGATCGTGTTCGCCTTCACGCGCGGCATCGGCTTCGGCGCAGTCGCGCTGCGCGATTGGGTGCTGTTCACGGGCGGATTCGCGGCGCTCGGCGCGCTATTGGGCGGCGGCCATCCGCTCACCGTGCTCGCGGCGGCGGTGGTCGCGCCGCTGAAACCGTTCCGTCCGCTCGTACCCTCGGGAGCGTTGAGCGCCGCGGTCGAGATGTGGCTGCGGCGTCCGCGCGTCGCCGACTTCGAGGCGCTGCGCGACGACGTGCTCGAGTGGAGCGGCTGGTGGAAGAACCGCGTCTCGCGCACGCTGCTCGTCTTCATGTTCACGAATTTCGGCATGATCGCCGGCGAGTACCTCGCCGGGTTCCGTATTCTCCACAGGCTCATGTGATGCGACTCGCTCAACTGTTGTTCAAACCGAAGTGGCAGGACAAGAACGCCGGCGTGCGCCGCGCCGCCGTGAGCTCCGGCCGCGAGCCCGAACTTCTCGCTGCGCTGCCGCGGCTCATGCGGGACGATCCCGATCCCGGCGTGCGTCTGGCTGCGCTGAAGCGGCTCGACGACTACGAAACCTGGCGCGAGCGTTCGACGGGCGACGCCGACGCAAGCCTGCGCGGCTTGGCACGCAGCGCGTACCTCGCATTGCTCTGCACTAACGGCGACGCGCCGCCCCTCGCGCGGCGCATCGCCGAGCTCGAAACACTGTCCGCGGATGAAATCGAGCGCGTGGCAGCCGCAGCCGAAAGCCGCGAGTTGCGCGCCGCCGCCTTGACGCGCGTGGGACGTCAGAGCGTGCTCGTCGAGCGCGCCATCGCGGACGCCGACCCGGAGCTGCGCTTGTCGGCGCTCGAGCGCATCGCCGAACGCAGCGCGCTCGAACGCATCGCCGAACGCACGCGCAAGACCGATAAAGCGGTGAGCCGACGCGCGCGCGAGCGCGCCGAAGGCCTGCGAATCGCGGCCGGCGACAGCTCGGCGATCCTCGACCGCGCACGCATGCTTTGTGAGCGCGCCGAAGCGCTCATGCGCGCTCCCGGCACCGGCGTCGATGCGGCGCTCGCTGCACTGGAACGCGAGTGGCTGTCGCTCCGCGACACGCTGCCGGGCGAGCTCGGCGCACGTTTCCGCGGCGCTTGTGCGCTCGCGGCGAGCGCACACGATGCCTGGCGTGCCGCGCCGGCGAAAGCGCCGGAGCCGCCCGTCGCGAACGAGCCCGAACCCGAAGCGCCGGCGCCCATTGCGCTCGAAACGACAGCGGAAGCGCTCGCGTCGCGCGCGCGCTTCGATGCCGCACTCGCGGCGGCGGAAGCCGAAGCGCGTGCCGAGCGCGAGCGGCGCAAGCTGCGTCAGCGCGAAATCGAACAATGTATCGCCGAATTCGGCGCGGCGCTCGATGCCGGCGACTCCGGCACGGCGCATCGGTTGCACACACGCATCGAGCAGGAGATCGAAGAATCGGGCGACGCCGGCGCGCTGCGCCGTCTGCTCGCGCCGCACGAAACCCGCTACGCCGAGCTCAAGCGCTGGCAGCACTGGTCCAACAACCAGCGGCGGCGCGCGCTTTGCGCCGACGTCGAGGCGCTGCTCGGATCGGGTCTGCACCCCGACGCCCTGGCCACGCGCGTGCGCGACGCACGCGCGGAATGGCAGCGGCTCAACGTCGCCGAAGGCCTCGCCGCCGACGATGTCGGCTTCGGCATCGCACGGCGTTTCCACGCGCTGTGCCAGCAAGCGCTGAAGCCGACGAAAGTATACTTTTCCAAACGCCAGGAAGTGCGCAAATCGCGCGAGGACGAGATCGGCAAGCTGCTCGAGCGCGTCGCGGCCGCGGCGGGTGCGGACGCCGACTGGAAGGCGCTCGGCGAATTGCGCACCGAGGCGAGCGCGGCGCTGCGCGGGCTCGACAGCGTCGATCCGCGCGCACGCACGGCGTTGGCGAAGCGGCTGAAGCAGGCGATCGCGGATTTGAGCGAACGACTGGAGGCGCACGAGCGCGACATCGAGGGCGCCAAGCAGCGTCTCGTCGAACTCGCGACGGCACTCGGCGCTCGTGAAGACCGCGTCGCCGCCGCACGCGAGGCGCGCGACTTGCAAAAGCGCTGGACAGCGCTCGGCAACGGCCGCCGCAGCACCGACCAGCGCCAGTGGCGCGAATTCCGCGCGGCCTGCGATGCGGTATTCGGCCAGCTCGATGCATCGCGCAAGGAACGCGAAGCGCAAGCCGCGGGCGTGCGCCAGCAAGCGACGCAGCTGCTCGACGAGCTCGAAGCGCTCGCACAGGACGATTCTGCGAGCGTGGAGTCGACCAAAGCCGCATTGCGCGACACCGATGCGCGCTGGCAGACGCTCGGTGTCGAAGATCGTGCCCTGCTGCAGCGGCAACGCACGCTGCGCGAGGCAGTCGCGCTCCGGCTCAAGGACGCCGCTCGACGCACACGGCTCGCCCACTACTTCGCCGCCATGCGCAAGTACGCCTTGGTTCGCGAAATGGAGCTCGGCGCGGCACGCGACGACGAGGAATGGCGTGCGCTCGGGGCGACGGCACCCGCGTTCGACGTGCCGCTCGAAGCGCGGCGCGACGGCGCGATCAACGGCAGCTCCGCCGATCCGGCAGTCGACGCTCAGCAGACCCTCGTCCAGCTCGAGCTCGTCGCCGGCATCGAATCGGTGCCGGAAGACCGCGAGCGCCGCATGAACCAGCAGCTTCAACGCCTTTCGGCGAAAATGCGCGGCGGCACGACGGCGTCGCCCGAAGCGGAACTCGATGGCCTGCTCGCCGTCTGGTTCTCGCAGCCGCCACAGGCCCCGGACCTCGAAAAACGCTTCGAGCGCGCCGCTCTCGCCGCGATCGACGCCTTGCCCTGAACCCTGCCGCCTGCGGCGGCGTCAACCCGCCGACGGCGCCTGCAGCGTCTGCACTCCACGCGCTTCGCGCAGCATGCGCTTGGCCCAGAGGCTCATGTCGTCGAGCAGCGCATAGATCGTCGGCAGCACGAGCAGGCTCACGAGCGTCGAAAACACCAGCCCGCCGGCAATCGCGCGCGCCATCGGGTAATACGGCGGTCCGTCGCCGCCGATTTCGGTATGCGACACGCACAACGGCACCATGCCGAGGATGGCCGTGCCCATCGTCATGAGGATCGGCCGCAGACGGTCTTTGGCGCCCTGCACCAGAGCGTCATGCCGCGACACGCCAGTGTGGCGCAGCTGATTGATGTGCACAATCATGACGATGCCGTTGTTGACCACGACGCCCATCAGGATCAGCACGCCGATGTTGGCCATGATCGAGAATACCGTGCCGGTGATCCAGAACAGCCAATAGACGCCGAAAATCGAGAAAATGAAGGTCGTCAGGATCGCGGCCGGGTAGATCAGCGACTCGAACATCGCGCACATGAGGAAGTACACGAGCACGAGCGCGACGACGAGGTCGAACAGCATCTTGAGGCCCGCATCTTCGTCGCGGTTGAAGTTTTGACCGAAACTCCAGCCGTAGCCGGCCGGCAACTGCACGCTCTCCATCGCCGCTTGTATCTGCTTGCGCGCATCGCTGCTCGTCGCGTCCTTGGCCAAGCTCGCTTTGATCGCGAGCGAGGTCTGGCGGCCTTCGCGCTCGATGACGGACGCGGCGTTGTTGGTGCGCACCTGCACCATCGACAAGAGCGGTACCTGCACGCCATCGGGTCGGCGCAGCTTGAAATCGCTCAAGTCGTCGAGACTCTGCGCATCGCTGCCCTGGAAGCGCAGCCACACGGGCAATTGCGCATCGCCGCCGTGAAAGTCCTTGAGCTGCACGCCGCGCAGCGCGATCGCGATGAACTGCGCGACGTCGTTGGCGGAAAAACCGTATTCCTTCGCCTTCTCGCGATCGACGCGCACCGACAGCTCGCGGTTGCTGTTGTCCTGCATCGCGCTCACGTCCTTGAGCGCCGGCAAGCGTTGCAGCACGGGTATCACCGTCGTCGAGACGTCGCGCAGCACCTGACCCGAATCGCCGGTCAGGGTCAGATTGATCGTGTTGTCCGTGCCGGAGCCGTTGTCGTTGAAATCGAAGACGATCTCGCCGATCGGCACCTTCGGCACGTTGGTGCGGATCTTCTCCATGATCTCCTTCGTGTCGAACTGGCTCTGGTCGGTGCCGAACAGCTGTCTGAACCACTGCGCCACGCTTTGCGCAGGCGGGTTCTTCGGCTCGAACAGGATCGACGTGAACGTGTCGCTGCCGTCCTCGGCGAAGCGGCTGTAGATGTTCTTGATGTGGTACTCCGCGCGGTGCGCATTGAGGAAGGCTTCGACCTTGTCGACCGAGGTCTTGAGTTCCGCCAGCGGATAGAGCGCGTTGAGGCGGTATCCGAGGAACAAGCGATCGCGCTCGCCCTGCGGGAACATTTCCGATTTCGTGAGCCGGGCGGGAAACGCGATGCTGACGACCAAGAGCGCGAACAGCGCGAACATCGTCCAGCGCCGGTGTCGCAGCGTGAAATCGATGAACCGGCCGTAGCTCGCCTGCATGCGCGTGATGATGTTCTTGCGGCCGATGAATTTCGGCGGCGGCAAGTGCGCCGACAGCATCGGCACGAGGCTGACGGCGACGAGCCACGAAGCGAGGTGCGCGATCGCCATCGTGATCGCGACCTGGGTCAAGAAGATGCTGATGTCGTCTTTTTCGCCGAACACCATTGGCAGGAACACGATGATGCTCGACAGCGTGCCCGCCGCGATCGCGATGCCGACGACCTGCGTCCCTTGCACGGCGCAGTACCAGGGCTTGTCGGGGAAGCGTTCGCGATAGTGATAGATGCTCTCGACGACGACGACCGCATTGTCGACGAGCATGCCGACGGCGAGCAGCAGGCCCATCATCGACAAGATGTTGAGGCTCATCCCGAAGAGCTGCAGACAACCCATCGTGATGATGAAGCAGATCGGGATGGCGAGCGACACCATGAGCGTCGAGGGCCAGTCGCGCAGGAAGAAGAACAGCACGATGATCGACAACAGCGTACCTTCAAGACCTGCCTGGCCGAGCTGGCGCAGGCTCTCGGTCACCGAATTGGCCTGATCGCCGAGGGCGTATATCTGGATGCCGCGCAGCTCCGGCTCCTGGCGGATGCGGTCCACTTCGGCCATCACCGCGCGCCCGACCTCGACGAGGTTCGCGCTGCGTTCTTTCGCGATATCGATCGCTACCGCCGGGCGTTCGTCGAGGTGACGCGCATACGTCAAGCGGCCCGGCTTGACCTCGACCGTCGCGATATCCGATAGCTTCAAGCCTTTGTCGTTGATCGCGAGATTGCGTATCTCGTCGATACTGCGCCACTCGCCGATGGGTTGCACGTGGAAACGCGTGTCGCCGTCCTTGATGACGCCGCCCGATGCGGAGAAATTCGCGGTGTTGAGCCGCTGATAGAGATCGTTGAGCCCGACGCCGGCGGCCGTCAGACGGTCCGAGTCGATGTCGATCTGCACCTCGCGCGGGGCGACGCCTTCGATCACCACCCGCGCGACGCCGGGGATGCGTTCGAGCGGACGCTTGAGCTCGCGATCGAGCAGCTCGTAGGCGTTCGTCAGATCGTGATCGGCGGACACGCGCAGGTTCAAGATCGCCTGATCCGCTGTCGAGCTCTTGAACACGTTGTAACGCGTGAGATCCGCGGGCAGATCGGCGCGGATCGCGTCGATCTTGCCGCGCGCCTCGACGGCCTTGATCGCCGTGTCCTGGCCCCACTTGAACATGATGTCGATATTGACGCCGTCGGCGCGCGTCACCGAATGCATGCGCTGGATGCCGGTCAACGTCGACAGCGCTTCTTCGACGGGGCGCGTGACCGTCCGCTCCACTTCTGCCGGCGTCGATCCCTGGTACGGGAGCACGATCTCCATGAACGGGAATTGGATATCGGGCATCGATTCGAGCGGCAGCCTGAAAGCGGCGATGAGACCGATGACCGTCATCGACACGAACACCATGATGACGGTGACGGGACGTTTCAGGCTGAGCTCGGCGAGCGTCATACGGCTGCCTCCGGAAGCAGGCCCGCGGCATCGGCGGCGATGGCCTTTTGCTTGCGCACGCCGCGCTCGCGGTATACCGCGTCGCTGCGGCGGTCCAGCAACGTGTAGACGACCGGGATCACGACGAGCGTCAGCAGCGTCGAAACGAGCAGGCCGCCGATCACCGTGATCGCCATCGGTGCGCGCACCTCGTTGCCGTCGCCGATCGCGATCGCGAGCGGCATGAAGCCGAGTAGCGTGCACAGCGTCGTCATCGAGATCGGGCGCAGGCGCGATTCGGCGGCCTGTACGATCGCCGCGATTTTCTCGACGCCTTCTTCGCGCAACTGGTTGACGCGGTCGATGAGCACGATCGCATTCTTGACCACGATGCCGGCGAGCATGATGAGGCCGATGAACACGACCACGCTGAGCGGCGTGAGCGTGATCTTGAGCGCGAGCACTGCGCCGACCAGCGCGAGCGGGATCGAGAACATGATCACGAACGGATGCAGCAGCGATTCGAACTGCGAAGCCATCACGAGGTAGACGAGGAAGATCGCGAGCGCCAGCGCGAAGATCAGCGATTTCACCGAAGCATCGAGCTCCTCGCTTTGACCGCCGATGTGCGCGGTCACGCCCGCGGCGAGCGGGTTGTCGCGCACGATGCGCTGCACTTCGGCGACCGCGCTGCCGAGGTCGCCGTAATGCAAGTTGGCCGACACGATGGCCACGCGCTCCTGGCTGATGCGGTGGATTTCGCTCGGCCCTTCGGTTGCGATCACATCGGCGACCGCGAGCAGGCGAATCGGCGCGCCGCCCGTGGTCGCACCCGCACCGGCCGTGTTCGCGGCGCCGTTCGGCGTGCTCGCCGTCGCACCGCTACCGCCGCTCGTGCTGCCCGATGTCGACCCGCTCGACGTCGACCCGCTCGGCGAGGAGTAGCCGACGATGAGATTGCGGATGTCGTCGACCGAACCGCGCTGATCCGCTTCGGCGCGCACGAGCACGTCGATCTTGCGGTCGCGGAAGCTGTAACGCGTGGCGACCGAACCTCGCACCTTGTTCACGACCTGATCGGAGATTTGCTTGGTGGTCAATCCGAGCGCGGCGGCGCGGTCCTGGTCGAAGCGGATCTGTATTTCCGGGTAGCCGCCTTCGACCGTCGATTTGACGTCGGCGAAACGCGGCGAGGCGCTCATGAGCGAGGCGAGCTTCTTGCCGGCCTTTTCGAGCGAGGCGAGATCGTAGCCGCGCAATTCGATTTCGAGCGGCGTGGCGAAACTGAAGAGCTGCGGACGCGCGAACTTCACTTCCGCGCCGGGATGCGTGCGCATGCTCGCCCGCAGGGCCTCGATCGCCGCTGCCTCGCCCTTGTCGCCGACGCCCGGCTTGAGCACGACCAAAAGCCTCGCGATGTTCTCGCCCGACTCCGTCGGCGTCGCGTCGAGCCGCGTGCCGGTGCCGCTGACGCCGTAGATGAGCGCGATATTCGGATCGTGCGCGTTCTTTTCCTGCAACTCCGCGACCAGGCGATCGGTGTCGATCAGCGCCGTGCCCGGCGGCTCTTTGACCGTCATTTCGAAGCGCCCTTGTGCGAGCGACGGGATGAGATCCATGCCGAGTGTCGGAATCAGCGCTACGCTCGCCACGAACGCGAGCGCCGCGGCCGCAAGCACCGTGTACGGGCGCGCCAACGCCTTCGGCAGCAGACCGTGATAGGCACGGGCCAAGGCGTTGTAAGGCGTCATGATCGCCCACGCGCCTATCCTGAGCACGCCACGCATGAGGCGGCCGGCGGCGCCGAGCACAGGCGGCAGCACCAGCGCCAAGACCGCGCCGATCGCGACGAGCGGCAGCATGACGAAGACCTTGGGCGCGAGCGCCGCGACGAAACCGAGCCTGGCAAGTCCGCCCTGCCAACTACGCAGCGGCCACGCCGCAACGCGTTTGCTCCAAGCCAGCACGTCGCGCAGATGTTCGAGCGAGAACATCGGCAACTTGCCGAGCATCAGCCGCGCCACGAAGACCGTCGCACGCGTCACGTAGCGCATCGCGGCTGAAAACACGATCAGGATCGACATCAAGAACGCATAC
>DASRGX010000277.1:0-27336 GCA_035650835.1 Rudaea sp. | reverse complement strand
GATCAGCGAGCAGACCGAACCGCCGTTGTTGAAGCACTGCGTGAGGATCGTCTGCGCCGTACCGGGGCCGGACACGATGAGGTCCTTGAGCACGATGCGGTAGTAGTCCGCATTGAGCGATAGACCGGGAATCCACTGCGGATCGTAGACGAAGCCGTAATCGAACGATTTGCCGTGCTCCGGCTGCACGTGTACGTTGCTGCCGAGGCTGTTGTTCGCGTACTGCGCGCCGGTCACGAGACCGTTGATCTGGCTCGTGCCGGTGTTCGTGAACGTGTAGCCCTGACAGGCCGGGTTGCTGGCCACCGCGGCGGAGCCGCAGGGATCCGTCGCCGTCGGCGATTCGACCGCGGGACCGCGGAACAAATCGGTGACGGTCGGCGCACGGAACACCTTCGACACCGTGCCGCGCAACAGCAGGTCTTCGATCGGACGGTATTCGAGAGCGGCCTTCCAGTTGTTGGTGCTGCCGAAATCGCTGTACTTCGAATACCGGTCACCCAAATCCAAATTCAGCGAGTGTGCCCACGGCATGTCCTTGAGCAGCGGAACCAGCAACTCAGCATAGGCTTCCTTCACGTTGAAGCCGCCGCGTGTTGCCGCGTTGCAGATCGAGCTCGGGCCGGCGCAGGTGAAGTTGAGGTTCTGATCGACCTCCGTCGCGATCAGCGGATCGGGCTCGGAGTTCGTGTACTCCTTGCGGTACGAGGCGCCCGCGGCGAGCTGGACGGTGCCGGCCGGCAGATCGAACAGCGAGCCGCTGACATTGCCTTCGTAGTTGCGCATTTGGTACCCGACCGTCAGGAACGGTGAGATCTTCGCGCTATTGAGCAGAGCGATCGTGTTCGGATCGTAGATGTTGAAGATGTTGATCGGATTGCAGGCCAGCGACGTGCACTGGAAGTTGCTCGCGATCTTCGAGTAATTGATGAAATCGAGGAACTGACGCAGCTGGCTCAAGTGACCGAAGCTGTAGTCGACATTCCAGATCCAGCTCGAATCGCCGAAGGCGCCCTTGAAGCCGACGGTGGCGAGATCGTGCGTGGAGCTGAATGCGGTCGCACGGTTGCCGAGGCTCTTCAGACGCGTACGGAACTGGTTGGTCGCCTTGCCGGTCGGATCGATACCGAACGCGACGCCGAACGGGTTGTAGTACTGGTTGGCCGGGATGTAGATGCCGTCGCCGAGGGCATCGAGCGGGACCGGCGCGATCTGCGTCTTCGACACGGTCTTGTTGTGGAAGAATTCGGCGAACGCTTCGATGTTGTCGGTGAGCTTGTAATTGCCAAGGGCGAACAGGCCCGTGCGCTCGTCAGGCGTCTGGTCGTAGTTGCCGACGGCCTGGTAGTTGAACGCGTCGGTCGCCGGGTTGTAGCAGCGGTAGTCGGACAGCGAGGTGCCCGTCTTGCCGTCGATGCGCGTCACGCGATTGCCCGAGCAATGGCCGTACTGCGCGGCGATCGACGCCGGCAGGCTGATGCTGCCGTTCGGCGTGCGACTCGAACCGCCGTGGAGTACATAACCCGTGTTGTATTTATAAAGCGCATCGTGCGAGTACTTGCGGTTGGACGCGAGTATCGGATCGTTTTGGTTGTACTGCACGCCGACCAGGATGTTGCCCTTGTCGCTCGACTGGCCGATCATGAAATGCGCCGCCTTGCGCTGGCCGTCGTCCTGGTCGGAAATGCCGTAGTCGGCGCCGAATTCCGCACCCTGATAATTCGTGCGCGTGATGATGTTGACCACGCCCGCGACCGCGTCGGAACCGTACACGGCCGACGAGCCGTCGCTCAGCACTTCGATGCGCTCGACGGCCGAGATCGGGATGATGTTCAAATCCTGCAATTGTGCGGGAACGCGATGCCCATTGATGAGCAGCAGGCTGCGATTCGTGCCGAGACCGCGCAGCGAAATCGTCGACTGACCGTTGCCGCCGCCGTTGTTGACGTTCGGGTTCAGCGCAGCGCCGGCGATCGACGGCAGGTTCTGCACGAGGTCGCCGAGCGTGAGCTTGCCGGACTGCTGGATCGCCGCCTTGTCGATCGTCACGACCGGGTTCGCGGTCTCGATGTCAACGCGGCGGATGTTCGAGCCCGTCACCACGATGGTGTCGAGGGCTTGGCCCTTTTCGCCGGCGTCCTGCGCATTCGCAGTGATCGTACCGGCGGCGGCGACTGCACCCAGCGACAAGGCCAGGCGAACCGCCGACGAAAGTTTGTTTGCGTCGAATCTCATTACACTCTCCAACGTCAGGTTGTTTTTACGACAGGTTCGGGACAATTCCCATTCTTGGAATGGCGGAAAACGAAAAACCTCCGCACTGCCTGCGGTGGGCCTAATGTAAACTTTCCGTAATCGCGTTTTCTTGGCCAAGACGTACGCGAAAATCCAACATTCCTGTCGCGATAATTGTGAAAATCGCGAATTGCCATTTCGCGCGATCGCCGAAGTAGCGGATCGCAAATGGATTTCGCGACGCGCGCCGCCGACTGCTCCAAGCGACACCATGCCGTTCGGCGCATGGACGCGGCGAGCGGTCCGACTACACTCGCGCCCATCCGTTCGTTACCACTCCGTCACCATGGCCCGTTCACGCAGGCGTCGCGTCCGGTTCGGTTATCCCGCGGAATTCAAGCAGTCGTTGCTGCGTTCACTCGGCGCGGCGTCCGCCGTGGAGGTGGCTCGCCGTCATGACATCGCTCTTACAACGCTGTATCGCTGGCGACGCGAGGCCATGCGCGGTCATTCGGAGCCGAGCGGTCGATCGCGCAGCGTCGCTGCCTCGGCGGCGGCGATCGGCGAGCGGGAACCTGCGGATACCGCTAGATCCCCGTCGTCGCGAGAGTCGCAGCGCGCATACCGCTTCGATCCGGAGCGCATGCGCAGCGGTTGCGCGGTGCTGAAACGGCTCGAGGCCGCGCGCGAGTTCATCGAAAAGCGCTATTTCGACTACGCCGGCTGCGACGATCTGGCGAACCGAGCCGGCATGTCGAAGGCGCACTTCGTACGCGTGTACAAGCAGGCCTTCGGCGAGTCGCCGCATCAACACGTGCTGCGCCGGCGAGCGCAGGCCGCACTCGATCTTCTCACCGTCACGTTGCAGCCGATGAAGAACGTCGCCTGCGCCGTCGGTTTCGACTCGACGTCGTCGCTTGCGCGCGCGCTCCGCAAATTCGCCCCGAGCGGGATTCCGCAATACGTCTACTTCGGGTAGCCGCGTTTGCGGCGGATGCGAAACACGGCCGGTTCGGCATTACCCAGCGGCGCGATGACGCGCCGCCTGCGGCGCGGTCTCCTCGGCTGCCGACGCATCGCCGGCGCGATAGGAAACGATCTTGACCTTGTCCGCCCGCTCGGCGGCGAGGTCGGCGATGACGGCTTTGAGCCGCGCGTTTTCGTCGATGAGATCCTGCACTCTACGCAACACGCTCTTCGGCAACTTCTTCGGAAGATCCATTGCGGCACCGTCGCGGGAAAACGTGGACGCGGCATCCGCGCCGACGTCGGCGTCGGGCCGCGTGCGGAGATGATCATGATATGTGCGCATCCTGTCCTGAACGTGCGGCGAGGGAATTGTGAAAGCGGGGAAATCCCGTTTTCCTCGCTTCAGGTCTCGTGAAAATTTTCCGAGGCTTGGCGGAAACCGCGTTCGCGCGGGTACAATGTCGCGGCGTGGGACCGGGATGCGCGCCATGATTCTCATGATCGACAACTACGACAGCTTCACCTACAACCTCGTCCAGTACCTGGGCGAGCTCGGCGAAGACGTCGAGGTCGTGCGCAACGACGCACTCACGGTCGAGGAAATCCGCAAGCGAGCGCCCGCGCGCATCGTCATCTCGCCCGGCCCCGGCACCCCGGATCAGGCGGGCGTCACGCTCGCACTCGTGCGGGAGCTCGGCGGCCAGATCCCGATACTCGGCGTCTGCCTCGGCCACCAGGGCATCGGTCAAGCGTTCGGCGCGCGTATCGTGCGCGCGGGCCAGATCATGCACGGCAAGACCTCGATGATCCATCACACGGGCAAGGGTGTCTTCGCCGGTCTGCCGAATCCGTTCGAAGCCACGCGTTACCACTCGCTGGTCGTCGAGAAATCGAGCGTACCGGCCTGCCTCGAAGTCACCGCATGGACACGCACGCCGCAGGGCGAGATCGACGAGATCATGGGTCTCAGACATCGCCGGCTCGACATCGAAGGCGTGCAGTTCCATCCGGAATCGATCCTGACCCAGCACGGCCACGATCTGTTGCGCAATTTCCTCGGCACGCTGCGCAGGGCGGCCTGAGGCTTGCCCCAGCGGTCGGGACATCGGATCATCGCCGCCAATCCCCGGAGCCGCCCCCGACCGTGCCCATCACCCCTCAGGAAGCGCTGCAGCGCACGATCGAGCACCGCGAGATCTTCCAGGACGAAATGACCGACCTCATGCGCCAGATCATGCGCGGCGAGGTCTCGCCGCCGATGGTCGCGGCAATCCTCGCGGGCTTGCGCGTGAAGAAGGAGACGGTCGGCGAGATCGCCGCCGCCGCGAGCGTCATGCGCGAGATGTCGGCGCGCGTGCATGCGCCGCCCTACCGGCACTTCGTCGACATCGTCGGCACCGGCGGCGATAGCGCGCATACGTTCAACATCTCGACGGCCGCGATGTTCGTCGCCGCGGCGGCTGGCGCGCGCGTGGCCAAACACGGCAACCGCAGCGTCTCGTCGAAATCCGGCAGCGCCGACGTACTCGAGGCGCTCGGCGCCGTCATCGATCTCGCGCCCGAACACGTGGCGCTCAGCCTCGAGGAGACCGGCATCGGCTTCATGTTCGCGCCGGTCCATCACCCCGCGATGCGGGTCGTCGCGCCCGTGCGCAAGGAGATGGGCGTGCGCACGCTGTTCAACATCCTCGGGCCGCTCACGAACCCGGCCGGGGCGCCGAACATCTTGATGGGCGTGTTCCATCCCGATCTCGTCGGCATCCAAGTGCGCGCGCTGCAGCGGCTCGGTGCGCAGCGCGCACTCGTGGTCTGGGGCCGCGACGGCATGGACGAGATCACACTCGGCGACGCGACGCTCGTCGGCGAGCTCATCGGCGATCGCGTGCGCGAGTACGAAATCCATCCGCGCGATTTCGGCTTCGCCACGTCGTCGAACGGCAGCTTGCGCGTGGCCGACGCCGCGGAGTCGCGGCAGCGCGTGCTCGAAGCGCTCGACGACCGCCCCGGTCCCGTGCGCGACATCGTCGCGCTCAACGCCGGTGCGGCGCTCTATGCCGCCGAGCTCGCGGACTCGATCGCCGCGGGCGTCGAGCTCGCCAAGCGTTCGCTCGCCTCGGGCGCGGCGCGCGCCAAGCTCGACCAGTTCGTCGCGACGACGAACCGGCTGCGCGGTCGCGGCGCGTGAGCGACATCCTCGCACGCATCCTCGCCCGCAAGCGCGAGGAAATCGCAGAACGGCGCGTGCGCGTGCCGCTCGCCGATCTCGCGGCACGCGCACGCGATGCCGCAGCGCCGCGCGGGTTCGCGGCGGCGTTGCGCGCGAAGATAGCCGCCGGTGCGCCGGCCGTCATCGCCGAGGTCAAGAAAGCGAGTCCGAGCCAAGGCGTGATCCGTGCGGACTTCCGGCCGGCCGCGATCGCGCGCAGCTACGCGCACGGCGGCGCGGCGTGCCTGTCCGTATTGACCGACGTCGACTTCTTCCAGGGCGCGGATGCCTACCTCGCCGAAGCGCGCGCGGCCTGTACGCTGCCCGTGCTGCGCAAGGATTTCACGATCGACGCCTATCAGGTTCACGAGGCGCGCGCGCAAGGCGCGGACTGTATACTTTTGATCGTCGCGGCGCTCGACGACGCGGCGCTGCGCGACCTCGCCGCGCTCGCCGCCGAGCTCGGCATGGACGTGCTCGTCGAAGCGCACGACGGCACCGAGCTCGAACGCGCGCTCGCGACGAGCGCGGCGCTCGTCGGCATCAACAACCGCGACCTGCGCACGTTCCGCACGTCGCTCGAGACGACGCTCGACTTGCGCGACCGCGTACCGGCCGACCGGCTGCTCGTCACCGAGAGCGGCATCCACGCGCCGGCCGACGTCGCGCGCATGCGCACTGCCGGCGTGCACGCGTTCCTGGTCGGCGAAGCGCTCATGCGCGCCGAGGACCCAGGCACCGAACTCGCGCGCCTGTTCCGCGCCTGAGGCGCACCGCAGCGCTTGCATTTCGCCGCCAGGACTAATACGTTAGCACTAACGTAAGTGCTTACGGATATCGCAATGTTCCTGCAATCGCAAGCCGAGCTCGCACTCGGGAGCCGATTCAAGGCGCTCAGCGAGCGTTTCTACGAGCTCGCCAACGCCGCCTACCGTATGGCGGGCATCGAATTCGATTCGCATTGGTTCCCCGTCCTGCGCTACGTGCAGGTCAAGGGCCCCGGGACGGTCAGCGAGATCGCAGCCGCGATCGGCCAGACGCATTCGGCGGTGAGCCAGATGGCGTCGAAGCTGCGACGCGGCGGGTGGATCACGCGCGGCGGGGATCGCGCCGACGGCCGGCGCAGCGTCCTCGATCTGAGCGCCGAGGGCGAACGCCGCCTCGGCGGCATGGGGCCGGTCTGGTGCGCCATCCGGCGCGGCGCGCGCGAGGCGATCGCGCGCAGCGGCGGCGCGCTGCTCGAGGGGCTGCGCGTGCTCGAAGCCGAGTTCGACAGCGGCCGCCTCGACGCCTACATCCGTGCGCAGTACGCGCGTTTGCGCGATAGCGCCACCGACGTGAAACGATTCGCCCCGCAGTGGCGCGCGGCATTCCACGACATCAATATGGAATGGCTGGAACGCTATTTCGCGATCGAAGACATCGACCGGCGCGTGCTCTCGGAACCCGAGAAATACATCATTGCGCCGGGCGGTGCGGTGTTCATCGCCCTCGTGGACGGCGAGCCGATCGGTACCTGCGCGCTGCTCAAGGACGCGCCCGGCGTCTACGAACTCTCGAAGATGGCCGTGGCCACGGGCTGGCGCGGTCGCGGCGCGGGCCGGCTGCTGCTCGATACGGCCATCGGCGAGTTCCGGCGGCGCCGCGGACGCATGCTGTTCCTCGAATCGAATTCGCGTCTCGCGCCAGCGCTCACGCTCTACGAAAGCGCCGGTTTCGTGCGGCAGCCGGAGCGCCGGCCGGGCTCGCACTATCAGCGCTCGGACGTCTACATGATCTTCGAAGAACCCGCGACGCGCCGCCGTCGGGCGACGGGCTGATTCAGTCGGAGCTCCCGCCGCCGTCGCCGCCGCCGCAATCGCCGCCGCCGTCACTCGAACTGCATTCGCCGCTGCCGGCGGTGCCGTCGCCAGAGCCGGTATCCGCAGACGACCAGGAGCTGCCGCTGCCCGAATCGTAGGAAGACGCGTTGTCGGAATTCGTCCGCTGCCCGGGACGTTGCGCCGCGCGCCGGCTCGCGTGCACGGCGGCGATGACGATCGCCACCGTCACGAGCAGGAATACGAAGCCCATTGCGCCTCAGTGCGTACCGAGTACGACGATGGTCTTGCCCGACACCGTGATCATGCCCTGCTCCTCGAGCTGCTTGAGCACGCGCCCGACCATCTCGCGCGAGCAGCCGACGATGCGGCTGATCTCCTGGCGCGAGATGCGGATCTGGGTGCCCTTCGGGTGGGACATGGCGTCGGGCTCTTCGGTCAGGTCGATGAGCGTCTTGGCAACTCGGCTCGTCACGTCCATGAACGCGAGGCGGCTCACCTTGCGCGACGTGTGCAGGAGCCGGTTCGTTAGCTGCGTGCCGATCGAAAACAGCACCTTCGCGCATTCCTCGCGCAGCGGCCCCTCGAAGAGCTGGAACAGGCGCTCGTAGCTGATCTCGGCCAGATCGCACGAGGTGCGCGTGCGCACCATGACCTCGCGTCGCGGCGTTTCGACGAAGAGGCCCATCTCGCCGATGAACTCGCCGCGGTTGATGTAGGCGAGGATGAGCTCGCGGCCTTCTTCGTCCTCGGTCGACACCGTCACCGAGCCGTCGATGATGAAATAGAGGATATTGGCCGAATCGCCGGGGCGGATGATCGCCGTCTTGCTCGGATAACGCCGGCGATGGCACTGACCCAGGAAACGATCCATCGCCGTCTGGTCGAGCGTCAGCGAACTCGGCGCCTGCACGCGGTTGACTGCGCGCTGTAGCGTGTAGCGTAGATCGACCATGCCGGACCTCACTCCCAAGACCGCGCCGCCGGCACGCATGCCAGCCGGCGTATACCGTTCATCTTAGTCGAAAACCCTCTCGGATTGCCCCTTGCGCCCAGTGTACCAGAGTGGCGGACCCGGCCCAGGCACCGCCCGTGTCGACGCGCTGTCACATAAGCTCGCGAGGATAACGGTTTTCCGCAGGGGCCGTTTGCTCCATAATCCGCGCCCTGCTCGATCGTACGCTGCACGAGGTACCGCCCGTGGTCAAACCCTTGCCGCGCCTGAAACTCCAGGGCTTCAACAACCTGACCAAGGCGCTCAGTTTCAACATCTACGATATCTGCTACGCCGTCACCCCGGAGCAGCGCGACCGCTACATCGAATACATCGACGAGCAGTACGACGCCGACCGTCTGACGAACATCCTGACGGACGTGGCCGAGATCATCGGCGCGAACATCCTGAACGTGGCGCGCCAGGACTACGATCCGCAGGGCGCGAGCGTGACGATCCTGATCTCCGAGCATCCGGTCGTCGAGAAGCTCGGCCGCGACGTGATCTCCGACACCGTCGTGGCGCATCTCGACAAGAGCCACATCACGGTGCATACGTATCCGGAAACGCATCCGCACAACGGCATCGCGACGTTCCGCGCGGACATCGACGTGGCGACCTGCGGCGTGATTTCGCCGCTGAAAGCCCTGAACTACCTCATCGACAGCTTCGAATCGGACATCGTGGTCATGGACTACCGCGTGCGCGGCTTCACGCGCGACGTGAAGGGCAAGAAGCACTACATCGACCACCGCATCAACTCGATCCAGGAATACCTGGCCAAGCACATTCGCCAGAAATACGAGATGTTCGACGTCAACGTGTATCAGGAAAACATTTTCCACACGAAGATGCACGTGAAGGAATTCGACCTCGAGACCTACCTGTTCGAAGCGCATGCGGACGATCTTTCGTTCAAGGACCGCCAACGCATCGAATCGCTGCTCAAGCGCGAGATCGAGGAGCTGTTCCACGGGCGCAACCTGACCTGAGGTCACGCGGGCAACGGTCAGATGGGTTGAGCGCAGCGAAGCCCATTGAGCTCGCCACTTTGCCTCAAAGGCGATACGCCACTGTCTTCATGACGAGCGACGCCGCCCGCATGAGCATCGGCACGGGCGCAGGCAAATCGATCCCGCCCGCGGCACGCGCTGCAGCGCCGTGGCGCGCCTCGTCGGCCTGCATCGCGGCAACGACCGCGCGGCTGCGCACGTCGGCTTCGGGCAAGCGCTCGAGGTGCTCGCCGAGGTGGGCTTCGACCTGACGCTCGGTCTCGACGACGAAGCCGAGGCTCACCCGATCGCCGATCAGCGCGGCGACTGCGCCGACCGCGAAGCTGCCGCCGTACCAGAGCGGGTTGAGCATGCTCGGACGGCTCGCCAGGGCATCGAGGCGTTCGGCGCACCAGGCAAGGTGATCGGTCTCCTCGGCAGCAGCCGCGAGGAGCTGCGCGCGCGTGGCGTCGTCGCGTGCGACGGCCGCCTGGCCGGAATACAACGCCTGCGCGCAGACCTCGCCCGTGTGGTTGACTCGCATGAGCCCGGCGGCGTGGCGCCGCGCGGCGGGGTCGAGCTCGGCCTCGGCGAGCCTGGCCGCCGGCGAGGGTCGGCTCGCCTCGGCCGTGGCGCCGAGCGCGACGCCGAGCGCGCGCTCCACTTCGACGAGCACCCGGTCCAGCGCGGATAAACGGCGTTCGAACATGGGTCAATTCTCCAGCTGGGCGGCGAGCAGCGCAACCGGGTGCACGATGCGCACGCGCGCGTCGCGGCGCGCGAGTCCGTTTTCGAGGAACACGCGGCAGCCGACGTTGCTGGTGGCCACGAAATCCGGCGCAACGGCGAGCGCTTGGTCGATCTTTTCCGTGCGCAGGGCGTCGGTGATGCCGGCGTGGCGCAGGAAGTAGTCGCCGCCCGCTCCGCAGCACCGGGGCTCGTCCGGCAATGTCACAATTTCCACTTGTGGAATTCTTCGCAGCGTCGCGGCGACGCCGCCGGGCGAGCGCACGACGTTGGCTTGCGTACACGGCGTGTGCACGGCGACTCGCGCAGCGAGGGGGCGGAAGCGCAGTCGTGCGAAACGCTCGTCCGCGAGCAGGAAATCGTGCGCGTCGCGCACGTCGATGCCTGAGCCCCCGAACGCCGCCCGCAGGCTGCCGAAGCATCCGCTCGCCGTGGCGAGCACCGTGCGCACGCCTTGCTCCGTAAAAAACGCCTGCACCGCCGTGCCGAGTGTGTGCGCCGCCGCCACGTCGCCCGAATGGAGCGCGAGCGCGCCGCAGCATCGTGGCGGGGCCAAAACGGACGCGTAGCCGAGCGCACCGAGCAAACGCGCCGCGCCGACATGCACATCGCGGTCGACGCTCGCCGCGACGCATCCCGTGAAGATGCCGATACGGCCGCGTTCGCCGTCGCCGCTCGGCATTGATGCGACCTTCTTCGGCAGGCGTGGCAGCTCGGCGGCGAGCCGTCCGAGGCCGATCGGCCGCAGCACGGATCGGACGATGCGGCTGCGGACGAACGCGCCGACGCCGTGCAGATTCGCTACCCGCAGCAAAACCCCGAGAAATCGTGGGTGTCCGGCGAGCGAGCGCAACAGGCGCTCGCGCAGGGGTTCGCCGCGCCGGCGGCGCAACAGCGCGCGCGTCGCAACGAGAAGCTCGGAATACCGCACCTCGGACGGGCACACGCGCTCGCAGCTCATGCAGGCGAGGCACTGGTCGAGATGGCGCTCGGCCGAGGCGCGGCCGACATCGTCGAAATCGCCCGCGGCGAGCCCGCGCGCGAGCGCGATGCGCCCGCGCGGCGATTCCGCCTCGTCGCGGGCGACGCGGTAGGTCGGGCATTGCGGCTGGCACAACCCGCATTTGACGCATCGGTCGGCGAGCGCGAGGATGGACTCCGCGGCAGGCTTCTCAGGGTGGATCGGCATGCGCGCACCTTACTGCCTCGGCTTCGGCATGTCAGCGTTTTTCCGCGTCGCGCGTTGTAGTGAGCGGGAATCCACGATGTCCGTCCTTTCGATGTTTCTTCCGACCTTCCGCTCCGCATTCCTCTCCGCTGCGCTGATACTCGCCGCAGGCATCGGTCACGCCGGCGACGGGCGCCTCGGCCGCGACGACGCGCGCTGGCTCGAACGCGTCACGTACGGCCTCGACACCGCCACGGTGGCGCGCTTGCGCGAAATCGGCCGCAAACGCTTCCTCGAAGAGCAGTTAGCGCCGCTCGACGAGACCCTGCCCAAATCCGTGCAGGCGCAAATCGACGCCCTCGACATCTCGAAGATTCCCGCGACGAAGCTCGTCGCGGACGAGGTCGAGGCGCAGCAGCGCATCCGGGCCATGCCCGACGGCGAAGCCAAACAGCAAGCGCGCAAGGCGCGCGAGGAGCTCGGGAACGAGTACGCCTACCAGGCGATGCGGCGGCACTTGCTGCGCGCCGTCTATTCGCCGGCGCAGCTCAAGGAGCAGATGGACTGGTTCTGGCTCAACCACTTCAGCGTGTTCGCGCGCAAGGCCGGCGTGCGCTGGCTCGCGGCCGACTACGAAGAGCGCGCGATCCGCCCGCACGCGCTCGGCAACTTCCGCGACCTCGTCATGGCTACGCTGACGCATCCGGCCATGCTCCAGTATCTGGACAACGCGCAGAACGCGGTCGGGCACGTCAACGAGAACTACGCGCGCGAGCTCATGGAGCTGCACACGCTCGGCGTCGACGCCGGCTACACGCAGACCGACGTGCAGGAGCTGGCGCGCGTGCTCACGGGCGTCGGCATCGCGCGTCCCGACGCGCCGGCGCGTCCGGCGTGGCGCCATGAGTTCGTCAGCGACGGTCTGTTTGCGTTCTATCCCGCCCGCCACGATTTCGGCCCCAAGACGCTGCTCGGCGAGAAGATCCGCGGACACGGTTTCGCCGAAGTCGAGGAAGCGGTCGACTTGCTCGTGAGCCAGCCCGCGTGCGCCAGGTTCGTCTCGCGCAAGATCGCCGAATACTTCGTCGCCGATACGCCGCCGCCCGCGCTCGTCGAGGCGATGGCGCGCACGTTCCAGTCGACGCACGGCAACATCGCCGCGGTATTGCGCACGATGTTCGAATCCCACGAGTTCGAGGCTTCGCTGGGCGGCAAGTTCAAGGACCCGATGCACTACGTCGTCTCGTCCGTGCGCCTGGCCTACGACGGCAAGCCCATTGCGAACGAGCGGCCGCTCGTGAACTGGCTGCGCGGCCAGGGCGAGATGCTGTTCGGGCATCAGAGTCCCGACGGCTATCCGCTGACCGAGACCGCGTGGGCGAGCTCCGGGCAGTTGAGCCGGCGTTTCGAAATCGCGCGGGCGATCGGCAGCGGCACGGCGGGATTGTTCGTTCCCGAAAACGGCGGGCCGCCCGGCTCGGGCTTTCCGAATCTCTCGAACCACCTGTTCTTCGAAGCGATCCAGCCGTATCTTTCCAAGGCGACGATCGTGGCGCTCGATGCGGCCAAATCGCCGCAGGAATGGAACGCGTTCCTGCTCGCTTCGCCCGAGTTCAACTATCGCTGAGCCGCGCTCGAGGTCGCTCCATGAAACGCCGTTCCTTCCTCAAGACCGCTGCCGCCCTGCCCGCCTTCGCTGCCGCGGGACGCCTGTTCGCCGCGCCGACCGCGGGGCCGCGCTTCCTGCTCGTGTTCCTGCGCGGCGGCTACGACTGCGCGAACGTGCTCGTGCCCTACGCGAGCGATTTCTACTACGAATCGCGGCCGAACATCGCGATCGCGCGCCCCGATGCGAACGTCAAGGACGGCGCGCTCGCGCTCGATGCGAACTGGGCGCTCGCGCCGGCGCTGCGCGGGCCCATCGAGCGGCTCTATCTCGCCAAACAGGCCGCCTTCGTGCCGTTCGCGGGCACCGACGATCTCTCGCGCAGCCACTTCGAGACGCAGGACAGCATCGAGCGCGGCGAACCCGCGGACAAGCGCAATTACGGATCGGGTTTCATGGCGCGCCTTGCCGCCACGCTTGGCGCGCGCGCGGCACCCATCGCGTTCACGGACGCGCTGCCGCTCACGTTCCGCGGCGCCGGCGACGTGCCGAACATCTCGTTGCGCGCCGTCGGCAAACCCGCGTTCGACGAGCGCCAGGACGCCATTCTCGCCAGCATGTACCAGGACCATCACCTGCACGCGGCCGTCGCCGACGGCCTCGAATTGCGCCAGCAGGTCGCCCACGAATTCGAGGATGCCGCGCAGCAGGCGGCGAGCCGCGGCGCGATCAACGCGCGCGGTTTCGCCGTCGAGGCCACGCGTATCGCGCGCCTCATGCGCGACGAATATCGCCTCGGGTTCGTCGATGTCGGCGGCTGGGACACGCACGTCAACGAAGGCGGCGCACGCGGCCAGCTCGCCGGCAATCTCGACAATTTGAGCCGTGGCCTCGACGCGTTCGCGAGCGCGCTCGGACCCGAATGGAACAACACGGTCGTCGTCGTGCTCTCGGAATTCGGACGCACGTTCCGCGAAAACGGCAATCGCGGCACGGATCACGGGCATGGCTCGGTGTACTGGGTGCTCGGCGGCGGCATCGCGGGGGGACGCATTGCCGGGCAGCAGGTACGCGTGCAGGCCTCGACACTCGTGCAGAATCGCGATTATCCCGTGCTCAACGACTACCGCGCGGTGCTCGGCGGTCTGTTCGCACGCCTGTGGGGCCTGGATCGCGACCGCATCGGGCAAGTATTCCCACGGTCGGCGCCCGCCGATCTGCGGCTCGTCTGAGACGATGGCGCTCTGGACCCTGATTTGCGCGCTCATCGCCCTGTGCGCACTCGTTGCGGTCTCGTTCAACGAACTCGTCGTCGCGCGCAATCGCGCGCGCACGGCGTTCAGCGACATCGATGTCGAGCTGCAGCGCCGGCACGATCTCGTACCGCAGCTCGCGGCCGTCGTGAAAGGCTATGCACAGCACGAACAGGCGACGCTCGAAGCCGTCGCGGGCCTGCGTGTTCGCGCACAGGCCGCCGCGTCGATCGCCGAGCGCGGTGCGCTGGAAACCGAGCTCGGCGGGCGCGTCGCAAACCTGCTCGCGCTCGAGGAGCGTTATCCCGAGCTCAAGGCCAGCGCGAATTTTCTCGCGCTCGAGCGCGATCTCGTCGGGGTCGAAGATCGCCTGCAGGACGCGCGGCGGCGCTACAACGCCGCGGTGCAACGCTACAACACGATGATCGAGCGCTTCCCGGCGTCGCTGCTCGCGCGCGCATTCGCGCTCCGGGCGCTCGATTTCTTCGCCGCCGACGGCGACGCCGCCGCGGCGCCGGACCTCAGCCGCGCGTGAGCCCCGCGGCATCGAGCGCATCGAGATACGCCTGCCAGTTCTCGGCCTGTCGCCGCCCGAGATCGAGCAGCACGTCCCACGAGTAGATGCCGGTGTCGTGACCGTCGTCGAATTTGAGCAGCACGCCGTAATGGCCGACCGGCACGATATCGGCGATGTTGACGTTGCGCTTGCCGTGCTGGAGCACGCGCTGCCCGGGACCATGCCCCTGCACCTCCGCGCTCGGCGAATTGACGCGCAGGTACTCGCACGGCAGTCGAAACGTCTCGCCGCTGTCGAACGCGACTTCGAGAATGTGCGAGGCGCGGTGCAGCGTGATGCCGGTGGGACGCGCCGCCATGCTCAGGCCGGATACTCGCCGGCAGGCGCCGGCACGGGCGGCAAGCCCGCGACGCGTGCGAGCAGCAGCATGTAACGTGTGCCGAACCCGATCGAACCGATGCCCGCGAACTCGTACGCGCCCGTGTCCGGATACCAATGCGCACCGGGATCGACTTCCTGCAGCACGAGCGCATCGGGTTCCTGTCCCATGAGCCGGCCGATATAGCTGACTTCGCCGTCGCCTTCGTCGAGCATGTTGAGCGAGATCAGCGGGGTCTGCGCCGCTGCCGAGGCGGCGATCGACTGCCAATCGTCGAGCTTGAAGCTCGGAAGCTCGGGAATGGCTTCGCCGTTGATTTCGAGCGCCTTCTCGACGAATTCGCGGCCAGGGTCCTGCTCGACGGCGCTCACGTCGCCGACCGCGACCGCGAGGAAGCCGTCAAATTGCATCGCGTCGCTGACCTCGGCGATCAGGCAGAACTCGGTCGAAAGTCCGATCACGTAGCCGTGCACCCACCCGGAGGTGACGCGCTCGCGCGCGAGCTGCACGGGCACGCGCCCTTCCATGGCCTCACGCAGTTGCGCGCGCACGCCACGGCCGCGGAACTGCACGACATTGCCTTCGCGATGATGTTTGATGGCCATCGGTGGATTTTACCGTTTCCTGCGGCTTTCTGAACGCACGCTCCCGAAGGCGGAAGCAAGCTTGTGCTGCGCTGGGATCGGCCTTACAGGATGTAGCGGCTCAGATCCTGATCCTTGACCAGCGCGGCGAGATGCTCGTCGACGTAGGCGGCGTCGATCGTATAGCTCTTGCCGCCGTTGTCGGGCGCCTCGTAGGAAATCGTGTCGAGCAAGCGTTCGAGGACGGTGTGCAGCCGGCGCGCACCGATGTTCTCGGTGCGTTCGTTGACCGCATGGGCGATTTCGGCGAGGCGCCGGATGCCGTCCGCGGCGAACGCGAGCGTCACGCCTTCGGTCGCGAGCAGCGCCGTGTATTGCTTGGACAGCGCGTTGTGCGGCTCGGTCAGGATGCGCTCGAAATCTTCGGCGGTCAGCGCGGAGAGCTCGACGCGGATCGGAAAGCGTCCTTGCAGCTCGGGAATGAGATCCGACGGTTTCGCGAGCGAAAACGCGCCCGACGCGATGAACAGGATGTGATCGGTATTCACGATGCCGTGCTTGGTCGAGACCGTCGAGCCTTCGACGAGCGGCAGCAAGTCGCGCTGCACGCCTTCGCGGCTCACGCCGGCGCCGCTCCATTCGCCGCGCTGGCAGACCTTGTCGATCTCGTCGATGAAGACGATGCCGTTCTGCTCGCAATTGGCGAGCGCCTTGGTCTTGATCTCTTCGTCGTTGACGAGGCGCGCGGCTTCTTCCTCGACGAGCAGCGGCCGTGCTGCCGCGATCGTGAGCCGGCGCTTCTGCGTCTTCTGCCCGGCGAGCGAGGAGAACATGCCGCGCAGCTGCTGCGTCATTTCCTCCATGCCTGGCGGCGCCATGATCTCGACGCCGAGATTCACTGCCGTTTCGATCTCGATCTCGCGGGCGTCGAGCGCGCCTTCGCGCAACTGTTTGCGCAGCTTCTGCCGCGTCTCGGTATCGGCGGAGGCGGTCTGCGGTTCGCCGACGAAACCGAGCGGCTGGCGCGAAGGCAGCAGCGCGTCGAGGATGCGATCCTCTGCGCGGTCTTCGGCCTGGCTCTTCACCTGGCTCTTGGCCTGCTCGCGCGCCATCTTGACCGCGACGTCGGCGAGATCGCGCACGATCTGCTCGACATCCTTGCCGACGTAGCCGACCTCCGTGAACTTGGTCGCTTCGACTTTGATGAACGGCGCATTCGCGAGATTGGCCAGCCGCCGCGCGATCTCGGTCTTGCCGACACCCGTCGGCCCGATCATGAGGATGTTCTTCGGCGTGACCTCGTTGCGCAGCGCCGGGTCGAGCTGCATGCGCCGCCAGCGGTTGCGCAGCGCGATCGCGACGGCGCGTTTGGCATCTTTCTGCCCGATGATGTAGCGGTCGAGCTCGTTGACGATTTCGCGAGGGGTGAGTTCGGACATTGGGGCGGGAATGGGGATTTGGGATTGGGGATTCGGTCGGGATTCGGGAAGCTCTTGCGAATCCCCAATCCCGAATCACAGCTCTTCGATCGTAATGCTGTGGTTGGTGTAGATGCACACGTCGCCGGCGATCTTGAGCGCCTTTTCGACGATCTCGCGTGCGCCGAGCGAGGTATTCTCGAGCAGCGCTTTCGCGGCCGATTGTGCGTACGGACCGCCCGAGCCGATCGCGATGAGGCCTTGTTCGGGCTCGAGCACGTCGCCGTTGCCCGAGATCAGGAGCGAGGTGTCCTTGTCGGCGACGGCGAGCATGGCTTCGAGACGGCCGAGGCGGCGATCCGTGCGCCAATCCTTCGCGAGCTCGACCGCCGCGCGCGTGAGATTGTTGCCGTGCTTGGCAAGCTTGTCCTCGAAGAGCTCGAACAGCGTGAAGGCATCGGCCGTGGCGCCGGCGAAGCCCGCAAGCACGTTGCCGGCCCCGAGCCTGCGTACCTTGCGTGCGTTCGCTTTGACGACCGTGTTGCCGAGCGTGACCTGGCCGTCGCCGCCGATCACGACCTTGCCGTCGCGGCGCACGGAAACGATGGTGGTGGCGTGGAACGTCTCGGACATGGGGGGATGTCTCGAACCAGGAACGCGCAGAGATGGGGACGCGCGGGGCGATTCCAATGCTTGACGCCGCCGCGACGCGCGGGAACGATAGGCCACACCGGCAGCACAGGAACCGGTCCATGCACACCGGGCTCGTCTCGGAACGCTTTCCGCGCGCCGCAACGTATCATCCGGACTGGATCCGGGCCAGCGCCAGCGGCGGCGCCAACCCGCTCTGGCTCGCGGAGTGGCTCGCCGAAACCCTCGACCTCGAACCCGGCCTGCGTGTGCTCGACCTCGGCTGCGGGCGCGCCGCCTCGTCGATCTTCCTGAACCGCGAGTTCGGCGTCGAAGTGTGGGCTGTCGATCTGTGGTTCGACCCCGCGGAAAATCGCGAGCGCATCCGTGACGCCGGAGTCGAAAACGGCGTGCACGCGCTGCGCGCCGACGCACGCGCGCTGCCGTTCGAGGCGGAATTCTTCGATGCGGTCGTCAGCATCGACGCTTACGTGTACTTCGGAACGGACGATCTGTACCTCAACACTCTCGCACGGCTCGTCAAGCCCGGCGGCTTGATCGGTTGCGCCGGGGCAGGCCTCATGCGCGAATTCGACGACGTGCCCGAGCATCTGCGCCAATGGTGGACGCCGATGCACGCCTGCCTCCATTCGGCGGAGTGGTGGCGTCGACACTGGGAGCGCAGCGGCCTCGTCGATGTGGCCGTCGCCGATACGCTCGATGACGGCTGGCGGTATTGGCTCGACTGGCAACGTGCGATCGCGCCGGACAATGCGATCGAAATCGCCGCGCTCGAGGACGACGGCGGCAGCGAACTCGGCTATGTGCGCGTCGTCGCCGGCCGGCGCGCCGACGTTTCGCCCGAATCGCCTGTCGAATCGATTCCGGCGCACTACGAACGCCATCCGCTGCTGGCTGCCGAAGCCGAGCGAAAAGCCTGAACCACGAAGTACACCAAGGACGGCGGAGGACGAACTGTTCTCCACTTCGGCGAGCAGGCTATTTCGCAGCAGATCGGCTATTTGGCGAGCCAGCGCGTCGCTTCGGTCAGACCATCGGGCGTGAGCGGATACATGCGATCCTCGACGAGCGCGCGGATCATCGCGTTCGACTGCGTCCAGCCCCACTGCGCGCGCGGCGTCGGGTTGAGCCAGACGACCTTGCGGAAATGCGCGGTGAAGCGGCGGAACCAGGTCTCGCCCGGTTCGCCGGTGCCCGACACATCGTCGATCGCACCGCCCGGTGCGGTGATTTCGTAGGGAGCCATCGCCGCATCGCCGACGAAGATGACTTTGTAGTCGGCGTTGTAGCGGCGCAGGAGCTCCGCCGTGGCGACGCGTTCGCTCGAACGCAGCCCGTGGTCGCGCCACAGCGTGGCGTAGACGAAATTGTGGAAATAGTAGTGCTCGAGACGCTTGAATTCGCTCTTCGCCGCGCCGAACAACGCTTCGCAGACGGCGACGTGATCGTCCATCGAACCGCCGATGTCGAGCAGCAGCAGGACCTTCACCGCGTTGTGGCGTTCGGGACGCAAGCGGATGTCGAGCATCGCCTCGCGCGCGGTCGCATCGATCGTGCCTTCGAGGTCGAATTCCTCGGCTGCGCCTTCGCGCGCGAAGCGTCGCAGGCGCCGCAATGCGAGCTTGAAATTGCGCGGCGAGAGATCGCTGTCGCCGTCGAGCCCGCGATAATCGCGCTGCTCCCACACCTTCACCGCACTGCGACCGCCGCCGCGCGGACCGACGCGGATGCCCATCGGATTCGCGCCGCCGGCGCCGAACGGGCTCGTGCCGCCCGTGCCGATCCACTTGCTGCCGCCGGCATGGCGCTCCTTCTGTTCGGCCAGGCGCTTGCGGAACTCCTCGAGCAGCTTGTCGATGCCCCCGAGCGACTCGATCGCCGCCTTCTCCTCGGCGCTCAACAGACGCTTGAAGGTTTCGCGCAGCCATTCCTCGGGTATCTCGGCGAGCCGCGCCGCATCGATGCGCGAAACGCCGTCGAAATAGGCCGTGAACGCGCGCCCGAAGCGGTCGTAGTGGCGCTCGTCCTTGACCAGCACGGTGCGCGCGAGATGGAAGAATTCGACGGGGTCGGCGAACGCGAGGTTCGCATCGAGCGCCGCCATCAGATCCAGCCACTCGCGCAACGAGACCGGCACGCGCTCGGCGCGCAGCGTCTCGAAGAAGCCGAGCATCATGACCCTAGCGCCGGCCAGCGCTCTCGCGCCGGTGCATGAACGCGAGCCGTTCCAGCAGCTGCACGTCTTGTTCGTGCTTGATCAGCGCGCCGTAGAGCGGCGGAATCGCCTTGGCGGGATCGCGCTCGGCGAGTGCTGCGGCCGGAATCTGGTCCGCGAGCAGCAGCTTCAGCCAATCGATGAGCTCGGACGTGGAGGGCTTCTTCTTGAGCGCCGGCACGTCGCGCAGCTCGAAGAACATGTCGAGCGCACGCGCGCAAAGATCCTGCGCGATGTTCGGAAAATGCACGGCGACGATGCGCGCGAGCGTCGCCCGATCGGGAAACGCGATGTAATGGAAGAAACAACGGCGCAGGAAGGCGTCAGGCAGCTCCTTCTCGTTGTTCGACGTGATCACGATGATCGGCCGGTGCTTCGCGCGCACCGTCTCGCCCGTCTCGTAAACATGGAATTCCATGCGATCGAGTTCGTGCAGCAGATCGTTCGGGAACTCGAGATCGGCCTTGTCGATCTCGTCGATGAGCAGCACCGCGCGCGTGTCGCTGTCGAATGCCTGCCAGAGCCTGCCGCGCTTGATGTAGTGCCGCACGTCGGCCACGCGCGGATCGCCGAGCTGCGAATCGCGCAGACGGCTCACCGCGTCGTATTCGTAGAGACCCTGATGCGCCTTCGTCGTCGACTTGATGTGCCAGGTGAAAAGCGGCGCACCGAGCGCCGCGGCGATTTCTTCGGCGAGCATGGTCTTGCCGGTGCCGGGCTCGCCCTTGATGAGCAGCGGCCGCTCGAGCGCGATGGCGGCATTGACGGCGAGACGGAGTTCGTCCGTCGCGACATAGCGTTCGGTGCCTGCGAATTTCATGGGATTTCCTCCGCTCGGCGAATAGTACGGCAACACTGCAAGCGGAGCGACCGCTGGATGCGGGACGTCAGCGCCGAGCTTTCCGCCGCGCCCGCGGATGCGCCGCGTCGTAGACGCGCGCCAGGTGCTGGAAATCGAGATGCGTGTAGATCTGCGTCGTACCGATGTCGGCGTGGCCGAGCAGCTCCTGCACGGCGCGCAGGTCGCCCGAGGATTCGAGCACGTGACTCGCGCACGAATGGCGCAGAAGATGCGGGTACACGCGTTTCCAGACGCCTTGATCCTTGGCGCGGCGCTTGAGGCGCGCACGCACGCCGTTCGGCGTCAGCGGTCTGCCGAGGCGGCCGCGCACGAGCGGATCGTCGAGCCCGGGGCCGTCTTGCGCACGTAGGGCCGCGAGCGCGGCGACAGCCTGGCTGCCGACCGGCACGATGCGCGTGCGCCGGCCCTTGCCCGTGACGCGCACGAGACCTTCGTCGAGATCGAGGTCTCGCCAACGCACGCCGGTCAGCTCGGACACGCGCAAGCCGCTCGAGTATAAAAGTTCAAAAAGTGCGCGATCGCGCACGGCCTCGGGGTCGTCCGCGGGAAAATCGAGGAGTGCGGAAACCTCGTCGACGTCGAGCACCTGGGGCAGCTTGCGCGGCGACTTCGGCGAGCGCACCCCGAGCGCGGGGTTCGCGGTCGCCTCCCCCTCGCGCGCGAGGAACCGGTAGAAGCTGCGATAGGCCGAGAGCATGTCGCGCAGACTGCCAGGGGAGAGCCCGCCGCGATGCACCTTGGCGATGAATGCCTGGATCTGGTCGCCCGCAAGGTCGCGCCAGCGCGCCAGGCCTAGCGTATCGGCATGCGTACGCAACTGATTCAGCGAACGCGCGTAGTTGCCGATCGTCGCGGACGAGTAGCGGCGCTCGCTGCGCAGGTATTCGAGGAAGCGCTCGACGGCGTTTGCGAGCGGAACCGCGGCCATGCGCTCGTCAGCCGAAACGCCCGATAGCGGCCGCAAGCGCCTCGGCGATGAGCTTCAGGAACACCGTGCCCATGCCGGGGTGGAACCGGTTCGCGTCGCCGCTGCCGATCGCGAGCATGCCGATGCCGTCGATCGGCAGCAGCACAGCCGAGCGCACCTCGCCGGCATGCGTACCGAACAGAGCGTCGAGCTTGTCCTGCTGCAAGCGGCCGCAGAGTGGCTCGTTGCGCTTGAGGAATTCGACGAACGGCGGCATCGAGGCGGCGCCGCTCGGCGCCAGGATCAGCCATTCGGAGGCGGGCAGGTCGGCACTCGCCCCGCGGAACAGCACGAGGCGGACGAGATCGGTGTGGAAATCCTCCGTCAGGCCGGCGACGACGCGGCGCACGCTGCCGCCTAGCGTCGGTTCGCGCATCAGTGCGACCGTCAGCATGTGCACGCGGACCATCAGTTGTTCGTTTTCGTGCGCGATTTCGATGAGCTCGTGCAGGCGCCGGTTGAGCTCGCGGTTCTTGTCGCGCAGCACTTCGAGCTGGTAGCTCGCGAGCGACGTGCTCGCGCCCTGTTCGCGCGGCACGAGCAAGGTCAGCGCGATATCGGGGAATTCGGCCAGGAATTCCGGATGCCGGCGCAGATAGCTCGCCACCTCCATCGCGGTCAACCCGTCCTTGATGCTCATTTCGCTCATGCCTCAAGCTCTCCTTCGAAGACGAACGCGGCCGGTCCCGTCATCCACACGGGCGCGGCGCCGCCGTCCCAACGGATCTCGAGCGTGCCGCCCGGCAGATCCACGGCCACCTCGGCGTCGAGTTTGCCACGCCGCGCGAGGACCGCAACCGCGGCGCACGCACCGCTCCCGCAGGCCAGCGTCGCGCCCGCGCCGCGCTCCCAGACGCGCAGCCGCAAGCGCCGGCGGTCGAGGATTTGCGCGAATCCGACGTTACAGCCCTGCGGGAAGTGCGCGTCCGCCGACAACGCCGCCCCGAGCGTCGCGAGCGGAGCGGCGGCGACATCGGCCGTCTCGATCACGGCATGCGGATTGCCCATCGACACGGCGCCGAACTCGATCTCGCTGCCGCCGATAGCGATGCGATGAACGTCCGCGTCGCGGCCGACGCGCAAGGGGATCTCGACCGGGGCGAAGCGCGGCGCGCCCATGTCGACGCGCACGCGTCCGTCGGCGAGGAGCTCGACGGCCACCGGGCCGGAAGGGCTTTCGAGGCGTACGGCGCCCGTGCCGAGCGCCCCGTCGCGGCGCAGCCAGGCCGCGACGCAACGCACACCGTTGCCGCATTGCAGGGCCGGGCTGCCGTCCGCGTTGTATATTCCGTAGCGAAATGCACAAGTGGAATCGCGCGCGGGGTCGATCGTCAACAGCTGATCGAAACCCACGCCGAAGCGGCGGTCGCCGATGCGCGCGATCGCTCCCGCATCGAGGCCGAGCGGCCGTTCGCGGCAATCGACCACGACGAAATCGTTGCCGATCCCGTGCATCTTCGTGAAGTGCAGGTTCATCGCGGCGAACGCGGCGCGTTCATTGCCCGTGGCCGGAATCTCCCGCAGCGTTCGGGTCGGGAGTCGTCGCAGGCGGCGTGGGCGACGATGCGGCCGGCGCGGGTTTGGGCGTCGGCTTCGACGAGGATTTCTTCTTCGTCGTGGTCTGCTGATCGGGCATCACGAGCGGACCCTTGCTGCCGCAGCCGGCGGCGGCGACGGCGAGCGAGAGCACGAGCAGGACGGCGAATCGGCGGCGCATGGGCATTCCATCGGCTGGACTGCCCACAGTATAGCCGCGCGGCGCGCCTCCCGGCGGCTACCGCTGCGCGGGCGGCTCGGCGGGCGCGGGAGGCTGGGCGGATTCCTTGAGCTCGCCGACGCTCACGTTCGCCCGCCACTGCGCGTCGCGCGAAGCGAAATAGGCTTTCGGTTCCCAGCGCGATTTGGCATAGATGTCCGCGCCGCCGCAGCCGGCCTTCGGCAGCTCGATGCCGCCGATCACGGCGCCGCCGCCGCAGTCCTGCTTCAAGCTGCCGTGGTAGACGCCGAAATCGAAACCCGTGCGCGAGCCCGTCATCTGCGCCAAACCCATGCGCAGCTGCTGCTCCATGCGCGGCTTGGCGACTGAATCCCCATAGCGCCCGGCCAGCTCTGCGCGCAGCGCTTCGGCGTGCGCGACCTCTTCGCGCGAGAGCGTCGCTTTGACGCGATCGCGCGTGGCCACGAAATCGGGATAGTCGCGTTCCGCGGCGAGCGCGAGCCACGCGTACGCCGTCGCGGCGTCCTTCGGCACGCCTTCGCCGTTCAGGTGCATGAGACCGATCGTGAGCTGCGAGAATTTATCCGCGTAGTAGGCACCGATCTCGAAGTACTTGAGTGCGCCGGCGTAGTCCTTGTGCGCATAGCGCCGCATGCCGGCGAATTCGCCGAACAGATCCGGGTGATACCACGTCGAGGCGTCGTTCATGGCGTGCAGCGTCTTCTGCACGCTGGGATCGTCGAGCGGGTCGGCTTCGGCGCGGACGTGTTGGCTGCCCGCGAATGCCAGCAGCGCGGCCGCGATCGCGTAGAAGGTCGGGGACTTGCGCATGAGTGTCTCCATCGGTTGTCTCTGACTGCATGTGGTCCTGTCGGGCCGATACGTGACAGCGCGTTCGATGCCGCCGCTTCGCCGGGCCTTCTGATTTACACTTGTCGGGGCAGTGACAGGAAGTGCCGGACGTCGCGGCGCAACGCCGCAGGAGGAGCATCGCATGTTGGACGACATCGGGTTGACACCCCTGCTCTTCGCGATCAGCGGCTTGCTCGCGCTGTTCGCCCTCACGCACGCTTTCGCCGTGCGCCGCCATTGGCGCGCGCGGCGGCACATCCATGCCATGCACCGGAGCCTCTGGCTTGCGATCTTCCTGTGCCTGGCGATCATCACGGGCGGGCTCGGCGCGAGCCTCACGGGCTACCGGCGCCTGACCGGCGAAGTGCCGGTGGCGACGCTCGCGGCGCGGCAGCTCGGGCCGCAGGATTTCTCGGTGCGCATCGATTTCCCGGACGGCAGCCATCGCAGCGGCGAACTGCGCGGCGACGAATGGCAGCTCGATGCTCGCGTCATCAAGTGGACGCCGCGCGCGGTCACGCTCGGCGCCGAGCCGCTCTACCGGCTCGATCGTTTGTCCGGCCGCTACCGCGATGCCGCGCAGGCGCAATCGACGCCGCCGAGCGTCGTGCCTCTCGGCGAGGATTCCACGATCGATCTCTGGCAGCTCAAGCATCGCTTTCCCACGTGGCTGCCGTGGATCGACGCCGATTACGGCAGCGCCGCCTATCTGCCCCTCATCGACGGCGGCGATTACACGGCGAGCCTGAGCCCGCTCGGCGGCCTCGTCGCGCGACCCGCCGACAAGGCCACCGCGGACAAGATCAAGGCATCGGGCTGGTAGGCAGCGCGCGTCATTTCGCCTTGGCCTGCGCGGCGGGCGGCTCTTTCCAGCCGAGCTGATCGAGAATGAACGCGAATTCCTCGGCCACCTCGCGGTAGCGCTGGAACCGGCCGGATTTGCCGCCATGTCCGGCCTCCATGTTCACTTTGAGCAAAAGTGGATTTTTATCGGTCTTCGTCGCGCGCAGTTTGGCGACCCATTTGGTCGGCTCGTAATATTGCACTTGCGAATCCCAGAGGCCGGTCGTCACGAGCATCGCGGGATAGGCCTGCGCCTTCACGTTGTCGTACGGCGAATACGAGAGCATGTAGTTGTAATACGCCGTGTCCTTCGGGTTGCCCCACTCGTCGAACTCGTTCGTCGTGAGCGGAATGCTCTCGTCGAGCATCGTCGTCACCACATCGACGAACGGAACATGGGCGGCGATGCCGCGGTAGTCCTGCGGCGCCATGTTCGCGACCGCGCCCATGAGCAGACCGCCCGCGCTGCCGCCCTCGGCGAACACCTTGTCCTTCGCGGCGTAGCCCTGTGCGACGAGGAACTCGGTCACGTCGATGAAATCCGTGAACGTGTTCTTCTTCTTGAGCAGCTTGCCGTTCTCGTACCACTGCCGGCCCATTTCCTGGCCGCCACGCACGTGTGCGATCGCGTACACGAAGCCGCGGTCGATCAGCGAAAAGCGCGGCGAGGAAAACCGCGGATCGCTCGAAACGCCGTACGAGCCGTAGCCGTACTGATAGAGCGGCGCCGTGCCGTCCTTTTTGAAACCTTTGCGGTACGCGAGCGAGACGGGCACCTTGGTGCCGTCGCGCGCCACGGCCCAGACGCGCTCGGCGACGTAGTTCGCCGGATCGTACCCGCCGAGCACGGGATCGCGCTTGCGCAGCTTGCGTTCACCGGTCTTCATGTCGACGTCGAACACGGTACGCGGCGTGATCAACGAGGAAAAATCGTAGCGCAACGTGTCGGTGTCCTGCTCGCGGTTCTCGCCGATCGTCGCGGTGTAGTCGAGGTCGTCGGATTTGACGAAATATTCCCCGCCGCCGTTCCACGGGCGGATGCGGATGCGCTGCAGACCGTCGCTGCGCTCGCTGATGACGAGATAGCCGCGGAACAGCGCGATGTCGCCGATGAACGTGTCGTCTCGGCCGCCGACGAGCTCGTGCCAGTGCTTCTTGTCGCCGACGCGCGCGTCGTCGACGTCCATGACGCGGAAGTTCTTCGCGTTCCAGTTCGTGCGCACGATCCAGCGATGGCCGATGTGGTCGGCGTGGTACTCGAAATCGTGCTCGCGCGGGGCCAGCACCCGGAACTTGGCCTTGGGCTGGCTGGCGGGAATGAAACGCTCCTCGGAGGACAGCGTGCTGTTCTCGTCGATGATCACGTATTTGTCGTCGCCGCTGCGCCCGACGCCCATGTAGTAGCTGTGGTCGCGCTCTTCGTAGACGACGGGATCCTTGGCGGGATCGGTACCGAGCACGTGTTTCTTGACGCGTACGGTCAGGAGGGTGATCGGATCGTTCTCGACGTAAAACAGCGTCTTGTTGTCGTCGGCCCAGGCCATCGAGGCCGGCGTATTCTTGATTTCGTCCGGCAGGTCCTTGCCGGTCGCGAGGTCCTTGATGCGGATCGTGTACTGGCGCCGCCCCACGGTGTCTTCCCCGTAGGCGAGCAGCTGTTCGTTCGGGCTGATCTGTTCGCCCGTGACCTGGAAGAAATCGTGTCCCTGCGCCTGCGCGTTGCCGTCGATGAGGATCTGCTCGGGTCCGGTTTCGCTGTCGCGGCGGCGCGCGTAGATCGGGTATTCCTTTCCTTCCTCGAAACGCGTGTAGTAGTAATAATGCTTGTACTTGGCCGGAACGGTCGCGTCGTCCTGCTTTATGCGGCCGATGATCTCGTTGTAGAGCGCGTCCTCGAGCCCTTTGGTATGCGCCGTCATCGCGGCGTAGTAGGCGTTCTCGGCCTTCAGATAGTCGAGCACTTCGGGCTTGGAACGCGTGTCGTCGCGCAACCAATAGTAGTTGTCGATGCGCACGCCATTCGGCGACTGCACTTCGTACGCGTGCACAGCGGCGACGGGCGGCGGCGGCAGTTCCGGTCCGGCCGGCTTCTGTGCGGCGCAGCCGGCGACGAGGACGAAGGCAGCGATAGGCGCAACGAGACGCGAATCGAATCGAGACATGGCAGGACTCCCGGAGCGAGCGCGGATGGTAGCAAAGCGTCCGCGCTGCGGCGCGTGTCAGTCGTCGCTGTGGAGGCCGGTCTTTTCGTAACGCCAGGCGTCCGCACCGTCTTCGTAATAGCCGGGCCGGGCGGCGAAGCGCCGATAGCCCTGCCGCTCGTAGAGGCGGATGGCACCCG
>DASRGX010000276.1:0-9874 GCA_035650835.1 Rudaea sp. | reverse complement strand
GCATGCCGTATTGCGCGCCGGTCTGGATCGAGGAGTACATCTGCGCGACCTTGTCCTCGCGGATGAGGTTGCGAATGGCCGGGATGCCGACCATGATCTCGTGCGCCGCGATGCGGCCGCCGCCCACCTTCTTGAGCAGCGACTGCGAGATGACCGCGCGCAGCGACTCGGAAAGCATCGAACGCACCATGGCCTTTTCCGCGGCCGGGAACACGTCGATGATGCGGTCGATGGTCTTCGACGCCGACGAGGTGTGCAACGTGGCGAACACGAGGTGTCCGGTCTCGGCCGCGGTGAGCGCCAGGCGGATCGTCTCGATGTCGCGCATTTCGCCGACGAGGATGTAGTCCGGGTCTTCGCGCAAGGCCGAGCGCAACGCTTCGTTGAACCCGTGCGTGTCGCGATGCACCTCGCGCTGGTTGATCAGGCACTTCTGCGCGGTGTGCACGAACTCGATCGGGTCTTCGATCGTCAAAATGTGGCCGTACTCGTTCTTGTTGATGTGGTCGACCATCGCCGCCAGCGTCGTCGACTTGCCCGAGCCCGTCGGCCCGGTCACGAGCACGAGACCCTGCGGCTGATTGATGAGCTCCTTGAACACCTTGGGAGCGG
Source organism: Rudaea sp. (assembly GCA_035650835.1). Classification (GTDB taxonomy): domain Bacteria; phylum Pseudomonadota; class Gammaproteobacteria; order Xanthomonadales; family Rhodanobacteraceae; genus Rudaea. The sequence continues at coordinate 9,262 of DASRGX010000276.1, read as the reverse complement.
CGAGGTCCTCGAGCGTGAGCACTTCGGAGGGAATCGTCCGGAACACCACGCCGGCGCCGCGGTTCTGGTTGAACGCGTTGACGCGGAAGCGCGCGAGGCCCGGGATCTCGAACGAGAAGTCGACTTCGAGGAATTCCTCGTAGTCGCGGCGCTGCTTGTCCGACATGATGTCGTAGACGAGCGAATGCACCTGCTTGTGGTCGAGCGCCGGGATGTTGATGCGGCGGACATCGCCGTCGACGCGGATCATCGGCGGCAGGCCGGCCGACAAGTGCAGGTCGGAGGCCTTGTTCTTGACCGAAAACGCTAGCAGCTCGGCGATATCCATGCGACATTCCCCTCGATCGACGGGCCGCCCGGCCCCACGCAGTACGCCGATGCAGTATAACGCGATGAAATCAAGCCGGCGCAATCCCTTGCCGCAGTTTCTTTGGGAGCTACTTGAGTGAGTTCGGCCTATCTCGCGCTGCGCGAGCGCATCGCGGCGGCCGCCGCCCGCGCGGGGCGGCCGGTGCGCCTCGTCGCCGTGTCGAAAACCAAGCCCGCCGCGGCCGTGCGCGCGCTCGCCGGCAGCGGCCAGCGCGCATTCGGCGAGAACTACGTGCAGGAGGCGCTCGGCAAGCAGCGCGAGCTAGCCGGCCTCGACCTCGAATGGCACCTGATCGGCCCGCTGCAATCGAACAAGTGTCGTGAGGTCGCCGCGCATTTCCAGTGGCTGCAGAGTCTCGATCGCGAGAAACTCGTCGCGCCGCTCGACCGTCACCGCGCGGCGGATGCTGCGCCGCTCAACGTGCTGATTCAGGTGAACGTCGACGCCGAAACGAGCAAGTCCGGGTGCCCGCCCGAGGCCGTGCCGCGGCTGGCCGAGCGCATCGCGGCCGCACCGCGGCTCGCCTTGCGCGGCCTCATGGCGATTCCGGCGCCGGCCGAGCCCGAGCGGCGGCGCGCCGCGTTCCGACGCATGGCGGCGTTGTACAATGCGCTGAAATCCACTTTTCCGCATGTCGACACGCTGTCGATGGGCATGTCCGACGATTTCGAGCTCGCGATCGAGGAGGGAGCGACGATGGTGCGGATCGGCACGGCGCTGTTCGGCGCGCGGGGCTAGGCCGACATGCGCGCGGGGCGCTTTTTCCGATCGGCATGTTCCGCGGTGCTCGCGGCGATGGCGCTCGCGCCGTGCGCCTTCGCGACGACGCCGCAGGAATACATCAGCGGCTTCGTGCTGTACGTGCGCTGGCCAGACGACGCGGCGATCAAACGCTGGCAGATCTGCGTCGCTCGCCCGAGCGACGCCGCCGACGCGCACTACGCCGAACTCGTCGTGCGCGAGCGTCCGTTCGAGCTGCGCCGCGTCGCCGCGGGGGACGCGCTCGCCTCGTGCCAGATCCTCGATCTGACCGGCGCCGATGTGGCAGCGGCCGAGGCCTTGCTCAAGGCGGCGCAGTCGCAACGCGGACTGCTCACGGTCGGCACGGGCCGGGTTTTTTGCAGCGGGGGCGGGCTCATCTGCTTGCGGGCCGACGACGCCCGCGGCGGCTTCGAAATCAATTTGAGCGGCATGAAGAACGCGGGATTCAGCATCAATGCGAGACTGCTCATGCTGGCGCGCACGCCTACCGCAGAGGCGAGCCCGTGAACCCGGGCTCGCCGCGGCGCAGTCTCGCCGAGCACATCGGCCGGGCGCAGATGCTCGTCTACGCCGCCGCCGTGGCGCTCGCCACGCTCGGGGCGTCGGTGGTCGGCTTCCACTTCCTGCACCAGCATTCGCTCAGGCACCTCGAGAGCCTCGCGAAGATCACGGCGCTCGAGAGCCAGCCTGCGCTCGTGTTCGGCGACGACGCTGCGGGCAGCGAAGTGCTGCATGGCATTCCCGCCGAGGAAGGCGTGACCCGCGCCGAGCTCTTCGATGCGAAAGGAACGCTGCGCGCGAGCGCAGCGGCACCGCAGAGCGGCTTCGTGGGCGCGCTCGCTCGCGCGCTCGGCGACGACGAGGTCGCCGCGCCCGTGAACGCCGACGGGCACCGCATCGGCGAAGTCCGGCTGGCGGGCGGCCGCGAGCCCATGCTGCAGGCGTTCTTCGGCCTGATCCTCGCCGACGTGCTCGTGCTGACCTTCGTCGGCGTGCTGTCGCTCGTCACCTCGCGACGCAACACCCAACGCATCGCCGAGCCGCTCACACAGCTGCGCACGCTGATGCAGCAGGCGATGCAGCACCGCGATTTCACACACCGCGCGCCGGCGGCGGACATCGCCGAAGTCGACGACTTGCGCATGGGCTTCAATGCGCTGCTCGACGAGGTCGTGCGCCGCGACCAGGCCCTGCGTGCGAACAATCAGGTGCTGCGCCGGCTCGCCTTCCACGACACGCTGACCGGCCTGCCGAACCGCGCGATGTTCGAATCCGCACTGACCGCTACCCTCAACGAATGCGCTGCGACGCGCGCTCGCGCCGCCCTGTTCTATCTCGATCTCGACGGCTTCAAGCCGGTCAACGACACCTACGGCCACGACGCCGGCGACCGCTTGCTCGCCGTGACCGCGGCGCGCCTGCGCAACGCCTTGCCCGACGGCGCGCTGCCGGCGCGCGTCGGCGGCGACGAATTCGTCGCGCTGATCTCGCCACCGCCGAGCGAGGTCGGGCCGCTCATCGAACGGCTGCGCAGCGAGCTCACCAAACCGCTCGCGATCGATCGGCATGTGATACGTCCGGGCGTCAGCATCGGCGCTGCGCTCTATCCGGATGACGGGATCGACGCGGAAGCGCTGCTCCAGGCGGCCGACAAGTCGATGTACCGCATGAAGGAGCTGCACTACCGCGACGATGCGGCGCGGCAAACGGCGCCGGCTGGCGCCGAAGCGATTGCGTCCGGTCGCACCGCCGACTAGCATGCGGGCGGGGAACCCCCGGAGACGGCTTTGCTCGAGCCCGCGCCACCCAGAGGCGTGCACACCGGCAGCTTGACCGTGTTCCGGTCATGGCCGGCGTTCGTTTGCCTCGTGCTCGCGCTCGCCGCGTGCAAACCCGACGTCAAGCCGGAACCGCCGCCGCCGCGGCCGAACCAGAGCGCGACGCTGGCCTCGCTCGGTTTCACGAAGACCGACGACGGCTGGCTCCTCAATCTGCCGGAGCCGATCTCGTTCGAGTTCGACAAGGACGGCCTCAAGCCGAACGTGCAGCAGTCGATCGCGCAAACGGCCGACGAGCTTCTCAAGGCGAACGTGCGCAAATTGCGCATCGAAGGTCACACCGACAACACCGGTCCTGCCGACTACAACGTCGTCCTGTCCAAGCGCCGAGCGCATGCCGTCGCGCACGAATTCGTCGCGCACGGATTCTCCGAAGCCGACATCGCCGAGATCGGCTTGGGTCCGAAGAATCCGCTCGCACCCAACGACACGCGCGAGGGCCGCGCGACGAACCGCTGCGTCGTGATCATCGTGCCGGTCGAGGCGTTGGAGCCGTAGAGCCGGAATCGGGAAGCGGAATATCCAGGACCGAATCCAAAATTCCGCATGCGGCTGCTATCCTCAACGCATGTCTACGATTCCCGCTTCCCGAATCCCGAACCCCGGCAGCATCGCCTTTGTCGGCGGCGGCAACATGGCGCGCAGCCTGATCGGCGGGCTGCTGCGCAGCGGCACGCCGGCGCAGGCGGTTGCGGTGTCCGAGCCGGACGCCAAGCTCCGCGCAGCGCTGGCGCACGATTTCGGCGTGGCCGTGCACGCCGCGAACGAGAGCGCCGCGGCCGCGGCCGACGTGCTCGTGCTCGCGGTGAAACCGCAAGTCATGAAGACCGTCTGCACGGGGCTGCGCGCCGCGACTGCCGCGCGGCGGCCGCTCGCGGTGTCGATCGCGGCGGGAATCCGCATTGCGCAGATCGAAACCTGGCTCGGCGGCGAGGCGGTCGTGCGCGCGATGCCGAATACGCCGGCACTGATCGGCGCTGGCGCGACGGCGCTCTGCGCGAACGCGGTGTGCAGCGCGACGCAGCGCGAGCGCGCCCAATCGATCCTGGCGGCCGCAGGCACGACGGTCTGGATCGACGACGAAGCGCTCATGGACACGGTCACGGCGCTGTCGGGCTCGGGGCCGGCCTATTTCTTCCTGCTCGTCGAGGCGCTCGAACAAGCCGCGGCCGCGCAGGGCCTGCCGCGCGACATCGCGCGTGCGCTCGCTGTGCAGACCTGCCTCGGCGCCGGACGCATGCTCGTCGAAGACGGCGCCGCGCCCGCGGAGCTGCGCCGGCGCGTGACCTCGCCGAACGGCACGACGCAGGCCGCTCTCGACAGCTTCGCGGCGAGCGGATTCGCCGACGTCGTGGCCCGCGCGGTCGAAGCCGCGACGCGGCGCGGACGCGAGCTTTCGCAGCAATTCGGAGATTGACGCGCGATGTCGTATCTGTTGAACGCCGCGGCCTTCCTCGTCACGACGATCTTCGGTTTCCTGATCTGCCTGTTCCTCGGGCGCATGCTGCTCATCGCGGTCGGCGCCTCGTTCTACGAGCCGGTCTGCCGTTTCGTCTACGCGCTCACGAACCCCGTGATCACGCCGTTGCGCAGCGTCGTGCCGCGCTGGGGGCGCATCGAGCTCGCCTCGTTGCTCGTCGCGTGGGTGCTCGTCGCGATCGAGCTCTCGCTGCTCGTCTTGTTCGGCGGACACCGCATCGGGGTGCTCGGCGTCGCGCTCAGCAGCGTCGTCGGCACGCTCGATTGGATCATTCTGATCGAGCTCGTCGCGATTTTCGTGTACTGCGTCCTGAGCTTGTTTCCGGCGGCGCGCTACGACGGCAACTTCGGCCTGCTCGCGCGCGTGGTCGAGCCGGTCGTGCGGCCGTTCCGGCGCCTGCTGCCGCCCGTCGGCGGACTCGACTTCTCGTGCTGGGTGGCGTCCATCGCGCTGATTCTCGTGCGCCTGCTCGTGATCATGCCGCTCGCGGATCTCGCGGCAGCCGCATGATGCGCCGTCCGGTGTAAGATGCCCGCGTCGATCGCTGACTGCGCGAGGTGCGCCATGCGCGTCGCTCACAAATCAAGCGTGCTCGTCATCGCCATCGTGCTGCTGCTCCTGCTGCTGCTCGCGCCGCGCCACGGGCAGGGCCAACAAGTGCAGGATTTCGGCGACTACGTCGTCCACTACAACGCCATCTCGACCGAGCAGCTTCCTGCTGCGGCGGCGAAGAACTACGGCATCGAGCGCTCCGATCGGCGCGGCCTCATCAACATCGCCATCGAGCGCAAAGCGAGCGGCGAAACCCACATGGTCGGCGCCGACGTGAGCGCCGAAGTCAGCGACCTCGCCGGCCACCGCACGCCGATCCGGCTGCGCGAAACGAACGAGGCAGGCGAGATCGACTATCTCGGCGATTTCGCGCTCGACGGTTCGGGAGCGTACGTGTTCACGGTGAAGGTCACGCCGCCCGGACACGCGCAGCCTTACGTGCTGCGCTTCAACCACGATTACGTGATCGATTGAACGGAATGGCGGCCGACGCGGCGCAACGCACGACCTGGCTCGTGCGGCACGCGCAGGCTTCGTTCGGCAGCGACGATTACGATCGCTTGTCCGAGCGCGGCCATCGTCAGGCGGAGATGCTCGGCCGGTGGCTCGTTGCGGATCGCGATCTCGCGTTCGCGCAGGTCGTTTCCGGCACGCAGCAGCGGCACGTGCAGACGCTCGCCGCGCTCGCACACGCCTTCGATGCCGCCGGCCGCCCCTTGCCGGAGCCCGTGCGCGACCCCGACTGGAACGAGTTCGATCACGAGCGCGTGATCCGTGCCTACGTACGCCTGCATCCCGATGAGCCGGCGCTCGAGGCCGCTCGCGCCGGCGATCGGCGCGCGGTGCATGCGCTGCTTGCCGCGGCGCTCCATGCATGGGCGGCCGATACGCTCGACGGCGTCCCCGAACGCTGGGAGGAATTCGCCGCGCGTGTCGCCCGCGCGCGTGCACGGCTCGATCGCGCGCCCGGCAAAACGCTCGTGATGACCTCGGGCGGCGTCATCGCACGCTGTGCCCAGGCGGCGCTCGGCTGCGACACGGAACGCACCGTCGCGCTCAATCTCGGCTTGCGCAACACGGCGCTTTGCCAGTTCCGCACGAGCGGCGGCGCCTGGCAATTGCATACCTGGAACGCGCTGCCGCACATCGCGCCGGACCGGCGCGACGCAGTGACGTACTATTGACCGGCGATCGACCGACGAGGCCCGCGATGCCCGATCTCTTCCCGCTGTCCACGCGCGCGCTCGAGCTGCGCGGGCGCCTGATCCGCTTCCAGCGCGAGCGCGTGGAGCCTGCCGAGGCGGAGTACTTCGCCCATGTCGACGTGCCCGCGCAACGCTGGACGATCCCGCCCGTGATCGAGCGCCTCAAGCGTGAGGCGCGCGCCGCCGGGCTCTGGAATTTGTTCCTGCCGGACGCCGCCCGCGGTGCGGGACTGTCGAATCTCGAATACGCCCCGCTCGCGGAAGCCATGGGCCGCTCGCCGGTCGCGCCCGAAGTATACAACTGCAACGCGCCCGACACCGGCAACATGGAAGTGCTGCTCCATTACGGCAGCGAGGCCCAGCGCGAGCGCTGGCTCGCACCGTTGCTCGCGGGCGAGATCCGCTCGGCGTTCGCGATGACCGAGCCCGAGGTCGCGAGCTCCGACGCGACGAACATCGCCACGCGCATCGAGCGCGACGGCGAAGACTGCATCGTGCACGGCCGCAAGTGGTGGACGACGGGCGCGATGGATCCGCGCTGCGCGTTCTACATCGTCATGGGCATGAGCGATCCCGATGCCGAGCCGCATCGCCGCCACGCGATGATTCTCGTCCCGAGCGACGCGCCCGGCGTCAAGATCCTGCGGCCGCTCACCGTGTTCGGCTACGACGACGCGCCGCACGGCCACGCCGAGATCGAGTTCGACCGAGTGCGCGTGCCGGCCGCGAATCTGATCCTCGGCGCGGGCCGCGGTTTCGAGATCGCGCAAGGGCGCCTCGGTCCGGGCCGCATCCATCACTGCATGCGTCTGATCGGGCTCGCCGAACGCGCGCTCGAGGCCATGTGCACGCGCGCACGATCGCGTATCGCGTTCGGGAAACCGCTCGCTGCGCAAGGCACGGTGCAGGACGCCATCGCGCGATCGCGCTGCGAGATCGAGCAGGCGCGGCTGCTCACGCTGGCCGCGGCGGCGGCGCTCGATCGCGAGGGCATCAAAGGCGCCAAGGATGCGATCGGCATGATCAAAATCGTGGCTCCGCGCATGGCCTGTGCGGTCGTCGACCGTGCGATCCAGGTGCACGGCGCTCTGGGCTTGAGCGAGGATCGCTTCCTCGCCCACGCCTACGCGGCTGCGCGCGCGCTGCGCCTCGCCGACGGGCCCGACGAAGTCCACATCGCGGCGTTGGCGAAATCGATGCTGAAATCCGCGGAGCGCGCCGCATGAACGACCCGCTGACTCTGCCCACGGAAGCGCTGCGCGGCTGGCTCGAAGCGCACCTGCCCGGTTTCCACGGTCCGCTCGCGGCGACGAAATTCAAGGGCGGCCAATCGAATCCGACGTATCTCATCGATACCGCATCGGGGCGCTACGTGCTGCGCCGCAAGCCGCCCGGCAAGCTGCTGGCGTCGGCGCACGCGGTCGATCGCGAATTCCGCGTGCTGACGGCGCTCAGCGCGGCAGCGAATCCGGCGATTCCCGTAGCGCGGCCGCTCGTGCTGTGCACGGACGAGGCGGTGATCGGCAGCATGTTCTACGTCATGGAGTTCGTCGCCGGAACGATCCGTTGGGACCCTGCCCTGCCCGAGCTCGACGCGGCCGGCCGCGGCGCCCACTACGGCGCGGTGCTCGACAGTCTTGTCGCGCTCGCGACGCTCGACGTCGCCGAAGTCGGACTCGCCGACTTCGGCAAGCCCGGCAATTACTTCGCGCGGCAAGTCGTACGCTGGACCGAGCAGTATCGCGCAGCCGAGACCGAGCCGACGGCTGCCATGGAAACGCTGATCGCCTGGCTGCCGGCCGCCGCACCGCGGGAAGACGGCCGCACCGCACTCGTCCACGGCGATTTCCGCATCGACAATCTGATCTGGAACGCCGACGCGCCGCGGATCGCAGCGATCGTCGATTGGGAATTGTCCACATTGGGACATCCGTTCGCCGATCTCGCCTATTTCTGCATGGCGCTGCGCCTGCCGCGCAATCCCGTGCTGCCGGGGCTTGGCACGGTGGATCGTGCGGCGCTGGGCATTCCCGACGAAGCGATGCTGATCGCCCGCTTCGCCGAACGCACCGGGCTCGATCCGCGGCCGCATTGGAATTTCCTGCTCGCGTTCCAGTTCTTCCGCCTCGCCGCGATCGCTCAGGGCGTGCTCAAGCGCGCGCTGCAGGGCAACGCCTCGAACGAACGCGCGCGCGAAGCCGGCGCGATGGCGCGCACGATCGCCGAACTCGGCGCGGCGCTGGCACACTGAAGCTGCTGCCAAGAGAGCGGCGAAAGCAGACGCGAAGAACGCGAAGGCGATTCGCGAAGAAAACCTATTGCTGGCCCTCGCTCTTTGCTCAGGATTTCTTCTTCCCGGCCGCCGGCGCCAAGCCTTCCGTAAGCTGGCGCAAACGCTCGACCTGCTCGCCGAGCACATGATCGACGCCGCCGGCGACCTTGTCGAGGCCCGGTTCGAGGTAACCTGCCGCGACATAGCTCACGTTCACGGCGGTGCCGCTCTCGACGGGTTTGAACGTAAACGTCAGCGTCGCGCTCAACGCGCCGGCCTGCAGCGGACCGAGACCGCCCGCCAGCCGAAGCAGCTTGCCGGGCATCGCCAGCATCACGGTCATGTGCTGGACGCCACCGCCCGGCAGTTTCTCGCAGAAGCAACCGCCCGCGCGCGCGGCCATCGACAAATTGTTCGCATTGCCCGAATACGTGTGATCGGCGCTCCACCAATGCGCGACGTCGACGGCGTCGGCGTACGCTTTCGCCGGCGTCGCCTTGGTCGTGAACGTGTACTCGAGCACGAAGTGATCGGGAGCGGACTGCTTGACTTCGGCATGGGCGACGACGCTCGACGAACATGCGGCGAACATTGCAATGTATACAATATAGCGCGACGACATGATTCCTCTCTTTACTAGGCGGATGGATCGCGGCGAAGCATCTTATCGGATTGTGCCGCCCAGGCGGCTATTTCTGCGTGTACTGCATCGAGCCCGTCGAACAACGCCGCAGGCCCGGGCTGCAGGATGATCGGCGACTTGATTTCGCGCAGCCAGCCCGT
>DASRGX010000275.1:0-4179 GCA_035650835.1 Rudaea sp. | reverse complement strand
GCCGAATTCGTAGTGCCCGCCGCGGGCGAGCTGGCGCGCGATGGCCGGATCGGCGGCGCTCCACGCGCCGAACAGCCGATCCTGCTTCACGAGCGAGGCCACGTGGGCGAGCGGTTCGCGGATCGCGACCACGAAGCGCGCGTCGGGGAAGATCGCCCGCAACAGGCCCAAACGCGCGAGGTTGTAGTTGCCCTTCGCGAGGTAGCGGCGCGCGCCGCGCACGGCGAGGAGCTTGCGCACGTGATCGAGGTAAAAAGTTGTAAATTCCTGACAGCTGCACGAGGCGTCGAGCACTTGGTCGACAGCCGGATCGTGCCGGCCCGGAAAGAAATGCATCCAGAAGACTTCCTCGAACGCCTCCGGACTTTCGCGCGTCACGGCGATGCGGTCGCGATGCGCGCGCTCGACCGGCGCCTGCGGCGGCAGCGGCAGCTGCGCGCGCAAGCGGTTCCACCAGTACGGCATCCACAGCAACGGATAGTCGGCGTAGCGGTGTGCGGTGAAACCGGGCGCCTGCGCCAGAAGCTCGAGCAAGAGCGTGCTGCCGGCGCGCGCTAGGCCGCAGATGTAGACGGGCCGGTCGATCGCGACGCCGTCGATCGCCGCGCGCACGCTGCGCGTTTCGAGAGCCGCGAGGCGGCGCAGCATACCGGGCCAGCGCGCGCCGACGGCGCCGGCGAAACGGTCGAAGGCAGGGATGCGGGGCACAGCGTCGGACATCGCCGAATTATCGCCGCATGCCCGATTGCGGCGCACGCTCCCGCTCGCCGCGACGCGGGAGCTTGGCTACACTCGCCGCTTCGACTGCCCAGCACACGACGATGCGTCTCCTGATCCTGCTGTTCCTGCTTCTCGCCAGCGCGAGCGCCGGCGCTTACATCGGCCCCGGCGCGGGCTTGAGCGTGCTCGGTTCGCTGTGGGCCGTGCTGGTCGGCATCGTGCTCGCGCTGTTCGCGATCCTGAGCTGGCCGATTCGCGTGCTCTGGCGTCGGTTGCGCGGCAAACGTCCCGCGAAGGCGCCCGGCCCCGATTCGCCCTGAACGCATGTACCGCTTCGCCGCGGCGCTCGGTCTGCTGCTGATCCTCGCCGGCTGCTCGCAGCCGCCGGCCCCGGCGGCGCGCTCGCGCGTCGTCGTCGTCGGTTTCGACGGCATGGATCCGAACCTCGCCGAGCGCTGGATGGCCGACGGTACATTGCCGCATTTTGCACAATTGGCCAAAACGGGCCATTACCAGCGTCTGGCGACCACGAACCCGCCGCAATCGCCCGTGGCGTGGGCGAGCTTCGCGACGGGCGCGAATCCCGGCGAGCACGGCATCTTCGATTTCCTGCGCCGCGATCCCGCCCGCTACGCACCGGAATTCTCGATCGCCGAAACGACGCCGCCGCGGCACGTGCTGCATCTGTTCGGCTGGGACATCCCGCTCGACGCCGGCAGCGTGACGAACCGCCGCGACGGCACGCCGTTCTGGACCGCCGCGGAGCGGCGCGGCGATCGCGCAACGGTGCTGCGCGTGCCCGTCACCTACCCGCCCGACGCCGTGACGCGCATGCTCTCGGGCATGGGCGTGCCGGATCTTCTCGGCACCCAAGGCACGTACACGATCTACGCCACGCGCCCGATCCCGGGCGCCGACAATGGCGGACGCGTCGAGCTCGTCGAGATCGGCGACGACGGCGCCATCCACACGACGCTCGCGGGTCCCGCGCATCCGCTGAAGCCTGCCGCAGGCGCCCTCAACGTGCCGCTCGATATCGCTCGCGAAGGCGACGGCGCGCGTTTGACGCTGGACGGCCAGGCGGTGTCGCTCGCGACCGGACGCTGGTCGCCGTGGATCCATGTGCGTTTCCGCTTCGCTGGCATGGGCAGCGTCGCGGGCATGGTGCGCGCGTATCTGCTCGAGGGGTTTCCGCGTCCACTTTTATACATCTCGCCGATCAACATCGACCCGACCGACCCGGCCGCGGCGATCAGCGCACCGCCCGGCTATGCGGCCGAACTTGCACGCGGCATCGGCGACTACCACACGCTGGGGATGCCCGAGGAGACCTGGGCGCTGAACCAGGGTCACATGAGCGAGCAAGGCTGGCTCGACATGGTCAAGACCACGCTCGCCGAAGGCGAAGCGATGCTCTACGACGCGCTCAAGCGCGACGACAGCGAGCTCGTCATCGAAGTGTTCGTGCAGACCGACCGCGTGAGCCACATGTTCTGGCGCGGTTTCGATCCCGGCCACCCCGCCTATGCGAAAACGAGCGAGCTCGCGCGCGGTGCGATTCCGTGGATCTACCGCGAGGCCGATCGCGTGCTCGGGAACATCGAGCAACGGCTCGGTCCGGACGACAAGCTCATCGTGCTTTCCGACCACGGTTTCGCGTCTTTCCGGCGCGCCGTGCACCTGAACCGCTGGCTCGCCGAGCAGGGGTATCTGAGCTTCAAATCCGGCACCGACGGCACCGCTCCGCTGTTCGCGCAGGTCGACTGGTCGGGCACGCGCGCCTATGCGCTCGGCCTCAACGGCATTTTCCTGAACCTCAAAGGACGCGAAGCGCAAGGTGTCGTCGGCGAGAGCGACGCCGCCTCGCTCAAGCGCGAGATCGCCGACAAGCTTCGCGTGTTCAAGGACGGCGACGCGACCGTCGTCTCGGCGGTCTACGACGCCGCCCAGATCTATGGCGGTCCGCATGCCGGCGAGTCGCCGGACCTCGTGGTCGGCTACGCGCCCGGCTATCGCGCGTCGTGGCAGACGACGCTCGGCGGCGCGCCCGCCGCGCTGATCGAGGACAACCTGCAGCCGTGGAGCGGCGATCATTGCATCGATCCCGCGGCCGTGCCCGGCGTGCTGTTCACGTCGTTTCCGCTCGATGCGCCGGTCAAGGACATCGCCGCGCTCGCGCCGCTGATCCTGGCGCAACTGCCCGCACCGGTATCGAAGCAATGACCCTGGCGCTGCTCGACCTGCCGTCGCCGATTTTCGATGCGCTCGACGCCGCGCTCGAGTCGGCGTATCTGCCGACGCTCGCGCGCGTGGCGCTCTATGCCTGCGCGTGCGCGTTCGTCGGCATGCGGTTGTACCGGCGCCACTCGGATCAGGCTGCGCTCGGCGTGCTGCGCGACGAGATCGCGCGCACGCAGCGTGCGCTGGCCTTGCACGAGGGGGGCTTCGGCGAGCTCCATGCGCTGATCCGGCGCAATCTCGCACTTTCGATCCGCCAGCTCGGCATGACGCTGAAACCCGCGCTCATCGCGAGCCTGCCGCTGTTGTTCGTCATGCCGTGGCTGTCGAACCGCTTCGGCATCGAGGCGCCCGCCCCGGGCACGCACGTGGCCGCATGTGCGCGGCCCGCGGAAGCGGCGCAGGGGCTGCGCTGGGAACCCGCCGCGGCCGCGCCGCGCGACGGTTGCTGGCAGCTCGCCTGGCCAGCCGACGATGCCCACCTGAAGCTCGAAGACGCGCAAGGTACCCTGCTGTTCGCCGTGCCCGCGGCTCCGCGTAGCGACATTGTGCACAAGTTTATTTTTTTGAATTGGCTCGTCGGCAATCCCGACGGCTACCTGCCCGATTCCGCCCCGCTCGACGCCCTCACGCTCGCGCTGCCGCAACGCGCGCTCGTACCGCTCGGCCCGGCGTGGCTGCGCGGTTGGGAACCTTGGTATTTCGGCATCCTGCTGATCGTCTCCGTCGCTCTCAAGCTGCGTTGGAACGTCAACTGAGCGGATCGCGGACGCGCAGCACCTGACAGGCGCGACCAAACCTGCAATGATTCCGCGCCGCGCACCGCGTGGCGACCACAGCTACGGAAGCCCATCATGCACGATCACCACGCCATCCGCCGCGAAGTCGGCCCGTTAGCGCTCATGATGACGGGCTTGGGCTCGATCATCGGCTCCGGCTGGCTGTTCGGCGCGTGGCGCGCGGCGGGGCTCGCGGGACCCGATGCGATCTGGGCCTGGGTCATCGGCGCCGCCGTGATCACGACGGTGGCGCTCACCTACGCCGAGCTCGGCGCGATGGCTCCCGAATCGGGCGGCATGGTGCGGTATAGCCAGTATTCGCACGGCTCGCTCGTCGGCTTCGTCGGCGCCTGGTCGAACTGGATCGCGATCGTGTCGGTGATCCCGGTCGAAGCCGAGGCCTCGGTGCAGTACATGGCGTCGTGGCCATGGACCTGGGCCC
>DASRGX010000274.1:0-13751 GCA_035650835.1 Rudaea sp. | reverse complement strand
CGCAGCACGGTGTCGCGTAGCGTCCAGATGCGGCCGGGCGCGAGCAAACGCCAGCCGAGCACCCCTATGCCGAGCAATGCGAGCGCGAGCAGCGCGCGGCCGACGGTGTCGAGCGGCGCCTCGGTCCCCGGATGCCCCATCACGGTGAGCAGAAAGATCGACGGCAGCAGCACCAGGCCGAACAGCGGCGCCGCGCGGTGCAGCGCCGCCCGACGCGGACGCGGCCAGCGGAAATGGTAGCGCGCGAGGCCATCCTCGGCCGTCAATGCGCGCAGGAAGGCGAGCGTCGCCGCTGGCAACACGAGCGCGGCGAGGGCCGGCGCGACGGCGTCGGCGAAATTGCTGCCGTTGCTCGCTGCGTGCTGCCAGAGTCGCGAGAGCCACCACAGGGCGTACGGCAGCGGTGCGGCGGCGAGCAGCGTCCAGCCCAGCGCGAGCCCGGTGTGGCGGTAGCTGTCGGTGCGGATGCGGCGCATCGGCGCGGCGAGGCGCTCCCAGTGGCGCGGCGCGCGGCGGCGCAGCCACACGAGCACCGCGAGGCAGCAGAGCGCCGCCGTGCTGGCGAGCGGCGCGTGCAGCGCCGCGGTCGTGGCCGCATCGAACGAACGCAGCCAACGGCGCGAGGTGAAGAACTGCAGCGTGTCGCCGGGCAGTGCGCCGATCCAGCCGAGCGTGACGGGGGTGTGGCTCGGCGTCCACAGCAAGCGCGCATCGAGCATCGCGCCGAGCTTCGCGGTCGTGTCGACGAGATCGCGCAATTCCTGCTCGGCATCGGCGAGCGCACTGGCCAGGCGCGTCTGCTGCGCGATGACGCGCGGCAGGATTTCCGCGCGCGTGCCGAGAAGGCGCGTGAGTCCGGCGCGAAGCTCTTCGCGCGTTTCGGCGGGAATATCGCCGAAGCGCGCGAGCGTTTCGTTGCTCGCCGCCCCGACGTCGGCGAGCGCCCTTTCCCGCTCGCGCAGGTCGATCACGTCCATGCGCGTGCGGGCGAGTTCGGTTTCGGTCTGGTCGAGTTCGCGCTTGAGCACCGAGAGCGGCTCGAGCTTGCGCCGCTCGGCGAGCAGGATGAGGCCCACGGCTTCGCTGATGCCGCCGACGCGGATGCGCTCCTCGGTCGTCGCGAGCGCCTCGGTCGCGTCGTGGTGCGCGGCGTCGAGCCGCTGCTTTTGCGTGCGCAATTCGTTGAGCCGCGCGATCGATTGCGCGAGTTCGTCGGCGAGCGCGGCGTTGGCCTCGGCGGCGTCGTCGAGCAGCTTCGAACGCGTCGGAATCTCGCTGCGCTCGCGTTCGACGCGGGCGCGCAGCGCATCGACGTCGGCGCCCGTGCGGCTCAGTGCGAGCGCCTCGAGCGCTGCCACGTGCTGGCCGAGTTCGTCGGCGTCACGCTGACGCTCGCGCAGTTGCGCCGAGAGCAGGCGCAAGCGCGGCTCGTAGCTGCGGCTCTCGAGATCGAGCAGCGCCACTTGGATCGTCGCCAGGCGCCGCCGTGCTTCGGCTTGGAGTCGCGTCGCCGCGACGAGCGCGGCAGGCGCCTCGTGCGTGCTGGCCGGCGGTGCGGCATCGAGCACGGCGTGCGCGGCGGCGAGTTCGTCGCGCAGTTCGGTGGGCCGCGCGCCTTGCCGTCGCAACTCGGCATCGAGCGACTCGACGGCGCTGCGCGCCTGCGCGAGCGCGTCGCGCTCGTGCGCGAGCAGCGATTCGAGCTCGTCGACGCCCGCGTGCTGCGGCAGGCTCGCGCGCCAAGTCCGCAATGCATCCGCGTCGGAGCGGGCAAGCGCGTCTTCGAGCTTCTGCGCGTCGGCGTCGGCGTGTTCGGCAACGCGGCGCATCTCCTCGAGCTGCTGTGCAGCCTGATCGCCCTGCCTGTCGTCTTCGAGCGCTTCGTTGAGGAGGCCTTCCACCTGGGCCCGTGTGGCGTCGTCGAGCCCGCGCTGGGCGGGCAGCGCCTTGAGCGCGGACGTGACCGCGGCGGCGTTGCTAGCGGGTAGCGCCGTCGTACCCGGCGAGCCGGCAAACAGCGGGGAAACGAGGCAAAGGCCGCACAGTAGCAACGTCGAGCGCATGCACATTCCGATCAAAACTCAGAGGAAGCTTGCAAAACCCGGGACAAAAACGCTAACATAACACTCTTTTTCGCCTGCTTTGCGGAGCCAGTTCCATGAAAGCCGACATCCATCCTCAATACAACGACGTGGTGTTCCAGGATGTCTCCACGAATTTCGCATTCCTGACGCGTTCGACGATGACGAGCAAGGACAAGATCACCTGGGAAGACGGCAAGGAATACCCGGTCGTCAAGGTGGAAATCTCCAGCCACTCGCATCCGTTCTACACGGGCAAGCACAAGATCGTCGATTCCGGCGGTCGCGTCGACAAGTTCCGTCGCCGCTACGGCGGCAAGTAAGCCCGTCTGCGCTCGCGCGTTTCGACGCGCACGCGCCCCGCGAGTTCCCCGCGAGCGCATCGGTCACGGTGCGCTCGCGTGCGTTCGTGCGACACGTTTTGCGCGGTAACCTTCCCGCAATCGCCTATGCGATAATCCGCATACCGCCGGCCGCCTCGTGCCGGCCGTCCGGCGCGCCACGCCGCTGCCGGTCCCACGCGAACAAAAATCAGGGAGTCCGCCGTGTCCGACAAGACCGTTCTGCTGACCGACAACGCGAGCAATAAATCCAGCACCTTGCCGCTCTTGCACGGAACCTTGGGCGAACCCGCCGTCGACATCGGCAAGCTCTACAAGGACCTCGGCTACTTCACGTTCGATCCCGGCTTCGTCTCCACGGCGAGCACGCGCAGCGCGATCACGTTCATCGACGGCGACGCCGGCGTGCTCTTGTACCGCGGCTACCCGATCGAGCAGCTCGCCAAGCACTCGAGCTTCCTCGAAGTGGCGTATCTGCTCATCAACGGACAACTGCCGACGACGGACCAGTTCAAATCCTTCGAGCACGAAGTCACGCATCACACGATGATGCACGAGTCGCTCAAGAACTTCCTGCACGGTTTCCATTACGACGCGCATCCGATGGCGATGCTGTGCGGCTCGATCGCGTCGCTCTCGGCGTTCTATCACGATACGCTCGACATCAACGACCCCGAGCAGCGCCGCCTCGCAGCGATCCGCTTGATCGCCAAGATGCCGACGATCGCCGCCGCGGCGTATCGCTATTCGATCGGCTGGCCGATCCGCTATCCGCGCAATAATCTCGAGTACTGCACGCGCTTCCTGCACATGATGTTCGAGGTGCCGAGCGAGCCGCTGTCGCTCGATCCGGTAGTGGCCAAAGCGCTCGACCTCTTGTTCATCCTGCACGCCGACCACGAGCAGAACGCGAGCACCTCGACCGTGCGTCTGGTCGGTTCCACGGGTGCCAACCCGTACGCCTGCGTGGCCGCGGGCATCGCCGCGCTGTGGGGTCCCGCGCACGGCGGCGCGAACGAGGCCGTGCTCAAGATGCTGGCCGAGATCGGCGATGCGAAGAACGTCGGCAAGGCCGTGGATCGCGCCAAGGACAAGAACTCGGGCTTCCGCCTCATGGGTTTCGGCCATCGCGTGTACAAGAACTTCGATCCGCGCGCGACGATCATCCGCGAAATGACGCACAAGGTGCTCGCCGATCTGCACATCAGCGATCCGCTGCTCGACGTGGCGATCGAGCTCGAGCAAGCCGCGCTCAAGGATTCGTACTTCGTCGAGCGCAAGCTCTATCCGAACGTCGACTTCTACTCGGGCATCATCTACAAGGCGCTCAAGATCCCGACCGAGATGTTCACCGTCATGTTCGCGATCGCGCGCACGGCCGGGTGGGTCGCGCATTGGCTCGAACAGCATCAGGACAAGGAAACCAAGATCGGCCGGCCGCGGCAGATCTACACGGGCTCGCCGAAGCGCGAGTACGTGCCGATCGAGAAGCGCTGAGGCGCAGCGCTTAGATTCCCTTCCCCGCTAGCGGGGGAAGCGTTCCTTCGATCGCGTTCTATGCGGATTCGGCAAGCAATTGCTCGAGCATCGCGATCGTCGCACGGCGCATCGGGCGCTCGCCGATACGGTCGAGCGGCGCCTGACGCACGGCGTCGCGCGGCAAGACGGTGAGATCGATAGCCACATCGTCCGCCGAGAACAGGAGCACGGGGAATTCGCGCTGCTCTTCCGCGTTCATGCGCAGCCGGCGGTTCTGCTCTTCGTAGGGAATGCCTTCGTCGTGCAGGAACGCGGCCACGTCTTCGGAGGCGTCGCTGAACAAGTGCAGGCATACGGCCGAATGGCGATCGGCGGTGCCTTCGAGCACGGCGCCGACGAGGCGCGGTTCGAAGCGCGCGAAGAATTTCATCGCGTCCCGCGCGACTTCGCGCAAGCGGCGCAGCCGCTGCGGCTGTTCGTCGGCCTGGAACAGGCGCTGGTGCTCGCGCAGTGCGGTTTCGATCTCGCTGTTCTTCGGCAGGTTCAAGTCGTCGGCGATGCCGAGCCGCTGCGCCGCCTTGCGCTTGGCGAGGTGGAAGTCGCGGATGCCGTGCTCGCTCATGAGCCGCGCCGCTTCGAGCGCGATGCGACGGCGCATTTCGTGCGCGCGTTCGGAGCCGCGGGCGGAATTGCGCGAATGCATCAGAAGATTCCGTAGGCGTCCTGCTGCACCTTTTTTTCTTCCTCGGTCGGATTGTTCGGCCCGCTCGCGAGGCGCGCGACGTCTTCGACCTTGAAGTATTCCAGCATGCTGTTCGGTGCACCGCTCGGTGCGAGCTGGCCCGTCGCCGGGTCGATGCGCGCCGTAGTGATGCCCGCCGGCATCTCGAACGGTTTCTCGGGAACGCCCTTGAGCGCCTCGCGCATGTAGCCGATCCACATCGGCAGTGCGGCCTGCGCGCCGAATTCACCGATGCCGTTGGCGCGGCCGAGCGAGGAGAAATCGTCGAAGCCAACCCAGACGCTGGCGACGAGCGCGTCGTTGTAGCCGTTGAACCAGGCGTCGCGATGATCGTTCGTCGAACCGGTCTTGCCGGCGAGGTCGTTGCGCTTGAGCACCATCGCATCATGGCCGGTGCCGCGGCGCACGACGTCGTGAAGCAGCGACCCGATCAGGTAGGTGATGCGCGGGTCGAGCACGCGCGGCGCGAGCTTCGGCGCATTCGGCTCAGCCGGTGCCGGCGCCTGGGCTGGGGCCGCAGCGCGTGCGCCTGCGGCAGGGGACAACGCATACGTCGTCGCGCCGCCGTCGCTTTTCGCATCGTTGACCGCGGTTTGCGTACGCGCATCGTCGAGCAGCCGCTGCGGGCAATGCCGGCAGGCGACGACGGGCTCCGCTTTGTAGACTTCTTTGCCGTCGCGATCGCTGATGCTCTCGATGAAATAGGGATCGATGAGGAAGCCGCCGTTCGCGAACACGGCATAGGCGCGCGCCATCGCGAGCGGCGATACCGATGCCGTGCCGAGCGCCATCGACAGGTTTTCGGGGATCTGGTCGGGCGAGAAGCCGAAGCGCGTCGCGTATTCGCGCGCGTAGTGCACGCCGATCGCATCGAGCAGCCGCACCGAGACCAAGTTCTTCGACTGCACCATCGCCTCGCGCAGGCGCATCGGGCCGTCGAATTTGTCGTCGTCGTTCTTCGGCGTCCAGAGGCCGTTCGCTTTGGAGGGATCGGCGAATACGATCGGCGCGTCGTTGATGATCGAGGCGGGCGTGAAACCGTGCTCGAACGCGGCCGCGTAGAAGAAGGGCTTGAAGCTCGAGCCCGGCTGGCGGGCCGACTGCACGGCGCGATTGAACTTGCTGCGCGCATAGCTGAAGCCGCCGACCTCGGCCTTGATCGCGCCGTTCTCCGGATCGAGCGAGATCAGCGCACCTTGCGCAGCGGGGATCTGCGAGAGCTTCCACTTGCCCTCGGCGTTGCGCGCCAAGCGCACGATGTCGCCGACCTTGAGCACCGCGTCGACGCGCTTCGGCGCGGCGCCGCGGTGGCTCTCGTCCTGGTAGGCGCGCGCCCAGCTCACCGCATCGAGCTCGAGCGGAACGCTCTGGCCATCGGAAAGGTACACGGTCGCCATCTTCTCCGCGCTTTCGGTGACGATGCCGGGAATCAAGCCGACGACCGGATGGTAAGCGTCGAGCAGCTTGTCGAGTTCGGCCGGCGCGGGATGCTCGGAGAGCGTGGCGTGGCCTTCCGCACCGCGAAAGCCATGACGCTCGTCGTAGCTCAGCAGATCCTCGCGCAGGGCCTGGTTGGCCGCGTCCTGGTCGCGCGAATCGAGCGTCGTGTGGATCACGTAACCGTCGGTCAGCGCGTCGTTGCCGAGGCGCTCGAGCGCTTCGAGTCGGACCATCTCGGCGAGGTAGGGCGCTTCGACTTCGATGGGCGGTTCATGCGCGTAGGAAAGATCGGGCTCGGCGTTCGCCTGCTTGAACTGCGCTTCGTTGATGAAGCCGTTCTCGAGCATGCGCTGGAGCACGTAGTTGCGACGTTCGTTCGCCCGCGCACGGTTGTTGAGCGGGTTGCTGCTCGACGGAAACTTCGGCAGCGAGGCGAGCATCGCGCATTCGCCGAGCGTGAGCTGGTCGAGCGTCTTGCCGTAGTAGAACTCGGCCGCGGCCGCCACGCCGTACGCACGGTTGCCGAAGAAGATCTTGTTGAGATAGAGCTGCAGGATCTCGTCCTTCGTGAGCTCGTGCTCGATGCGGAACGAGAGGAAGATCTCCGTCATCTTGCGCGTGAGGCTCACCTCCGAACTCAGGAAGAAGCCGCGCGCCACCTGCTGCGTGATCGTGCTGCCGCCCGGGACGTGCAGCGTGCGTTTCGTGATCATGAGGCCGACCGCGCGCAGCACGCCCTGCCAATCGACGCCCGGATGGTTGTAGAAGTTCGCGTCCTCGGCGGCGAGGAACGCATTCTTGAGCTGCGCCGGCACTTGTTCGATCTTGACCGGTATGCGGCGCGTCTCGCCGAACGTCGCCATGAGTTTATGGTCGGCGCTGTAGACCCTGAGCGGCACCTGCAGACGCACATCGCGCAGCACTTCGACCGACGGCAGGCGGGGCGCGATCAACCAATAGGCGATGCCGATCGCGGCACAGGCGAGCACGATTCCCGTTAGCCCCAAAATCAAGGCGTAACGCAGCAAACGTAGAAAGATTCTCATGAAGTGCGCGGACTGTGACCGCAATCAAGGTCATAGAGGCAAGCCGCAGAGTATAGAACGGGCAGGTGGAAGGCTCATAGCCAAATGTGGCGTTTTTGGGATAAATCCCTGACAAATCACGGCCTTGGCCTCCAAGTAAAGTCACTGTTGATAATCCGTTAAGATTCGTATTTAATGTAGATGCGCATATATCGCTCGTAAGGGCGCGTGGGAAGGGGAAAAAGTGTGGGCCTACTCAGTGCAAAATCGCCGCCGCTGATCGGGGTGGATATCAGCTCGACGGCCGTCAAGCTGCTGCAGTTGAGTCAATCCGGCGGACGCTACCGCGTCGAGCACTATGCGGTGGAGCCGCTTCCTCCCAATGCCGTCGTCGAGAAGAACATCGTCGAAGTGGAATCCGTCGGCGAAGCGATTCGGCGCGCGCTCAATCGTTCCGGCACGAAGACGAAATACGCCGCCGCCGCCGTCGCGGGCTCGGCGGTGATCACGAAAGTGATCCCGATGCCGGCCGACCTTTCCGAGGAAGACCTCGAAGGTCAGATCCAAGTCGAGGCGAATCAGTACATCCCGTATCCGATCGAGGAAGTGAGCCTCGATTTCGAGATCGTCGGTCCGGTCAAGGACAACCCGGAGATGATGAACGTGCTGCTCGCGGCCTCGCGCACCGAGAACGTCGACCTGCGCGTCGCGGCGCTCGACTTGGGCGGGCTCAGCGCGCGCGTCGTCGACGTCGAAGCGTTCGCGATGGAGAACGCGTTCAAGCTCGTGGCCGATCAGCTCGCCGTGCCGAAGGACGCCGTCGTCGCGGTCGTCGACGTCGGCGCGACGATGACGACGCTCATCGTGCTCAAAAGCCAGCGCACGATCTACTCGCGCGAGCAAGTCTTCGGCGGCAAGCAGCTCACCGACGAGGTGATGCGCCGCTACGGTCTGTCGTACGAAGAAGCCGGCCTCGCCAAGCGCCAAGGCGGCTTGCCGGAGTCCTACGAAATCGAAGTGCTCGAACCGTTCAAGGAGGCGATGGTCCAGCAGATCAGCCGACTGCTGCAATTCTTCTTCGCCGGCAGCGAATACAACAAAGTCGATCAGGTCGTCCTCGCCGGCGGCTGCGCGTCGATCGCGGGCGTCGCCGAAATGGTCGAAGAGCAGCTCGGCGTGCCGTGCGTCGTGGCCAATCCCCTCGCCAACATGTCCTTGTCGTCGCGCGTCCAGGCGCAGACGCTCGCGCAGGATGCGCCCGCGCTCATGATCGCCTGCGGGCTAGCGCTGAGGAGTTTCGACTGATGGCAAAGATCAATCTACTCCCTTGGCGTGCGGAACGGCGCAAGCAGCGCGAACGCGAGTTCTACACGATGCTCGGCATGGCGGCGGTCGCGGCGGTGCTCGCGGTGATCCTGTGGTCGTGGTGGATGAGCGGGCGCATCGACGTTCAGGAACAGCGCATCACGCTCATGAAGGACGAGATCAAGCAGCTCGACAGCAAGCTGACCGAGATCAAGAAGCTCGAGGAGACGAAATCGAAGCTGCTCGCGCGCAAGCAGATCATCGAGCAGCTGCAGGCGAGCCGCGCGCAGATGGTGCATCTGTTCGACGAGCTCGTGAAGACGATACCCGACGGCGTGCGCCTGAACGCGCTCAAACAGAGCGGCGATACGCTGACGCTCGAAGGCGTGGCTCAATCGAATGCGAGCGTCGCGACCTACATGCGCAACCTCGAGAACTCGCCGTGGCTCGTGCATTCGGACCTGCAGAAGACCGAAGCCAAGGGCAACGACAAGCGCAACCGCTACGAGTTCGCGCTCAACGTGAAGCTGCGCAAGCCCGCTGATGCCGACAACGCGCAGGACGGAACGCAGGGCGCACCCGCGAAGGGCGCCGCGCAGCCGTCGCCGGTCAAGAATCCGAGTGGCCCACCGCCACCGCCGCAGGCCGTGGCTACGCCAGGGGATGCGCCGTGAAACTTTCCGACTTCCGCAATCTCGACCGCAACAACATCGGCGCGTGGCCGCAGAGCGTGAAATTCACGCTCTGCGCGGTGCTGTTCCTGATCCTCGTCGCTGCAGGCTGGTGGTTCAAGATCGCCGACCAGCAGGACGATCTCAAGCAAAAACAAGCCAGCGAGGAGACGCTCAAGAAGGAGTTCTCCGAGAAACAGGCGAAGGTCGTCAACCTCGAAGCCCTGCGCCAGCAGCTCGACGAGATGCGCGACATGCTGCGCCAGCTGCTGCGCCAATTGCCGAGCAAGACCGAAATGCCGGAACTGCTCGTCGACATTTCGCAAACGGCGTTGTCGTCGGGTCTCGAAGTGCAGCTGTTCCAGCCGGGACCCGAGACGATCAAGGAAGGCTTCTACGCGGAGAAGCCGATAACGCTGCGCATGCTCGGCACCTACCACCAGTTCGGTACGTTCATCAGCGGCGTGGCGGCGCTGCCGCGTGTCGTAATCCTCACCATGCACGATGTATCGCTGAAGCCGAGCGATGCCAAGGCCACGGCCGGCGCCGGGCAGCTCACGCTCGAAGGCACGGTCAAGACGTACCGCTACGTCGAAGAAGACGAAAACGACAACGCGCAGAAGCCTGCGCCGGGCGCGCCGCCCGCGGCACCTAAGGGAGGGAAGTGAGCATGCGCATCGTTCATCTCCCGCTCGCACGCGCGCTCGCACTCGGAGCGGCTTTCGCGTTCCTCGCGGGTTGCTCGGATGGCGATTCCGATTTGCGCGAGTGGATCGCGCGCGAAAAAGCGAAAAAAGGGACGCCGATTCCTCCGTTGCCCGTGCTCAAGACGTTCGAGACGTTCGAGTACAAGGATCAGGAGAAGCGCGATCCGTTCGCGCCGAGCCTCGAGGAGCAGCAGCAGGAGCGTGCGAACGCCAATGCCGGGGCGCAGATCGAGAAGCATCCCAAGGAGCCGCTCGAGAACTTCCCGCTCGACAGCTTGAAGATGGTGGGAACGATCGGCACCGGAGGGACGATGGAGGGTCTCATCAAGGATCCCGACAACGTCATCCACCGGGTGCACCTGCATAACTACCTCGGCCAGAACAACGGCAAGATCACCGCCATTGCCGAAGACCATATCGATCTCGTGGAGCTGATCCCGAACGGGACCGGCGGTTGGATGGAACGCCAGGCGTCGGTTGCGCTGGGCGAGAAATAGACGACCCATTGGGGGTAACTCGAAATGACCATTACAGTTGCTGACTTCCAGGGACGTACGTCCAAACCTGGCTCGAGCAAGGCATTGCGCAGCGGCTTGGCGTGGCTCGTCGCCGCGGTGGCAATGCTTCTCTCCGCCTCCGCGCTCGCCGAGAACATCCTCCAGGACATCACCTATACGCCGCTGTCCGGCGGCAAGGTGCAGGTCACGATGAAGTTCGCCGAGCCCATCGTCGGCGAGCCGCAGGTGTTCACGACCGAGAACCCGGCGCGCATCGCGATCGACATGGCCGACACGCGCAACGGCATGACGCAGCGCCGGATCGACGTGAACACGGGCGCGACGAGCTCGGTGAGCGCGGTCGAAGCAGCGGGCCGCACGCGCGTCGTCGTCGACCTGTTCCGCAACGCCACCTACGACACGCGTATCGACGGCAACAATCTCATCCTGACGGTGAACAACGGCATGTCGGGGTCGGCCACCGTCACGGCCGTCGCGACGACCGATCAGACGAAGACGATCGCAGCGCCCGGCGTCGAAGTGTCGAATATCGATTTCCGTCGCGGAAAGAACGGCGAAGGCCGTATCGTCGTGAGCTTCTCGGGCGAAGGCGCGGGCGCGGACCTGCAGCGCGTCGGCGACAAGGTCACGCTCGACATGTACAACGTGCGGTTGCCTCCGCAGCTCGCGCAGCGGCTCGACGTGCTCGATTTCGCCACCCCCGTGCAGTTCATCGAGACGCATGCGAAGGGCAACGGCGCGCACATGGAGATCACCGCGAAGGGACCCTTCGATCAGCTCGCGTACCAAGCCGGCAGCCAGTACATCATCGAGATCTCGCCGAAGAAGGAAGAGGTCAAGAAGGACCCGAACGCGCCGCCCGAATACTCGGGCAACCGCGTCACGTTCAACTTCCAGGACATCCCGACGCGGTCGGTGCTCCAGCTCATCGCCGATGTCTCGGATCTCAACATCGTCGTCGCCGATTCGGTGCAGGGCAACGTGACGCTGCGCCTGATCAATGTGCCGTGGGATCAGGCGCTCGACATCGTGCTGCAGGCCAAAGGCCTCGACAAGCGCCGCAACGGCAACGTGATCTGGGTGGCGCCGCAGAAAGAAATCGCCGAGCGCGAACAGGCGCTCGCCGATGCGAAGAACAAGCTGCAACAATTGTCTGATACGGTCACGGTGTACATCCCGATCAGCTACGGCAAGGCCAGGGACATCGCCGATTTGTTGACCCAGAAGACGAAGCAGGCGCAGGGCACGGGCACTGCGCAGGTCACGCAGGGAACGAGTGGCTTCCTGTCCGAGCGCGGTCGCGTGACCTACGACGAGCGCACGAACACCCTGCTCGTCGTCGACACGCCGGAACGCGTCGCCCAGATCCGCGACCTCGTGGCGAAACTCGACAAGCCCGTGCAGCAGGTGCTCATCGAATCGCGCGTCGTCGTTGCCACGGACAATTTCGCGCGCGAGCTCGGTGCTCGGTTCGGCATCAGCGGCGGCTATCAGAGCGGCAACACGATCGTATCGACCTCGGGATCGCTCGCCGGTACCGACCAGATGACGAACGCCGCGTTGCTCAATCGCTTCCAAGGGTTCGGCGGTCTGCCGAATACCTCGCCGGCTGCGCAGGACGGCCCCGGCGTGCTCGTACCGAACCTCGGCAACCGGCTCAACGTGAACCTCCCGGCGACGAGCCCGTCGGGGAGCTTCGGCCTGTCGATTCTCGGCGCCGACTACCTGCTCGATCTCGAGCTTTCCGCGGCGCAAACCGAAGGGCGCAGCGAACTCATCTCGAGCCCGCGCGTCATCACCGCGAACCAACAGGAAGCGGACATCAAGCAGGGCCAGGAAATCGGCTACGTCACGTTCTCGGGCGGCACACAGGGCGGCGCCGCGACCGCGACGGTGCAGTTCAAGGAAGCCGTGCTCGAGCTCAAGGCCACGCCGACGATCACGGCCGACAGCCGCATCTTCCTGACGCTCGACGTCAAGAAAGACGCCATCAACTCGCTGGTCCCGAATCCGGGCGGCGGCTTCGTCCCGCAGCTCGACAAGCGCGAGATCAACACTTCCGTGCTCGTCGACAACGGCCAGACCGTCGTGCTCGGCGGCGTGTACGAATTCGACAAGTCCACCGACATCACGAAGGTGCCGTTCCTCGGCGACGTGCCCGGACTCGGCGCCCTGTTCCGCGATACGAAGAAGCGCGACCAAAAAGCCGAACTGCTGATTTTCGTCACCCCACGCATCTTGAACGAAAATCTGAAGTGATGCCGAGCGATCGCGACAACAGCAACACACTGTGACCACGAACGAATTGCGAGCCTGGAGATTGAACATGAGAGCCCTGCGCAACACCTTCCTTTTGCTGCTGGCGGCCACCGGTCTGGCCAGCTGCGGCGGCGGCGGTGGCGGAAGCAACACGGCGACGAACCACGTGACGGAAACGGTCACGGTGACTTCGGATGCCGGCACCATCTACACGAATTCGCAAGCGAACATCATCGTGACGGTGAAGACGTCCGACGGCGCTCCCGCGCCCGACGGACAAGGAGTCACCCTGACGGTGACGCCGGGCAACCTCGGCACGGTGAGCGGCGGCGGCAATTCGGGAGCCACCGCGACCAAGAGTCTCTCGGGCGGCCAAGCGACGTTCGAATTCAACAGCTCCGGCCAGGCTGGCACGGTCGTGCTCACGGCGTCGGTCAGCGTGCAGGCAGTCGGCGACATCCAGGGCACGTATACCTTTACGGGTGCGACGAACGTCAATATCCAGGTCGGCAACAAGCAAGACCCGCGCTTGCAGCTCACGGCCACCACGCAAGTGCTGCCGCTGAATCCGTTCATCGGCGAAGCCGAGGACGGCTCCAAGGGATTTTTCACCAACAGCTTGGGCTCGCCTTACATCTCCGAAGTGACGGTGACCTGGCGCCATTCCAACGGCCAGCTCGTCAGCGGGGGCAAGATCAACGATGCGGTCACGCCCACCACGATCGCTACGCTGTCGGAACTCGACGATCCGAATACCACGTGGAGCGGCGCCAACAGCAATCCGCCGAAAATCGACGGCAACGAATTCCTGACGCTCGTCGGCAGCGAATCCGTCAGCGTGAGCGCCGGCGTCGGCACTATCTTCGTACACTCGGGCGACGTGCCCGGAACGGCGCTCCTGAGCGTGACGGCCGTCGATCCTGACGACGGCGAGACGATCAGTTCGCAGATGGTGTTCACGGTAGCCGGCGCGGCGCCGAACACGAATCCTTCGTCGGTCGTCGCGTCGACGGACGGCACCGCTTACATCTCGGGCTCCAACGGCCCGCAGAGCACGGTCGTGACGGCGGAAGTCTTCGACGGCAGCAACGCGTTCGTCGCGGACCCGAACAACAGCGACAACGTGACGTTCCAGATCGTCGGACCGGCCAACAGCGACGCACGCCTCACGACCACCAATGCG
>DASRGX010000273.1:0-5959 GCA_035650835.1 Rudaea sp. | reverse complement strand
GATACGTAGCCGTCGTGGTTGAGATCCGCGATCGCGACGTCCGTCCAGATGCGGGCCGAGCTCGCGACGCGCTGCTCGGTCGCACCGGTCGCACCGTTCAGCACGACGAGGTCGTAGCTGCCCGCCACGACTTCGGGCACGCCGTCACCGTCGACATCCACGATAGCCGGCGAGCTGTACCAGCCCGTCTGGCAAGAACTCGCGCAGCCGCCGTATTGCCAGCGCAACACGGGTGTACGCACGTCGGCGTACGCCGACGCGCCGAAACCGAGCAGACCGAAAACGAGGGCGCGAACGTGCATATCGAACTCACAGCAGCTTGCAGGACTTACGAATACCCGAGCGACATCCCGCCGTCCGTGATGGGTTCCGCGCCGGCACGCGGTAAACTCGCGCACTTATGCGCCCGCCCGCCAAGCTTCCGCTTCCGCCCTGTGGTCTTTACGCGATCACGGATGGACCCCGACGCGACCTCGTCGCTGCCTGCGAAGCGGCCTTGCAGGGCAGTGTCGCACTGCTGCAATACCGCGACAAGACGGCCGAGCACGCGCGGCGGCGCCGCGAAGCGGCGGATCTGGCAGCGCTGTGCGCACGCTTCGGCGTGCCGCTGATCGTCAACGACGACGTCGATCTCGCCGCCGAAATCGGCGCCGCAGGCGTGCACCTCGGCGAAGACGACGGCGAGGTGTCCACGGCGCGCGCGCGGCTCGGCGCCGATGCGCTGATCGGCGTGTCGTGCTACGACTCGCTCGAACGGGCGCGTCGTGCGGCTGCGGCAGGCGCGGACTATCTCGCGTTCGGCGCATTCTTTCCGTCGCCGACCAAACCGCACGCACGCAAGGCGACCTCGGCGCTGCTGCACGCCGCCAAGCCTTTCGGGCTGCCGTTGGTGGCGATCGGCGGCGTTACCCCCGACAATGCGCCGCAACTCATCGCCGCGGGCGCTGATTTCGTCGCCGCGGTTTCGGGCGTGTTCGGCGCAGCCGACCCGGCCGCCGCGGCGCGCCGCTATGCTGCATTGTTTACAACCTGACAACGTGGATTCCATGACGAGCAATCGCGAACTGTTCGCGCGCGCAGCGAAACTCCTGCCGGGCGGCGTGAATTCGCCCGTACGCGCATTCAAATCCGTCGGCGGCGAGCCTTTCTTCACCGCCCGCGCCGAGGGCGCCTATTTGTGGGACGTCGAAGGCCGGCGCTACATCGACTACGTCGGCTCGTGGGGGCCGATGATCGCCGGTCACAATCATCCTCGCGTGCGCGCCGCGGCCGAGCGCGCCGTGCGCGACGGGCTCTCGTTCGGCACGCCATGCCCAGCCGAAGTGACGATGGCCGAGACCATCACCAAACTCGTGCCGTCGATGGAAATGCTGCGCATGGTCAACTCCGGGACCGAGGCGACCATGGCGGCGATCCGCGTGGCGCGCGGCTACACGGGCCGCGACAAGGTCGTCAAATTCGAGGGTTGCTACCACGGCCACGGCGACGCTTTCCTCGTCAAGGCGGGCTCGGGCGCGCTGACGTTCGGCGTGCCGACGTCGCCCGGCGTTCCGAAGGCGCTCGCCGATCTCACGCTGACGCTGCCGTACAACGACATCGACGCGGCGCGCGAGCTCTTCGCCCGCTGCGGGTCGGAGATCGCCTGCCTCATCATCGAGCCCGTCGCCGGCAACATGAACTGCATCCTGCCGCGCGCGGGCTATCTCGGCGAGCTGCGCGAACTCTGCACGCGTCACGGCGCGCTGCTGATCTTCGACGAAGTGATGACCGGATTCCGCGTGGCGCTCGGCGGCGCGCAGTCGCTCTACGACGTGAAGCCGGACCTCTCGACATTCGGCAAGATCATCGGCGGCGGCATGCCGGTCGGCGCGTACGGCGGCAGGCGCGAGATCATGCAGCGCGTCGCGCCGTCGGGGCCGATCTATCAAGCGGGCACGCTGTCCGGCAATCCCGTGGCGATGGCGGTGGGACTCGCCATGCTCGAGCTCGTCGCAGAGCCGGGCTTCCATGCCGGGCTCGAGCGCAGCACGCGCGTCCTCTGCGAAGGCTTCGCCGCCGCGGCGCGCGAGGCCGAGGTGCCGTTCAGCGTCAATCACGTCTGCGGCATGTTCGGCCTGTTCTTCACTTCGGAAAAAGTGGAAACGTATACCCAGGCCGCGGCTTGCGACGTCGCGGCCTTCAACCGCTTCTTCCATGCGATGCTGCGCCACGGCGTGTATCTCGCACCGTCGGCGTTCGAGGCCGGCTTCATCTCGAGCGCGCACACCGATCTCGACGTCGCCGACACGCTGCTCGCCGCGCGCGCTGCATTCCGCGAAGTGGCCGAAGCCGCTTAGCGGTTCCGGCCGCCCGCGGCCGGGCGGCCCTTGCCGTCCGCGTTCGCGCGCCCGAGACTTCGCCAAACCGGAGATTCGACATGCATCCTGAAACGCTGTTCGTCCATGCAGGTGCGGAACCCGACGCCGCCACCGGCGCGGTCGTGCCGCCGCTGCATCTCGCCACGACGTTCAAGCACGGGCCGGCCGGCGAGCGAGTGGCGAGCTACGAGTACGTGCGCGAAGGCAATCCGAACCAGACGCAGCTCGAGGACGCGATCGCCGTGCTCGAAAACGGCGCCGGTGCGCTGGCGTTCGCCTCGGGCATGGCGGCGATCAGCGCGCTGCTCGACAGCCTGGCACCGGGCAGCCATCTCGTCTATCCACGCGACTGCTACACGGGCCTGCGCGTGCTCGCCAACGAATTCCTCGTCCAGCGCGGCATCACGGCGACTGCCGCGGACACCGGCGACGCGACGGCCGTCCGCGCCGCCATGACGCCGCAGACGCGGCTCGTCTGGCTGGAAACGCCGTCGAACCCGCAGCTGCGCGTCAGCGACATCTCCGCGGTCGCGGAGATCGCGCGTGCGCACGGCGCGCTCGTCGCCTGCGACAACACGTTCGCCACGCCGCTCCTGCAGCAGCCGCTCGCGCTCGGCGCGGACATCGTCATGCACTCGACGACGAAGTATTTCGGCGGCCACAGCGATGTGCTCGGCGGCGCGCTCGTGTTCGCGCAGCGCGATGCGTTGTTCGATGCGGTTGCGCATCGGCGGCATGTGACGGGCGGCGTGCTCGCCCCGTTCAATGCCTGGCTCACACTGCGCGGACTGCGCTCGCTGCCGGCGCGCATGGCCTGGCACTGCCGCAACGCGCGCGCCGTCGCCGAGTTCCTCGCCGCGCACCCGCGCGTGGAGGCCGTGAACTGGCCGGGGTTGCCGAATCATCCGAACCATGCGGTCGCCGCGCGCCAGATGCGCGATTTCGGCGGCATGCTGAGCGTGCGAATCCAGGGCGGCCGCGAGGGCGCGCTCGGCGTCGCCGCAAAAGTGAAATTGTTTACAAATGCCACATCGCTCGGCGGCTGCGAATCGCTGATCGAGCACCGCGCGTCGGTCGAGGGACCGAACCCAGTGTCACCGCCGAACTTGCTGAGGCTCTCCGTCGGGCTCGAGCACGCCGAGGACCTCGTGACGGATCTCGCGCAGGCGCTAGGCTGACTGCATTTTCGAGCACCGACTCACCAGGCGCCCGTGTTCGGCATCGAGGCCCAGGGTTCCTTGGGCGGCAGATGGCCGTCCTGCAGGAGCTCGATCGAGATCAGATCCGGCGAACGCACGAAGGCCATGT
Organism: Rudaea sp.; assembly: GCA_035650835.1. Classification (GTDB taxonomy): domain Bacteria; phylum Pseudomonadota; class Gammaproteobacteria; order Xanthomonadales; family Rhodanobacteraceae; genus Rudaea. Next base: position 2,294 of record DASRGX010000273.1, on the reverse strand, counting down.
GGCCGTCGCGCGGCGGGCGATTGATCGTGTAGCCCATCGCCTGCAAGCGCTCGCAGGTGGCGTAAACGTCGCCGACGCGGAATGCGAGGTGCCCGAAGTTGCGCGCGCTGCCGTAGTCTTCGGTGGAACCCCAATTGTAGGTGAGCTCGATCTCCGCCTCCGGGCTGTCCGGGGCGGCGAGGAAGACGAGCGTGAACTTGCCTTGCGGATTGTCCTTGCGCCGCACTTCGCGCAAGCCCAACCCTTCGCAGTAGAAACGCAGCGACGCGTCGAGATCGCGCACGCGCACCATCGTGTGCAGGTATCGCACGGGTGTCTCCTCAGTCGAGAAACAAGTCCGGCAGCAGCCTCGCGTCGGCGTCGACGGCGTAGCGCGAGAAATCGGCGACGCCGGCCTCGCGCAGCACGTCTTCGTCGATGAGGAACTTGCCTGCGAAGCCGCGCGCCGGCTGCACGAAAATCGCATGTGCGGCGTCGGCCATGATCTCGGGCTTGCGGCCGTTCGCCGCGCTTACGCCCGGGATCATATTGAGCGCGTCCGTGGCGATCAGCGTGCGCGGCCACAACGCGTTGACCGCGACGCCGCGCGGCCCGAATTCGCCCGCCAAGCCGATCGTCACGAAGCTCATGCCCATCTTGGCGAGCGTGTACCCCGTGTGCGGCGCCCACCATTTCGCAGCGAGCGAGGGCGGCGGCGCGAGCGTGAGGATGTGCGGGTTTTCCGCGGCGAGCAGCAGCGGCAGGCACGCTTGCGCGCAGAGGAACGTGCCGCGCGCGTTGACTTCCAGCATGAGATCGAAGCGCTTCATGGGCGTCTCGAGCGTGCCGCGCAACCAGATCGCGCTCGCGTTGTTGACGAGGATGTCGATGCCGCCGAAGCGCGCGACGGCCTGCGCGACCGCGGCGCGCACGTCCTCTTCTTCGCGGATATCGCAACGGACCGCGAGCGCCTTGCCGCCCGCGGCTTCCACGGCCGCCGCGGCCGTGTGGATCGTGCCCGGCAGCTTGGGATTCGGCACGTCGGATTTCGCCGCAATGACGATATTCGCGCCGTCGCGCGCGGCGCGCAGGGCGATCGCGAGACCGATGCCGCGCGAAGCGCCGGTGATGAAAAGCGTCTTGCCGCGTAGCGTCGTCATGGGTGGGATCAGCCGCGCTGGAATCGCGGCAGATAATGCATGAGTTGCTCGAGGCGCTCCAGCGGATCGGTCATCTGCAGCAGATGCTGGCGCTCGCGGTTCTCGAGCGGCAAGGTCTCGGCGAGCCGGAAGCCGACCCAGCTCGCATGATCGAACAACCGCTTTTCCGCGCGCGCGAACGGCATGCCGGGCTGCTCGAGCAGGCGTTCGAGGATCGTCGCGAGCAGCGCGTATTCGGGCGGCACGGGAATCTCGGGTTCGTCGGGCCAGAAGCGCACCATGCCGTGCGCGAGCCCATTGTCGCGCACGCGCGAGCTGTCGACGTGGAAACGCTCGCCGCCCTGCGCGCTGATGCCGAGCAGGCCGTCGGGCAAGGTGCAGAAATCGACGATGCGCGCGAACGTGCCGACCGCGGCCGGCGCCGCGGATTCGCCGACCTCGCGTCCGTGCAGGATCAAGCACACGCCGAAGCCGCTGTCGTTGCGCGCGCAATCGCGCACGAGGTCGAGATAGCGCCGCTCGAAGATGCGCAGGCTGAGCGGTCCGCCCGGAAACAGCACCGAGTTGAGAGGAAACAGCGGGATGTCGATCAGCGGCACGGAGAGCGGCGGCCTTCGCCGGCTTCCGGCGGTTTCGACGAAGAAAATGTCGAGGTCGGCATCACGCTATCGCGGCACCCGGATTCCGAGAGGATTCGGTTCGTTGAGGATCGCTGATAGCAGCGCCGGCATCATCGCTGTGTCTCCGGAGACGCCATCGAGCCTACTCTGATGCCGGCGCACTGCCAAGCGCGGCTACGAACCGCCGGGGCGCATTCTCGAAGCCACCGTTGGACATGAAGACGACGTGGTCGCCGCTCTGCGATTGCGCGTGCAGCGTCGCGACGAGTTCGTCGACGCTGTGGGCGATCCGGCCGCGGCCGCCGAGCGCGGCGACGACGCGCGCGGCGTCCCAGGGCAACCCGGGCTTGTGCAGGAAGACGACCGCATCGGCATCGGCCAGGCTCGGCGCGAGCTCATCGGCGTGCGCGCCGAGGCGCATCGAATTCGAGCGCGGCTCCATGCCGACGAGGATGCGTGCGCCACCGACGCGCGCGCGCAGGCCCGCGAGCGTCGTCGCGATCGCCGTCGGATGATGCGCGAAATCGTCGTAGAC
>DASRGX010000272.1:0-5982 GCA_035650835.1 Rudaea sp. | reverse complement strand
TCTCGCCCAAGCGGCCGATCCGCCGGCTGCCCCCGTCACGCCCGCGCAGCCGGAAGCCAAGGCGCCGACCACCCAGCCCGAAGGCTCGCAGAAGCCCGCGCAGACCGAAGTCGCCACCGCGACCGCGATGCCGGCCGCGGGCGCGCCGGCCAAGCCGGGCGACCCCAACGCGGGCCAGGCCAAATCCGCCACCTGCGCCGCCTGCCACGGCATGGACGGCAACCCGGCGAGCCCGCAATATCCGAAGCTCGCTGGGCAGCACGAGGAATACATCGCGCGCCAGCTCGAGCTCTTCAAGTCGCACCACCGTGACAACGCCATCATGATGGGTTTCGCCACGCCGCTGTCGGCGCAGGACATGCACGATCTCGGCGCCTATTTCGCCGGCAAGAACTCGCTGCCGGGCGTGGCGGACGCCAAGCTCGTACAGCGCGGCGAAGCCATCTACCGCGGCGGCGACAAGAGCGAGAACGTGCCGGCTTGCATGGCCTGCCACGGACCTGACGGCCGCGGCAACCCGGGTGCCGGATACCCGCAGCTCGCCGGCCAGTACGCCGACTACGTGACGCAGAAACTCAAGGACTGGCACGACGGCAAGAGCTGGGGCGACGACGATCGCGCCAAGATCATGCCGATGGTGGTCAAGGGCTTGAGCGACAACGACATCGCCGCGCTCGCCTCGTACATCGAGGGCCTGCATTCCGCCGACGCCGGCAGCACCGCCGCAAAATAAACTTTTATACCGAGCGGCGCCGCCGCGGCGCCGCCGGGGCCAAGGAACCGCTCATGCTCTCTCGGATTTCACGCTTCGCCGCCGCCGTCCTCGTCTCCGCCTGCGCGTTCGCCTCCGTCCATGCGCAGACGCCCGCCTGGGAAGCCGGCAAGAACTACTTCATCATCGATCCTCCGCAGCCGTCGACGAGCGACAAGATCGAGGTCACGGAAGTGTTCTCCTACGGCTGTCCGGCCTGCAACATGGCGCAGCCGACGATCGAGGCGCTCGCGAAGCACCTGCCGCCGAACGCGGTCATGAACTACGTGCCGGCCGCGTTCAATCCGGCCGAAGATTGGCCGCTGTTCCAGCGCACGTACTACACGGCGCAGGCGCTCGGCCTTGCCGAGAAGACGCACCAGGCCATGTACGACGCCGTGTGGAAGACGAAGGAACTCGCCACGATGAATCCCGACGGCCGCAGCCTCAAGAATCCGCAGCCGTCGCTCGAGGAGGTTGCGCAGTTCTTCACGCGGTTCGGCGTCAAACCCGAGGACTTCATCGCGACGGCGAATTCGTTCGCGATCAACACGAAGATGCGCAAGGCCGACGCCTACATCAAGGCGACCGGCGTCGACAGCACGCCGACGATCATCGTCGCCGGCAAATACCGGCTGCAGGTCAATACCGCGGGCGGCTACGACAAGGTCGAACCCTTGGTCCGCTATCTCATCGACAAGGAAACGTCCGGCAAATGAGGAACTCGCGGCCCGCGCCGCAGTCCATGCTTCCGCGCCCGATCCCTAGGAGAATCCGATGCTGAAATACGTCCTCGTCCTCGTCGCCGGCCTCGTTGCCGCGATGGGCTGCAACGCGCAGGAGCACGCCCGCGAGTGGAAGGCCGGCGCGGATTATTTCCTTATCGATCCGCCGCAACCGACGGCGACCGGCGGCGACAAGATCGAAGTGCTCGAAGTGTTCTCCTATGCGTGTCCGCACTGCGCGCATTTCCAGCCTTACGCCGAGGAGCTCAAGAGCAAGCTGCCGCCGAACGCGAAATTCGCGCTGCTGCCCGCCGTCTTCCAGCCGGCCTGGGAACCGTTCGCGCGCGCGTTCTACACGGCGAAGTCGCTCGGCGTGCTCGACAAGACGCATCAGGCGCTGTTCGACGCCATCCACCGTGATCGCCAGCCGCTGCATACGATCGAGGATCTCGCCAACCTGTTCTACAGCAACTACGGCGTGAATCCGGCGTCGTTCCTCTCCACGGCGACCTCGTTCGTGATCGAGGGCGAGCTCGCGCACGGCAACGATCTCGTACGCGACTACCACGTCGATGCCACGCCGACGCTCATCGTCAACGGCAAGTACCGCGTCACGGGTCTCAGCGAGCGCGGGATCGGGTTTCCGGAGATGGTCGAAATCGCGCTCGATCTCGTGAAGCAGGAAAGCGCGAAGAAGGCGCACAAGTAAACCGCGTCGCAGGGGGCTTGCCGCACGGCGCACGTCGACCTAGGCTGAGGGCATGGGTGCCGCAGCCATTGAGCACAACGAGGACGCCGCCGGCACACCCGTGCTGCGGCTCCTGAGCTGCAACATTCTCGCGGGCGGCAGCGTGAGCCGCTATCGCGACTACGTGACGCAAAGCTGGAAGCACGTGCTGCCGACGCGCAGCAAGCAGGGCAATCTCGACAGCTTCGCCCGGCTGCTCGCCAATTTCGATCTCGTCGGCTTGCAGGAAGCCGATGCGGGCTCGCTGCGCTCGGGGTTCCTGAACCAGACGCAATACCTCGCCGAGGCCGCGGGATTTCCGTATTGGAGCCATCAGCCCAATCGCAAGGTCGCGCAATTCGCCGCATCGAGCAACGGGCTCCTCACGCGCATCGAACCCGCCGAAGTGCTCGATTATCCGCTGCCGGGACGCATCCCGGGGCGCGGAGCGCTCTGGGTGCGCTTCGGCCACGGCGAACATGTGCTCGTGATCGTGATCGCGCACCTGTCGCTCGGCCCCGCAGCGCGCCGGCGCCAGCTCGATTTCATCGCCGAGCGCATCGCCGATCATCCGTACGCGGTACTCATGGGCGACCTCAATTGTGCCGTCGACAGCAGCGAGCTCAAGTCGCTGTTCCGGCGTACCGCGCTCGAGCCGCCGGTTTCGACGCCACCCGTGACGTTCCCGAGCTGGCAGCCGCGCCGCGCCATCGACCACATCCTGGCCTCGTCGCAACTCAAGATCGAAGAGCTGCGCGCGCTGCCGCACCCGGTTTCCGATCACCTGCCCGTTGCCGCACAGCTGCGCCTGCCGTCCGGATTCGCGCTCGAAGCCTCCGGCTGAGGCCGCCTCGTGGTCTCGCGGCGGACACCGGCATTCGCTACACTGCTCCGCATGCATCGCCGTTTTCCGCACCGCCTCGCGTCGCTCGCGCGCAGCGCGATCTTCACCGTCGTCGCCCTCTCTTGCTGCGTCCACGCCGAAACGCCTCCGCCGGCCGATCTCGGTGATCAGCGCGAACGTTTCGCGCTTGCGTGGGAGGCCGCCCAACACGTACCGGGCGACGCCTGGCGCAAGCTCGCGGCAGGACTCGAACGCTATCCGTTGTTTCCGTATCTTGAGCTCGCGTCGCTCGAGCGCAATATGGCGCATGTCGACGCCGCCGAGGTCGACAAATTCCTCGCCGCATGGCCGGACAGCCTGCCGGCGCAGCTGCTGCGCGAGTCCTACCTGCAGGAACTTGCGCGGCGCGGCGAATGGAAGAATTTTCTCGCTCGCTACGTGCCCGCGACGCGCAGCAAGGAACTGCAATGCGATGCGTTGCAGGCGAAGCTCGCGCTCGGACAGAAGCTCGATTTTTCTGCCGACGTCGAACCGCTGTGGCTGAGCGCGAGCGCGCTGCCGTCGGCGTGCGACGCCGCTCTCGGCTGGGCCGAGGCGCAGGGCAAGCTCGGCGCGGATTTGGTCTGGCGGCGCATCGATCTGGCGGCGCGTGCGGGCAACGCCGAGCTCGTCGCGAAACTCGCCGCCAAGCTCGCCGGCGACGAGCGCGCCGCCGCCGAGCGCATGGTCACCGCGCTGCGCGACGCCGCGGCCGCGACGAACGACGCCGCAGGCTGGCCCGACGCGCCGCACAGCCGCGACGCGGCCGTGATCGCGCTCGAACGCCTGACACGCCGCGACAGCGACGCGGCCGAGGCGCAGTGGACCAAGCTCGGTACACATTTCCACTTCGATACGGAACAGCGCAATCGCGTGCTGCATGCGCTCGCGCTGTACCGCGCGACGAGTTACGCGCCCGACGCGCAAGCGGCGCTCGACGCGCTGCCGGCAGAGGCGGCCGACGACGCCACGCGCGAGTGGCGCGTGCGCGTGGCGCTCGCCGCGCAGGATTGGAAGCGGGTTCGCGACGCGCTCGACGCGATGTCGCCCGCGCAACAGGCCGATGCGCGCTGGCGCTACCTGCGCGCACGCATGGAGGTCAAACTCGGCGCGGCGGCTGCGGCGAAGCCGATCTTCGAAGGCGTCGCGCAGGAAGCGAATTTCCACGGCTTTCTCGCCGCGGACTGGCTCGACCGACCGTACACGATCTGCCAGGCGCAGGCGGGCGACGAGCGTGCCGAAGCGCAGCTCTTGCAGCATCAGCCCGCCCTCGCCCGCGCATTCGAGTTCTTCGCCCTCAATCGCCTGCGCGAGGCGCGTCACGAGTGGGATTTCGGCATGGCCTCACTCGCGCCGAACGAGCGCCGCATCGCGGCCGCCGCGGCGACACGGCACGGCTGGTACGATCGCGCCGTCTACACGCTGAACCAGGGCGACGACCTGCATCTTTACGACCTGCGCTTTCCGCTCGCACGGCGCACCGAGATCGAACACGACGCGCAAGCCGCCGGCATCGATGCGCCGTTCGCCTACGCGATCATCCGCGCCGAAAGCGCCTGGACCGCCGATGCGCACTCGGGCGCCGACGCCTGGGGCCTCATGCAGCTCCTGCCGAGCACTGCAAGACAGCTTGCAAAAGTGGAAAAAGTGTCATTTTCCGGCGCGGCGGACCTGCTCGATCCCGCGCTCAACATCCGCCTCGGTACGCGCTATCTGGCCGACATCGCCCTGCACTACGACGGCAGCCCGTGGCTCGCGAGCGCCGCCTACAACGCGGGCGAGGACCCGCTCGGCCGCTGGATCGCGGCACGCGATGCGCTGGAGCCGGATTTCTTCATCGAGACGATCCCGTACAAGGAAACGCGCGACTACGTCGCACGCGTGCTCGCATTCGACGTGATCTACGACTGGCGCCTGCACGGCTCGGCGCAAAGCCTCGCGTCGCGCTTGCCACGCATCGGCCAGGCATATACGCCGCCGCCTGCGGACGCGCCGCGCAAGTCCGTGGTGTGCCCTGCCGCGGCGCCGGCGGAGCCCGCCGCCGAAACGAAGACCGCAGCGCGCTGACCGTTACTTGCCGACGATGTCGGCGCGCATCGGCGCGAGCATCGCGAGCAATTGCTTCTGGTCGGCCTTCGGCACCTTGACCTGGTTCATGGCTGCGGTGAAATCCTGCACGAACGCGTCGAAATCGGCGTTCGTGAGGTTGAGACCGCTGTGCGCCTCTTCCATGCTGCGTCCACTGTAGGTGCAAGGTCCGCCTGTCGCGGCGCAGAGCTGTTCGATGACGAGGCGGCGCAGGTCGTCGTGATCGACGTTGCGGAACAGCGTGTTGATGCGCGCGTCGGAATTGAGCCGCGGAAAGAACGCATCGACGAGTTTCGTGATGCCCTCGGTGCCGCCGAGATCGCGATAGAGCGCGTCCTTCGGCGCCGTCGCGGAGGCAGCGGATTTCGGCGGCGTGCCGGCGCAGCCGACGGCGGCCAGGATGGAAAGCGCAGCGAGCCAGTACCTCATCGTCGTGTTCCCCTCGTGAAGGCGCCGGACATTATGCGGCAAGCCATGCAGAAAACGTGAATGCGCTTCGCGTGCAGCGCATAATCGCTCCATGAAGACCTATCTCGTCGGCGGCGCCGTGCGCGATCGCCTGCTCGGCGTGCCGGTGACCGATCGCGACTACGTCGTGGTCGGCGCGCGGCCCGCGGACTTGCTCGCCGCGGGCTACAAACCCGTCGGCAAGGATTTTCCCGTGTTCCTGCATCCGCAGACGCGCGAAGAGCACGCGCTCGCCCGCACCGAGCGCAAGACCGGCCGCGGCTATCACGGCTTCGATTTCCACGCGGCGCCCGACGTGTCGCTCGAAGACGACCTGCGGCGGCGCGATCTCACGATCAAC
>DASRGX010000271.1:0-10915 GCA_035650835.1 Rudaea sp. | reverse complement strand
GCTCGCCCAAGGCACGCCGATGCTGCTCGCGGGCGACGAGTTCGGCCAGAGCCAGGGCGGCAACAACAACGCCTACTGCCAGGACAACGAGCTCGCGTGGCTCGACTGGAGCCGTCTCGAACGCGAGCCGAATCGTATACTTTTTGCATTCCTGCAGCGCCTCGTCGCGCTGCGCCGCAAGCATGCCGTGCTGCGCAGCGGCCGGTTCCTCGAAGGCAATCGCGAGCTTGCACCAGGCGTCGGCGAGATCGGCTGGTTCGATGTCGGCGGCCAAGGCATGAGCGATGCGGCATGGCGCGACGCCGATGCGCAGCCGCTCGCGTTGCGCCGTGCCGCGCACGACGGGCACGATGTCGCGATGCTGCTGTTGTTGCTGAACGGCGGCGGCGGCGACGTCGAATTCGCGTTGCCCCCGCCCGCGTGCGCGTGGACATTGCTGCTCGACAGCGCCGATCCCGCCGCTCAAGAACACGCCATCGAGGGAGATCGCGTGCACGTCTCCGCACACGCCCTGCTACTGCTCGGAGCGCGCCTCGCGGCCGGGGCTGCAGCATGAACCGGTTCGGTTTCGACTACGGTTTCGGCGCGCAATCCACTGCCGACGGCGCGATCCGCTTCCGGCTCTGGGCGCCCGACCTGCAGGCCGTCCAGCTGGAACGCGATGGCGTCGGCTGTACGCCGATGCGCTCGGCGGGAGACGGCTGGTTCGAGACTGCGCTCGAGGTGCCGGCGGGCACGCGCTACCGCTATCGACTCGGCGCCTCCGACGGCCAGGTCGTGCCCGACATCGGCGCGCGCGCGCAAATCGGCGGCGCACTCGGCTGGAGCGTCGTCGTCGATCCGCTGAGCTACGCCTGGCGGCATCCCGAATGGGCGGGCCGCCCGTGGCACGAAGCGATCGTCGAGGAGATCCATGCCGGACTGCTCGACGGCTTCGACGGCGTACGCGCGCGTCTGCCGGCGCTCGCGGAAACCGGCATCAGCGCGATCGAGCTCATGCCGGTCGCCGAATTTCCCGGCCCGCGCAATTGGGGCTACGACGGTGTGCTGCCGTTTGCGCCCGACGCGGCATATGGCGGCCCGGAGGCGCTCAAGCGACTCGTCGACGCCGCACACGGCCTCGGGCTCATGGTACTTTTGGACGTTGTATACAATCACTTCGGCCCGGACGGCAACTACCTTCCGAAGTACGCCTCCGCATTCTTCCGCACTGACGCGCAGACGCCGTGGGGACCGGCGATCGACGTCACGCGGCCGGAGGTCGGCGCGTTCTTTCTCGCCAACGCTCGCTACTGGCTCGAGGAATACCGCTGCGACGGTCTGCGCTTCGACGCGGCGCACGCGATCCTCGACCAAGGCTGGCTCGCCTCGCTGGCCGCCGGGATACGCGACGGCGCGAGCGGCCGCCGCGTGCATCTCGTGCTCGAGCACGAAGGCAACGCCGCAGGCCTGCTCGAGCGCGGCTTCGATGCGCAGTGGAACGACGATTTCCACCACGCGCTGCATGTGCTGCTGACCGGCGAAAGCGAGGGCTACTATGCCGATTTCGCGGAAGCGGCGATCGAGAAGCTCGCACGCGCGTGGCGCGAAGGCTTTGCGTGGCAAGGCGAGCCTTCGCCCTACCGCGGCGGTGCGCCGCGCGGCGAACCCGCAGCGCACCTGCCGCCGACCGCATTCGTCGCGTTCCTGCAGAATCACGACCAGATCGGCAACCGCGCGTTCGGCGAGAGGCTCCTCGCGCTGGCGCCGGACGGGTATGCCGCAGCGCTCGCCTTCCTGCTGCTCTCGCCGCAGATCCCCATGCTGTTCATGGGCGAGGAATACGGCGAGGCGCGTCCATTTCTATACTTTTCCGCCTACCAAGGCGACCTCGCCGTCGCGGTGCGCGAAGGACGCCGACGCGAATTCGCGGATTTTCCCGAGTTCGCCGACGGCAAGCAGCGCGCGCGCATCCCGGATCCGAACGATCCCGCCACGTTCACGGCCTCCCGCCCCGAGCCGCTGTCCGGTGGCCCGGCGCGTGCGCGCGTCGCCGAGCTCATCGCCTTGCGCAGGCGCGAGATCGTGCCCTGGCTCGACCGTTCCGGCGGGCGCAGCACCGAGGTCGTCGCGGAAAAGGCCCTGCGCGCGAGTTGGCGCCGCGAGGACGGACGCGTGCTGCATCTTCATCTCAATCTCGGTGCCGAATCCGTCGTCGCTCCCGCGATGAGCGGCGAGCCGCTCTATGCGAGCCCCGATGCCGCCGCCGTCTCGTTGGCACAAGGTCGGCTGGCGCCGATGAGCTTCGTGGCCTGTCTCGCGTGACGATGCCGACACGCGACCGCGAGCTCGAAGCGATGGCGGCGAAAGCGGGCCTGCTCGTGGACTGGCAAGACGCGTTCGGCCGCCGCCGGCGTGTCTCGCCCGAAACGTTGCGCGCGCTGCTCGACAGCATCGCCGTCGATCCCGCCGAAGCGCGAATGAATAGCGAAGCCGTGCCTGCGCTGGTCACCGCCGATGCCGCAAAACCCGTCCTCGACCTGCCGTTGCGGCTCGCGCGCAAGGCACGCCGCGCACGCATCGCGCTCGAATTCGGTGGCATGCGCGAATGTCCAGCGGCGATCGACGCGCGCGGCCAGGTGCGGCTCGGCATCGCGCTTCCACCCGGCTATCACCGGCTCGAACTCGGGGGCGCACAGCTGCAGCTCGCGGCGGCGCCCGCACGCTGTTTCACGATCGCCGACGCGACCGCCGAGACGCGACCGCGCGCGTTCGGAATCGCCGCACAGATCTATTCGCTGCGCCGCGAGGGCGAGCTCGGCTGCGGCGACTTCGGCGCGCTCGCCGAGTTCGCTTCCGCGGCTGCGGAACGCGGTGCCGCCGCGCTCGCGATCAGCCCGGTGCACGCGATGTTCGCAGCAGATCCGGACAAATACAGTCCGTACAGCCCGTCGAACCGCTGCTTTCTCAACACGCTCTACGCCGATCCCGCGTGTCTGGCCGGCGGAGCGGAAATCGCCCGCATCGTGCGTGCCGGCGGGTTCGCAGGCGAAGCTGCGGCTCTGGCGCGCGCGCGCTACATCGACTGGCCGCGCACGGCCGCGCTGCGACGGCATGTTTTCGAACGTCTGTTCGCGCGTTTTCTCGCGGGCGACTTCGCAGGCGCAGCCGATTTCGCTCTGTTCCGCCGCGACGGCGGCAACGCCCTCGCGCATCACGCCTGCTTCGAGGCGCTGCAGGAGACGCTTGCCGCCTCCCGCGCATCCGCACGCATGACCTCGCGCTTCGCGGACGCCTCCGCGCCGGGCGCGCTTGCGTTCGCCCGTGCCAACGCCGAACGCATCGGGTTCCACGCGTTCATGCAATGGTGCGCTGCGCGCGGCTTGGCGTCGGCGCAGGCCGCCGCGCGCGCGCGCGGCATGCCGATCGGGCTCATCGCGGATCTCGCCGTCGGCGTCGATCCGGCCGGCAGCGAGTGTTGGAGCACGCGCCACGACATGCTGGCGCGCGTGTCGATCGGCGCGCCGCCCGATGCGCTCAACGCGGTGGGCCAGAACTGGGGCTTGACGACATTCTCCCCTATTCCACTTGTACACAATGGCTACGCGCCGTTCCTGAGCATGCTGCGCGCCGCCATGCGCCACGCCGGCGGCGTGCGCCTGGACCACGTCATGTCGCTCACCAGGCTCTGGCTCATTCCCTCCGGTGCGCGCCCGACGGAGGGCGGATACCTGCGTTTTCCGACGGATGCCCTGTTGCGACTCGTCGCGCTCGAATCGTGGCGGCACCGCGCGATCGTGATCGGCGAAGATTTGGGCACGGTTCCCGCCGAGTGCCGCGAACGGCTCGCGCGCGCCGGCATTCTCGGCCTCGACGTGCTCGCGTTCATGCGCAACGCGCGCGGATTCCTGCCGCCGCGCCGCTGGCGCCGGGATGCAGTCGCCATGACTTCGACGCACGATATCGCACCGGTCGCCGGCTGGTGGCGTGCGCGCGACCTCGATTGGCGGCGGCGGCTCCGCTTGTTCGGCGAGATCGGCGAAGCCGACGAGCGCGCCGCACGCGTCTCGGCACGCGAGGAACTTGCGCAGAGCTGGGCGGATTCCGCAAGCACTCGCGTGTCGGCGCGTTCGCCGCTGCCGCGCGTCGTCGACGCTGCGATCCATGCCGTCGGCATCACGCCGGCACCGCTCGCCGTCTTGCCGGTCGAGGATCTCGTCGGCGCCGTCGAGCAGCCGAACCTACCCGGCACGATCGCCGAGCATCCGAACTGGCGCCGACGCTACCGCGCCGGCGCGCAGGTGCTGCTGTCCGCGCCGCGCGTCGCCGCGCGCATCCGCCGGTTGGCGCGCGCACGAAGGAGATCGTCGTGAGTCCGCGCGCGACGGTGCGCCTGCAATTGACGCGCGACTTCGATTTCGACGCCGCGCGCGCGTGCGTGGACTACTACGCGGCGCTCGGGGTCAGTCACTACTACCTTTCGCCCGTATTCCGCGCGCGGCCGGGCTCGACGCATGGCTACGACACGGTCGACTTCGCGCGGATCAGCGGCGAGCTCGGCGGTGCGGACGGCCTCGCCAGGCTCGCCGAAGCGCTGCGTGCGCGCAGCATGGGCATCGTCCTCGACCTCGTGCCGAACCACATGGGAGTGGCGAGCAACGAGAACGCGTGGTGGAACGACGTGCTCGCACACGGTCGCGGCAGCGACTACGCCGGGCATTTCGACATCGACTGGACGCCCGAGAATCGCGCGCTGCACGGCAAGGTCCTGCTGCCGTTCCTCGGCAAGCCCTATGCCGAGGCGCTCGCGGACGCCGAAATCGCGATCGTCGACGAGGGCGATCGCGGCCTCCGCGTGGGGTATCACGACTGGCGCTGGCCGCTCGCGCCGGCATCGCTCGAGGGCCTGCCTCGCGATCCTGCGGCGTACGACGCGCACACGCCGGATGGTCGTGACCGGCTGCATCGCTTGCTCGAGCGTCAACATTACCGGCTCGACGACTGGCGCACGGCGCCCGGAACCATCAATTGGCGGCGCTTCTTCGACATCACGGAGCTCGCCGCGCTGCGCATGGACGACCCACGCGTATTCGCCGATGTCCACAAAGAAATTTTTGCGCTTTTTTCGGCGGGCGCCATCGACGGCGTGCGCGTGGACCATGTCGACGGTCTCGCTTTCCCGCTCGACTACTGCCGGCGCTTGCGCGAAGAACTCGATGCGCGTCGGCCCGCCGACGCCGAAGCGCCCGCATACGTCGTCGTCGAGAAGGTGTTCGCCGCCCACGAGCCGCAGCGCGATTGGGGTGTCGCCGGCACCACGGGCTACGACTTCATGGATCAGGTGGGCGGTCTTTTGCACAATCCTGCGGGACTCGGCGCGCTCGACGTGCTCTGGCGCCGAATCAGCGGGCGCCCGTGGGAATTCCGCGGCGCCGTCGCGTCGGCGCGCCGGCAGGTGCTCGCCGAATACTTCCCTGCGGATCTCGAGCGGGTCGCGCGCGCGTTCCATGCAGTGGCAGAGCGCGCTCCGCATTCGGGACATGTGACCTATGCCGCCCTGAAGCGCGCGCTCGTCGAGCTCGTCGTTGCGTTTCCGGTTTACCGTTGCTATGGCATGCCGGGCGCGCTGCCGCCCGAAGATTCGGCGATCCTCGCCGCCGCGCTCGAGCGCGCCGTGCGCGAGCTCGACGCGGCCGACTACGATGCGCTCGATTTCCTCGCGCGCTGCCTGCGCGATGCGCTCGACCCCGTGTCCGATGCGCAGCGCGAGGCAGCCGTGCGCTTCCAGCAGCTGACGGCGCCGATCGCGGCCAAGGCCATCGAAGACACGGTTTTCTACCGCGAAACCCGCTTGCTCTCGCGCAACGAGGTCGGCTCCGATCCGAACGTCTTCGCAATCGACATCGACGAATTCCACGCCGCCTGCGCCGTGCGGGGCCGGCGGTTTCCGCATGGCCTCACGGCAACCGCCACGCACGACCACAAGCGCGGCGAAGACGCGCGCGCTAGGCTCGCGGTGCTCAGCGACGCGGCCGACGCGTGGAGCGAAGCCGTGTCGCGCTGGATGGCGCTCAACGCGCGCCATCGCCGTGTCGTCGGCAGCGGGATCGGCGCACCCGATGCGCTCGACGAATTCACGCTCTACCAGACGCTCGTCGGCGCCTGGCCGTTCCAACCGATGGACGATGCCGCGCATCGTGCGTTCGCCGAGCGGATCGCCCGCTGGTGGCGCAAGGCGCTTCGCGAGGGCAAGCGCCATTCGAGCTGGATCGCCCCGAATACGGCCTACGAAGAGGGCTGCATGGAGTTTCTCGGCGCAATCCTCGAACGCGGAACGCAAAATCCCTTTGTGGAAGATGCGGCAAATTTCATCGACCGCATCGCTGCGGCCGGCGCCATCAACGGGTTGGTGCAGACCTTTCTCCGCCTCGCCACACCGGGCGTACCCGATCTGTATCAGGGCTGCGAATTCTGGGATTTGAGCCTCGTCGATCCCGACAATCGTCGCCCGGTCGACTACGCCGCGCGAGCGGCCGCGCTCGCGCAGGACGCTTCGCTCGCCGATCTCGTCGCCGGCTGGCGCGACGGGCGCATCAAGCAGCGGCTCATCGCGACGGTCTTGCGCCACCGCGCCGCACATCCGCTGCTTTACGCGAGCGGCGACTACGTTCCTCTGGCGGTGACGGGCGAGCGTACCGCGCACCTCATCGCGTTCGAACGCCGCAGCGACACCGGGCGTCTACTCTGTCTCGCAGCGCGTTGGCCGCTTTCGCTCGCGGGCGGCGCGCTCGCGGCACCGGTGTTCGATCCCGGCATTTGGGGCGACACGACCCTCGAACTGCCGCACGAGGGCGACTACGTCGATGTGTTACGCGGCGGCATGCAGCGCTTGGGTACAACGACACGAGTCAGCGACGTGCTGCGATCGTTCCCCGTCGCGCTCGGATTCGCGGAGAACTGACCGCGAGCGCTCAGCCGCCGCTCGAACGGCGGGCTTCGTATGCCTTGAGGTGCGTGTAGGCGAGTTCGAGGATCGAACGCGGGACCCCTGCGCCGCGCCGGGCGATCAAATCGCCGACGATGTGGTCCGCCTCGATGCGCCCGCCGCGTTCGAGATCACGCAGCATGGACGCCGTCAGCGAGGACTTCGGCTGCGACAACATCGTCAGCGCCTTCTCGGCGAACGCCGCACGTGGCGCGTGCCCGTGCGCGCCGGCGATGGCTGCGCATTCGTCGAAGAGTCCGCGCATCGTCGCGTCCCCGCCGGGCGCCGCGACGATCTCGCCGATCGACGCCCGCATGAGACACGTGCCGGCCGCAAGCGCGGCGAGAAAAGTCCACTTTTCCCACATGTCCTGCGCGATGTGTTCGCTGAGGCGCGCATCGAAACCCGCGCCGCTCAGCGCCGCGTCGACGCGCTGGACGCGTTCCGACGTGCCCCCGTCGCGCTCGCCGTAAGCGATTCCGTGGACGTTGTTGAGGTGCAGGATCGTGCCGTCGTCGTCGACGGTCGCCGCAATCACGCACTGACCGCCGAGTACGCGCGCATGCCCGAAGCGGGCGTCGAGCGCATCGAGATGGCGCATGCCGTTGAGGACGGGCAGGATCATCGAATCCGTTCCCATTGCCGGCGCGAACGACGCCATAGCGCCGTCGAGATCGTAGGCCTTGCAGCTCAGCAATACGAGGTCGTACGGCTCGGCGAGCCCCTCGGCCAACACGGTTTTCGGTGACGCCAGGTTCACGTCGCCGTGCGGGCTTCGGATGCGCAGACCCGAAGCGGCGAGCTGCTCCGCACGGCGCGCGCGCACGAGAAACGTCACGTCCCGGCCCGCCGCAGCGAGGCGCCCGCCGAAGTAACCTCCCGTTGCGCCCGCTCCGACGACGAGTATCCGCATGATCAGCTCCTTGCCTTCGCCCGGATAGTAGCGCAGATCGAACCGCGAGCATCTCGCGTCCGGTCCGTTTCATGGATCCCTTCGTACGGTCTAGGCGGGCTCGGGAGCGGCGGTTATGATGTCGTGCGCTCGCCAGCGCCCTCAAGGAGTACGCCCCATGACAGCGAGTCTGCCCGTCGGTGTGGCCATCGCGGCGAAGATGCATCCGCGTTTCGACGAGATACTGACGCACGACGCACTCGCGTTCGTAGCGAGGCTGCATCGCGCATTCGAACCGAAGCGGCGCGAGCTGCTGCAGGCGCGTGTCGCGCGGCAGGCGCGCATCGACGCCGGCGAAATGCCAGATTTCTTGCCCGAAACCAAGGCCGTGCGCGACGCAGACTGGAAGATCGCTCCGCTGCCGAAAGCGCTCGAATGCCGGCGCGTCGAGATCACGGGGCCCGTCGAACGCAAGATGATCATCAACGCGTTCAACTCGGGCGCCGACTCGTACATGACCGATTTCGAGGACTCCAACAGTCCGAACTGGTTCAATCAGATCCAGGGCCAGGTCAACGTGAAAGATGCGATCCGCCGCGAGATCACGTTCACGAACGAAGCCGGAAAAGTATACAAGCTCAACGACAAGATCGCCGTGCTGCAGATCCGCCCGCGCGGCTGGCACCTGGACGAGAAGCACGTCACGGTCGACGGACAGCGCGTCTCCGGCGGCCTGTTCGATTTCGCGCTCGCGTTCTTCCACAATGCCAAGGAACAGCTCGCGCGCGGCGCCGGCCCGTACTACTACTTGCCGAAGCTCGAAAACCATCGTGAAGCCCGGCTTTGGAACGACATTTTCGTGCTCGCGCAGGAAGAGCTCGGGCTGCCGCTCGGTACGATCAAGGCCACCGTGCTGCTCGAAACGATACTCGCCACGTTCGAGATGGACGAGATCCTCTACGAACTGCGCGAGCACTCCGCCGGTCTCAACGCGGGGCGCTGGGACTACATCTTCAGCGCCATCAAGAAATTCAAGAACAAGCCGGGGTTCTGCCTTGCGAACCGTGGGCTCATCAACATGGAAGTGCCGTTCATGCGCGCGTATGCGCTCGCGCTCGTGAAGACGTGCCATCGGCGCGGCGCGCCGGCAATCGGCGGGATGGCGGCGCTGATTCCGATCAAGAACGATGCCGCCGCAAACGAGAAGGCACTCGCCGGCGTACGCCACGACAAGCGCCGCGACGCCAACGACGGCTTCGACGGCGGCTGGATCGCTCATCCGGGCCTCGTCGACATCGCCATGGAAGAATTCACGCGCGTGCTCGGCGATCGGCCGAACCAATGGGACAAGCAACGCGACGAAAGCTTCAAAGCCGCCGATTTCCTCAATTTCGTGCCCGAGCAACCGATCACCGAAGCGGGCCTGCGCAACAACATTAACGTCGGCATCCACTATCTCGGCAGCTGGCTCGCCGGCAACGGCTGCGTGCCGATCCACAACCTCATGGAAGACGCGGCGACCGCCGAGATCTCACGCTCTCAGGTCTGGCAGTGGGTCGTGAGCTCCAAGGGCGTGCTCGACGATGGCCGCAAGGTCGACGCAGCCCTCGTGCGCTCGCTGATCCCGCAGGAGCTCGAAAAAGTGCGCAACGAAGCCGCGGCGCTCGGCGAGCCGCTCGGGACGTACGACCAGGCGGCGAAGATCTTCGAACACATGTCGCTCGCGAAGGAATTCCCGGAATTCCTGACACTGCCGTTGTACGAGGCGATGGAGTAGCTTCGGCTGTGCAGTAGGGCCGCTCCGTTCGAAAGGGGGATCGAAGCCTACTTCAGCGAAAGAACCATGTCGCTCACGGCCTTCGAAAACTCCTTCTTGGCCTGCACCGAGAACGGCGCCACTTGGGATCGGAACACCGACTCCTCTCCTCCAGCGCTTGCCGACATTCCCAGCTGCACGAACGCGAGTTCGCTCTGATACGTCGCGTATACTTTGGTTTGCAGGTCGCTAGGCAGTTTCGACGAAAACGTCAGCGTCGCGTTGTCCCTGCTCTTGATGTGAATGTATTCGGACGGCTGGACTTTCTCATCGCCGTTGGCAGCCTTGGCGATGAGGTATAGCGGACTCGACCCGCCTCTCGAGCCGATGGCCACCTTCGCTTCCGCCCTAGCGAACGAATCGAATCTGCCGAGATTGGCGAGGGTGGCTTTGATCGTAATCTTCTCGGGCTGCCGGGACGCCAATATCCGGTTCCATTCATCGACCGCTTTGATCATGATGTCCGCTTCTTTCTCGAAGCGAGGAGAAGCGTTTCGAAACGTCCTCGCGAGCGACTTGAAGCAGGAATGCGTAAACAATGTGCCGAACCCGTTGATCGCCTTGATTTCCCCCGTGGATTCGGCTTGTCCCAGAGGCGTTTTGAACGTCGGGAACATCAGGTAATAAATTCCGTCGATTTGTTCCAACGTGATCTCCGTATTCGGCGATTCGTCGCAATCCTTTCCGGGCGGCGGCAAGTTTGGATCCGATCGGTTGGCCATTCCGACGATTGCCTGGAACAATCCCGATGCGGTCAGCTCGGAATTTACCGCTTTGATCAGCGCTGAGAGCTCCTCTGATCGGTTAGGTTTCTCATTGCCGTTCTCATAAGAGTCGAGCAGGTTCGCCCACGAGGCGGATACTTTCGCCCACTGACGATAGTGGTACGTGAAACGCAGCGCCGGCTTTACGGCGTCGGCAATTTCCCGCGTGCTATAGGTGTGGTGTCCATCAACATCGTTGAGCATCCCGGAGTCCCTCACGATGTTGAAGCGCTCGGACTCGTCAGCCGTCAACGTGACGTCTTCGTCCGCATTGCTGAGGCTTTTTAGCGCATCGTTCACTTGCGCTATCGACAGGTCTCGATCCTTGTATTCGGTCGGTATGGGCGGCAGGCCGAATTCGACGCTTTGGATGTGCAGAGACAGGACATCCTGCGGGATCGTGCTTTCCTCGAACCGATGCCCGATTACGCCCGCCGCTTCCGCACTCACCCAGAGCAAACCCGCCGTCGCCAGTGGAA
>DASRGX010000270.1:0-8392 GCA_035650835.1 Rudaea sp. | reverse complement strand
CGGCGGGCGCGGCGCGACGCAACGCAGCACCGCCCGCGCCGCCGCTCACGAGGCGAACGACGAGCCACGCGAGCAGCGCCGCAAGCAACAGACGCAGAGGACGCACGAGCCACGGCGGCGCGATGACGAGATGCACGGTCTGGTTCGCGAGCACGGGCCCGCTGAAGCTGAGCCAGGCCGTGCTGCCGAGCGTCCAGCTCGGAGCGCCGCGTCCGGTCTGGACGACTGTCGTCTCGCTGTAGTGGTCGATCTTGTCGGCGAGTTGGACCACGGGGTTCGCCGTTTCGATGTCGACCCGCCCCGCGGCTCCGTTTGCTCCGGCCGGCGCATTGCGCATGGCCTTGAGCTCGCTTTTCGCCATCGGTTTCGGCGCAGCTTGCATCTGCGCCGCTTCCATCGGCATGGAAGCGGGCGGCGCCGGCGGCGCTTCAGGCACGGGCCGCGCTTGCGGCGCCACGCGCGCATAGCGCTGGCGATACCCGTTCGCGATGCCGCCGAAGTCCGCTTCTTCTTGTGCCGCCGTCTGCGCATAGACGGCATAGCCGCCCTCCTCGAGCTGCGGATAAAGCGCATAACGCACTTCTCTGGCGACGAACGGCAGCGTCAAGAGCACGAGCGCGAGGAGCGCCGCCCGGCGCAGCCACTCGGCCGCGCGCGCGAGCTTGCCGGGCGGCAGTGCACGCGCGATCAACGCGAACGCGAGCGCGGCGAGCAAGGTCCAGAGCGGACTGCCGGCTTCCTGGTAGCCGAGGACGAGATAAGCCGCGACGACAGCGGCGCCGAGCGCGCCGAGTGCGCGCCACGCCAGCAGCGCGACGATCGCGCACAGGAACAGATCGAGCAGGTTCCAGCCCGCGATCCAGCTGCCGGTCGCGCTGTCGGCACCGGGCGCCGCGAGCAATTTGTATCCAAATGGAAAATGCAGCGTCGCCTGCACGCGGTCGAACGTCTGCTGCCAGCCCGCGACCGGCATCGACGCGGCGGCCGCCACATGCAGGCCCGCGGCAAGGTCCACGCTCGGCGTGCGCCATTCGACGCCGCTGAGCTCGGGCGCTGCGCCGCGCGTGACGAGCAGCGGCTCGTTGCCGCGCGTGGAGCTCGGCGCCGCGGCCTGCTCGAGCGAGAACGGCGGCGCCACGTCGAAGCGCCAGCCCTTCGCCATGGTGCCGCTCACGCGATCGCGCGCGTACCAGGCGCCGCCGCCGAATTCGAGCCAGGCTTCGCGCGCCAGAGTGAGCCGGTTGCCCTCGTCGGGCGCGAGCCCGCGCGAGCGCTCTTCGATCGTGAGCTTGGCCTCGTTGCCGAGCGCAAATGCCGGCAACGCCTGCCATTCGCCCGGCGCCTCGGCTTGACGCGGATCGACCTGCACCGCGCCGCTAGCCGCCGTCACGCGCAGGCGCGGCGCGGCTTCGTAGCTCCAAATCTCCTGCTTGGGCCACGGCGCCGCGGGCACGCGTGCGACGGCGTCGTGGAGCGGCGCCGTGGCACGCGCCTTGAGCACGACGGTCGCGCTGCCAGGCTGCACCTGCACACGCAGCTTGCCGTCGCCGTCCAGACGCGCGGGCCACGCGCTCACGAGTTCGGTGGGCGCGAAGCCCTCGGGCAGCACGGGCCCGAGCGTTTCCTCGCGCGGATGGCCGGCGACGGCGAACACGAGCCGCGTTTCGAGCTCGGCCGGAATGCCGTCGGCGAGACGCCGGTACACGCGCAGATCGAGATTGTCGGCTTCGATCGCAGCCGCCGCGGCGGGCGCACGGCCGAGCGTGATTTCCTCGCCGTCGCGCTGCACGGGCGCCACGGGTTTGCCGTCGATCGTGAGCGCGACGATGCCGATGCTTGGCGGCACGATGAGCGTCTGCGGCTGCTCGCGCCACGGAATTCGTCCGGCGATCTCGTACGTGCCCACGCCGAGCCACAGCGACGGAACTTCGCCGCGCGAGAGCACGGGCTGACGCTGTCCGTTGACGGTGACTTGCTGCGGCCAGTGTTCGGCGTCGCCGGGCAGCGGCACCCAGGCGGGCGCCTCGACGCGCCAGCGGATCGAGAATGTCGCACCCGACGCCGCGCTCGCGAGCGCGAGCCTGCCGGGCCAGGCGCAAACGAAATTCTCGGGGGAATTCGCAGGACTCTGCGCGAGGAACGGACAGCCGCGGTAGTCGAGATCCTTGAGCACCCACGGGCGCCAGTCCCTGAGCGCGGACGGCAGCTGCGATTCCGCAGGCGTCTGCGCGTGTATACCTGTGGAAATTGCGACAGCGCAAAGCGCGCCGAGCAGCCACTTCGTCATGCGACCCTCCCGAGACCGAACGTCTGCCATGCAACGCCGTGCCGGTCGGCACGGGGTTATGCGCCGGTTCCCGCGGCGCGGTGCCGTCAATGTACGATGAGGCGCCAGCCCTGCTCGAGACAGGCGAGCACGAAACCCGTCAGGAAGAATAAATAGCTCAGGCGCAAATACCAGTATTTGTGGCGGCCGAGATACGAGCCGAGCGAATAGATGTCGGCGACCCACGTCGCGTAGAGCGAGCCGTCGGGCACCATCACGCGCGCCATTTCTTCGAGGTAGCGCTGGCGCGAGAGCTCGCTGAAATGCCCGAAGAACAGCAGGTTGAACGTCGGCGGCAGACGCTCGTCCTTGAGCTTGAGCGGCCGGTACTTCGGCAGCACGGCAAGGATCGCGAGCAGCAATGCAAGCAGCGTGAAGCCGCCGAGCGTGAGCACCGACACGCGCAGCTCCGGATCGCTGATGCGGCCGAAGGTGAGCGTCAGCACGATCGAGGAACACGTGATGATGATATTGGCCTTGGTGTCGGCCATGCTCGACAGCGCGACGTGATGCTGCTGGGTCGTGCGCAGGAAATTGTCGGCGGTATTGCGTTCCGGGATGTGCGCGAAAAGCGCGCCGATGCGTTGCTGTTCCGGATGATCCATCGGCGCTCCCCGCATGACAGAATGACGGTCATGATAGGAACCAGGCTCCGGGTTGGCAATTCGCGACGTTGGCGCGCCGCGTGGGGGCTCGCCTGCGTTTTCGCGCTTGCCGGTTGCGCGGACGTATTCTTCTCGCTCGTGGGTTCCGGGGCGGACACGCACGGCCTCGTTGTGCAGCGCGGCATCGTGTTCGATGCACCGCACGAGCTTGCGCTCGACGTCTACGCGCCGAAAGGGGCCGCCGCGGCACCGGTCGTGGTGTTCTTCTACGGTGGCAGCTGGGAGGAAGGCAAGCGCCGCTGGTACCGCTACGTCGGCACGGCGCTCGCGAATCACGGCGTGGTCGTCGTAATCCCCGACTACCGCAAATTCCCCGACGTGCGGTTCCCCGCGTTCATGGACGATGCGGCGCACGCAGTCGCGTGGGTGCGCGTGCACGCGGCCGATTTCGGCGGCGATCCGCAGCGCTTGTTCGTGATGGGCCACTCCGCCGGCGGTCAGATCGCGGCGCTGCTCGCGACGGACCGGCGCTATCTCGCCTCGGTCGGGCTGCGCCGGCGCGATCTTGCCGGCATGATCGGCGTGGCCGGCGCCTATGCCTTCCTGCCGTTCGAAGACGACGAACCCGACATCTTCGGCGACACGCCCGAGGGCCGGTACGATTCGCAGCCGATCAACTTCGTCGACGGCGGCGAGCCGCCGATGCTGCTGCTACAGGGCACCGACGACGACGAAGTGCCGCCCGACAACGCCGAGCTCATGGCCGAACGCATCGAAGCGATGGACGGACGCGTGCAGTTGAAGCTCTACGACGGCGTCGACCACTCCGCGATCATGCTCGCGTTCGCGCGCGAACACGTCACGCGCGTACCGGCGCTCGCCGATACGCTCGCGTTCATCGGCCATCCGGCGCTTGGAGACCCGAAAGAGTCGAAAGACTGAAACGTTGAAAGTTCGTGATTCAGGCTTTTGCGGCTAAGCCGCCACCGGCAGGGCATCGCTTCGATCGACCTGCTCGAGCGTCACGGCCACTGCGTTGACGACCGCGGCGATGCGCACCGCGCTCTGGATCGCCTGCGCCGAGACGCCGTGCTTCTTCAGCGTCTTCTCGTGCGAATCCATGCACATGCCGCAGCCGTTGATCGCCGACACGGCAAGCGAGCAGAGCTCGAAATCGATCTTGTCGCAGCCCGGCGCGGCCATCGCGTTCATGCGCAAGCCCGCGCGCAGCGTGCCGTACTCGGGCTCGCCGACGAGATGCGTGAAACGGTAATAGACGTTGTTCATCGCCATGAGGGCGGCGGCCGTGCGTGCGCCGTTGAGCTCTTGCGCGCTGGCGCTGCGCCCGGCGAATTCCGCGACGGCATAGACGACAGGCGCATGCCTCGCTGCGATCGCGCTCGCGAGCGCGACGAGGCCGATCTGCTTCGCGTTGAGGCCCGGCGCGCCCGTCTCGCTGAGCACGCTGTCGAAGTTGAGGCGCAGGTCCTTGGCGTAATCGGGAATCGAGGATTTGATGCTGTCGATGCTCATGTCGTCACCTTTGAAGAAAGAAAAGGCGGCGGGATCGCTCCCGCCGCCGAATCATCGCCGCCATGGGGAGGGGAAATGGCGCGATGTCGAACGCTGTTGTTGTGCCCTGGAGAAGAAAAATCAGGCCGCCTTGAGCGTTTCTTCGCCCTGCTTCCAATTGCACGGGCAAAGCTCGTCGGTCTGGAGCGCATCGAGCACGCGCAGCACTTCCTGCGGATTGCGGCCGACGCTGCCTTCGGTGACGTAGGCGAAGCGGATCACGCCTTCCGGATCGACGAGGAACGTGGCGCGCTTGGCGACGCCTTCTTCCGCGTCGAGGATGCCGAGCGCGCTCGAGAGGCGCTTGGCCGTATCGGCGAGCATCGGGAACGGCAGGTCGCGCAGATCTTTGTGATCCTTGCGCCACGCCAGATGCACGAACTCGCTGTCGGTGCTCGCCGCGAGGATCTGGCAGTCGCGATCGGCGAACTGGTCGTTGAGATCGCCGAAGCCCTTGATCTCGGTCGGGCAGACGAACGTGAAATCCTTCGGGTAGAAGAACACGCAGAGCCACTTGCCCTTGTAGGTCTCGTTCGAGATCGGGAAGAACGCCTTCTCGACGCTCTCGGTCGACACGGTGGCCTTGAGGTTGAACTGGGGGAACTTGTCGCCAACGGTAAGCATGCGGATGAACTCCTTTCGAGGTTGAAAAACAGACCGGAACCGGCCACGCGATCCAGGATATGGCCGTACTGGCTATCGTTCAAATCGATTGATATGATTGGATCAATAGGTTTGACCGATGGCAGCAACCGATGAACCTGCGCGATCTCCGATATTTGGTGGCGCTCGCGGAACACAAGCATTTCGGCCGCGCCGCCGAAGCGAGCTTCGTGAGCCAGCCGACCCTCTCCACGCAGATCAAGAAGCTCGAGGATGAGCTCGGCGTGGCGCTCGTCGAGCGCACGCCGCGCAAGGTGCTGCTCACCGACGTCGGCCGCGAGATCGCCCAGCGCGCGCGCGAGGTGCTCAACGAAGTCGAGCAGATCCGCGCGATCGCGCGACGCACGCTCGATCCCGAATCGGGAACGGTCCGGCTCGGCATCTTCCCGACGCTCGGGCCTTACCTGCTGCCGCACGTGATCCCGCGCATCCGCGAACGCTTCCCGCGGCTCGAACTGCTGCTCGTCGAGGAGAAAACCGAGGTCGTGCTGCGGCAACTGCGCGAAGGCCGCCTCGACGCCGCGATCCTCGCGCTGCCGATCCACGACGATCAGCTTCACTGCGAATTCCTGTTCGAGGAGCCTTTCCTGCTCGCCGTCCCCGAGGGCCACGAACTCGCGCGCAAGCCTAGCCTCAAGCTCGACGATCTCGCCGATCAAAGCCTTCTGCTGCTCGAGGACGGCCATTGCCTGCGCGACCAGGCGCTCGAGGTCTGTCAGCTCGCGGGCGCCGCCGAGAAATCGGGCTTCCGCGCCACGAGCCTCGAAACGCTGCGGCAGATGGTCGCCGCGAACGTCGGCATCACGCTCCTTCCGACGCTCGCCGTGCAACCGCCCGTCGCGCGGTCCGAGAACGTGCACCTCGTAAAATTCCGCGGGCACGCGCCGAGCCGCCGCATCGCGATGGTCTGGCGCAAGAGCTCGGCGATGGCGGGGTTCCTCGCCAAGCTCGCGGGGACGGTGCGCGAGCTGCCGCATGCGCTGTTCGATACGGTTGCGGCAAGCGCTCGCGACGGCGCGAAAGCGCGGCATTGACGCTTCGGTCGTGACGAACGCATGAACGACGAGGTGATCATCCGTTCGGGCGAACTCGTGGCGATGCGGCTTTTCGACGTCGCCTACGCGATCGATCTCGCAGCGGCCGAGCGCCTCTGGTCGAACCGGCTCGGCCAATCGAGCAGCCGCAGCCGGCTCACGACCGCCCCCGCGAAAGCCGTCGCGTTCGGCGTGCCGCCGCTCCTGCTGTCGCTCGACCCCGTGGCGATCGAGCTCGAAGGCGCGCGTGTCGCTGCGCAAGCGACGGCGCGTCTCTACGATTTCGGCGTCGTCGTGCTCGCGTTGCACGTCCCGGTCGCGGGCCTCGGCTGGGCGCGTTTCGCCGATCGCTTCAACGCGCTCGACGCCAGCATCGGCGGTGCGGCTTCGTCGAACGTCTGGGCCGACCTTCTCGCCACCGTCAGCGCCGTCATTGCGCCGGCATGCGACCGGCCGAACGAATCCGTCGTACAGGAGGACTACCTGCTCGGCATCGTGCGCACGCTCGCCGAGCCGCTCGACGCCGCGAGCCTGCGCGAGAAGGCGGATCTCGTGCGGCTCCTGTCCGGCGAGACGAGGGCGCTTTCGGCAGGCGCGCAGCGCGAGCTCATGAGCCGCGCGTTTTCCTATTTCGCCGACGATCTCGTCGTGCTGACGTGGGATCGCGCCTTCGTCTACGAGCCGCGCGGCGATTCCGACGTCGCCGACGTCATCGAGGTGGCGAATGCGCAGCTCGTCGAATTCCGCTATTACGACGAGCTGCTCGATCGCGAGCTGCCGCGCATGTACGAGCGCATCGGCGCGGCGCAGCGCACGACCGCCTTGCTCGCTGCGCAACGCTTCGCCCAGCTCGCGCGGCGTCTCTACACGCTCGTCGCCGAAGTGACCGAGCTGCGCGAAAAAGCCGACAACGCGCTGCAGGTGACCGAGGACGTCTACCTCGCGCGCGTCTATGCGGCCGCGATCGAGCTCTTCCGTGTGCCGAACGTGAGCGCCGCGGTCGATCGCAAGCTCGAGATCGTGCGCGACACCTATGCCGCGCTTTACGAGGAAGCCTCGAGCCGCCGCGCCGAGATCCTCGAGATCGCCATCATCGTGCTCATCGTCATCGAGATCGCGCTCGCGGTGTTCCGCAGCTGAATGCGCCGCACCTGAACACGATTCCGCGAATGTCTCCCAGCGCACAGAGCGGCTCGCCTGCCGGGTCTGTAATTTCCGCGCGCCTCACGGCAAAGGAGTGCAAATGCGCGCGTTCGGATTTTTTCTTGCGATCATCGCCATGCCGGCGGCAGCGACGGAATGGCTGCAATTCGGATTCGATTCCAGCCACAGCGGAGTGAATCCCGCAGAGACGTCGCTCTCGCCTGCGAACGTCGCGCAAACGAAGCTCCTGTATTCGACCGCGCTGCCGGGCAGAGCGGAAGGCGCCCCGGTGCTGCTCACGGGCGTGGACACCCCCACGGGCACGCACGACGTGCTGTACTTCACGATCAACGACGGCACGCTGGTCGCACTCGACGCCGCGACGGGCGCGTTGCTGTGGTCGCAGCACCCGAGCGACACCAACGCCTGCGCCATGGATGCGGAGCCTTGCTTCACGGCTTCTTCGCCCGCGATCGATCCGAACCGGCGCTACGTGTACAGCTACGCGCTCGACGGCTACGTGCACAAGTACGTCGTCGGCGATGGCGGCGAGATCCTCGGCAGCGGCTGGCCCGAGCTCGCCACGGCGAAACCCGACGTCGAGGGCGCGTCTTCCGCGCTCGCGTTCGCCACGGCACGCAACGGCACGACGTATCTCTACGTCACGTTCGCGGGAGCGCCGTGGCTGCCCGATTTCAGCGGCTACGATTATCAAGGTCACGTCACGGCGATCGACCTCGCGACGGGCGCACAGATAACGTTCAACGTCGCCTGCAGCGACCAAGGCAGCGTGCACTTCGTCGAGAACGATCCCAACCCGCCCGTGGCGTCGACCCCGGACTGCACGCAGCAGTGGTTCACGAGCAACGGCAACCGCATGGCCGACGGCGACGGCGGAATTTGGGGCCGCGGAGGCGTGACTTACGATCCGGCGAACGACCGCATCTACATCTCGACCGGCAACGGCCTCTTCGATGCGAACAACGGCGGCCACGACTGGAGCGATTCGGTGCTCGCCTTGCCGGCCGGCCTCGATCATGCGCTGACCT
>DASRGX010000269.1:0-5925 GCA_035650835.1 Rudaea sp. | reverse complement strand
TGTTCTTCGCGTTCCTGTCGGGCTTCGCGATCAAGGTGCCGATGTGGCCGGTGCACACGTGGTTGCCCGACGCGCACGTCGAGGCGCCGACCGGCGGCTCGGTGATCCTGGCTGCGATCATGCTGAAGATCGGCGGATACGGATTCCTGCGGTTCTCGCTGCCGATCGTGCCCGACGCCTGCCAGGAGTTCACGTGGCTCATCGTCGCGCTTTCGCTGATCGCGGTGATCTACGTCGGCTTCGTCGCTCTCGTGCAGGAGGACATGAAGAAGCTCATCGCGTATTCGTCGGTCTCGCACATGGGCTTCGTCACGCTCGGTGCGTTCATCAGCTTGACGCTCGTGCGCGCGGCCGCGAACAAGGACGCCGCCTACCTCGGCGTTTCGGGTTCGATGGTGCAGATGATCTCGCACGGCTTCGTCTCGGGCGCGATGTTCTCGTGCGTCGGCGTGCTCTACGACCGCGTGCACAGCCGCATGATCAAGGACTACGGCGGCGTCGTGAACACGATGCCGTGGTTCGCCGCGTTCTGGGTGCTGTTCTCGATGGCCAATTGCGGCCTGCCGGGCACGAGCGGTTTCGTCGGCGAATTCATGGTGATCCTCGCGAGCTTCCAGATGAACCCGTGGGTGGCCGCGCTCGCCGCATTCACGCTGATCATCGGCGCCGCCTACACGCTGTGGCTCGTCAAACGCGTGATCTTCGGCGCGGTCGCCAACGATCACGTGCGGCATCTCACCGACATCAACGCGCGCGAGGCGCTCGTGCTCGGCGCGTTCGCGGCCGGCGTGCTGTTGCTCGGCGTTTGGCCCGCGCCGCTCACGCACCTCATGGATGCGCCGATCAAGCATCTCGTCGACCAGTTGCTCGCGACCAAGTACTGAGCAGGCATTCCGATGAATTTCAATCTCCACGATATCGTCCTGCTCGCGCCCGAGGATTTCCTGCTCGGCGCGACGTGCGCGATCCTGCTCGTCGACTTGTTCCTGAAGCAGTCGCAGCGCGCGGTCACGCATTGGCTGTCGATCGCGACGCTCGTCGCGACGCTCGCGCTCGTGCTCGTCGACCACGATCCCGCGCGCACGGCGTTCAACGGCGCCTACATTCACGACGGCGCGGCCGCCGTGCTCAAGGCGTTCATCCTGCTCGTCAACGCCGCCGTGCTCGTCTATGCGCGCGGCTATCTCAAGGACCGTCAGCTCTTCGTCGGCGAGTTCTACCTGCTGTGCCTGTTCGGCGTGCTCGGCATGATGTTGCTCGTGTCCGCGGGCAGCCTCGTCATGGTGTATCTCGGCCTCGAGCTCTACGCCTTGTCCTCGTATGCGCTCGTCGCGATCAACCGCGATTCGAGCCTGTCTTCCGAGGCGGCCATGAAGTACTTCGTGCTCGGCGCGCTCGCGTCGGGTCTCTTGCTCTACGGCATGTCGATGATCTACGGCGCGGCGGGCACGCTCGATCTCGCAAAGATCCATGCGCTCGGCGCGCTCGCGGCCGGCAGCCCGCACCAGGTGCTGCTCGCATTCGGGGTCGTGTTCCTCGTCGTCGGCATCGGCTTCAAGTTC
The DNA here is from genome assembly GCA_035650835.1 of Rudaea sp. Taxonomy (GTDB): domain Bacteria; phylum Pseudomonadota; class Gammaproteobacteria; order Xanthomonadales; family Rhodanobacteraceae; genus Rudaea. Next base: position 4,363 of record DASRGX010000269.1, on the reverse strand, counting down.
GGCGCGGCGCCGTTCCACATGTGGCTGCCCGACGTCTACCAAGGCTCGCCGACCGCCGTGACCGTCTTCATCGGCGCGGCGCCGAAGATCGCCGCGTTCGGCATGGCGTACCGGCTGCTCGAAGCGGGGCTCGGCGATCTGCATCCGCACTGGGGGCCGATGCTGTCGGCGCTCGCGGCGGTGTCGCTCGCCATCGGCAACGTCGTCGCGATCGCGCAGAGCAACTTGAAGCGCATGCTCGCGTACTCGACGATTTCGCACGTCGGCTTCCTGCTGCTCGGGCTCGCCAACGGCACGCCCGACGGCTATGCGGCGTCGGCGTTTTATGCGATCTCGTACGCGCTCATGACGACCGTCGCCTTCGGCACCATCATGCTGCTCGCGCGCAACGGCTTCGAGGCCGAAGAGATCGACGATTTCCGCGGACTCAATCAGCGCAATCCGTGGTATGCATTCGTCATGCTGCTGACGATGGCCTCGCTGGCCGGCATCCCGCCGCTGTTCGGCTTCTTCGCGAAGCTCATGGTCTTGAAAGCGGCGCTCGACGCCGGCATGTACTGGCTCGCCATCGTCGCGGTCGTGTTCGCGATCATCGGGGCGTTCTACTACCTGCGCGTCATCAAGGTCATGTACTTCGATGCGCCGGCCGAAGACACCGCGCTCGCCCTGCCGGCGGACCGCGGTTTCCGCTGGCTGCTGTCGCTGAACGGCGTCGCGCTGCTCGTGCTCGGCCTCTGGTGGGGCCCGCTCATCGCCTGGTGCGACCGCGCGTTCGGCTTCGTGCAATAAGCGGATTTCCAGCGTTTTCTTGCATTGCGGTAACGCAGTCCGCTAAACTTGGCGTTCGGCTGATGCGGGGTGGAGCAGTCTGGCAGCTCGTCGGGCTCATAACCCGAAGGTCGTAGGTTCAAATCCTACCCCCGCTACCACGCCTTTTCCGACGCCGCTTCGTGCGGCGCACTGTTTTGAGCTCAAGGATCGAGCGCGTTGCCGGTGTTGGGATGCGAGACAACGGCGGACTACGGAATGGGCCTCGTGCCCATTTTTTGTTTGTGGATTTTGCAGGCTTTTTTTGAGAAGTGCAGGCAGGACGCCTGCCCCGTGACCCTGGCGATCATGGACGAGCGCAACACTATGCGAAACGAAGCGTTGACTGAATTGCTGGCTCCCGTCGTGGCGGACATGGGACTCGAATGCCTCGGCGTCGAGTACAGCCCGTCGCACGGCAACAGTCTGGTGCGCGTCTACATCGACGCCCCGGACCGTGCGGTCACGGTCGACGATTGCGAAGCCGTGAGCCGGCAGGTCTCGGCGACGCTCGACGTGCACGACCCCGTACAGGGCCGCTACACGCTCGAGGTGTCTTCGCCCGGGCTCGATCGGCCGCTGTACACGCCGGCGCATTTCGCGCGTTTCGTGGGCAGCGCGGCGAAAATCGAGCTCGCGCTGCCGCTCAACGGGCGCCGCCGCTTCCAGGGTCCGATCGTCGCGGCCGACGAGAGCCGCATCGTCATCGAGCAGGACGGCACCGAAGTGGCGCTCGCGCCCGGCAACATCCACAAGGCGCGGCTCGTCGCCGAGCTGTCGGAAGCGCCGGGAAAAGTGCACAAAGGCAAAAAAGCAAAAAACTAGACAATCGAGCCGGATCGCGAAGCCTAGAGCCGCGGTCCACGAGTTTTAGAGAGATACCATGAGCAAAGAACTGTTACTCGTCGTCGATGCGGTCGCCAACGAAAAGGGCGTGGACAAGCGCGTCATTTTCGAGGCCATGGAAGCCGCGCTCGCGTCGGCCGCGAAGAAGCGCTACGCCAACGAAGACGTCGCCACGCGCGTCGCCATCGATCAGCAGAGCGGGGACTACGAGACCTTCCGCCGCTGGGAAGTCGTGGCCGACGACGTGGTCATGGAATCGCCCGACCATCAGATACGCCTCATGGACGCCGTCGACACCAAGCCCGACGCCCAGGTCGGCGACTTCATCGAAGAGCAGATCGAGAATCCCGAATTCGGCCGCATCGCGGCGCAGGCGGCCAAGCAGGTCATCGTGCAGCGCGTACGCGAAGCCGAGCGCGCGCAGGTCGTCGATGCCTACAAGGACCGCGTCGGCGAGCTCATCACGGGCGTGGTCAAGCGCGTCGAGCGCGGCAGCGTGTACCTCGACCTCGGCGGCAATGCCGAAGCCTACATCCCGCGCGACAAGGCGATCCCGCGCGAAGCGGTGCGCGCCGGCGATCGCGTGCGCGGTTACCTCTACGAGGTGCGCGCCGAACAGCGCGGTCCGCAGCTCTTCGTCTCGCGCAGCGCGCCCGAGTTCATGATCGAGCTGTTCAAGCTAGAGGTGCCCGAAGTCGGCCAGGGTCTCGTCGAGATCAAGGGCGCCGCGCGCGATCCGGGCGACCGCGCCAAGATCGCCGTCGTCGCGCACGACCATCGCACCGATCCGATCGGCGCCTGCATCGGTATGCGCGGCTCGCGCGTGCAGGCGGTGTCGAACGAGCTCAATGGCGAGCGCATCGACATCGTGCTCTGGAACGAGAATCCCGCGCAGTTCGTCATCAACGCGATGGCGCCGGCCGAAGTGCAGTCCATCATCATGGACGAGGAAAAGCACTCGATGGACATCGCGGTGGCCGAGGACAAGCTCTCGCAGGCCATCGGCCGCGGCGGCCAGAACGTGCGCCTGGCGAGCAAGCTCACGGGATGGCAGCTCAACGTCATGACGCAGGATCAGGTCGCGGCGAAATCCGAGGCCGAGCAGCTCGCGGCGCGCACGCTGTTCCAGGAGAAGCTCGAAGTCGACGCGGAAATCGCCGCGATTCTCGTGCAGGAAGGCTTCTCGACGGTCGAGGAAATCGCCTACGTGCCGAGCGCGGAACTGCTCGCGATCGAGGGCTTCGACGAGGACATCGTCGAGGAGCTGCGTGCGCGTGCGCGCGACGCGCTCTTGACCGCGGCGCTCGCCGTCGAGGAGGAGATCGAAGAACACAAGCCGGCCGACGATCTGGTCGCCGTGCCCGGCATGGACGAGACCACCGCGTTCGCGCTCGCGCAGCACAGGATCATCACGCGCGAGAACCTGGCCGATCTCGCGACGGACGAGCTCGTGGAGCTCGCCATCGACGGCGTCGACGAGGCGCGCGCTGCGGAACTGATCATGGCGGCCCGCGCCGCGGCGGAATGATTTCCGCAGGCGCGAAGCCGGACGGCGCTCGGCGCCGCTAGGAGACAAGACGACGATGTCGGACGTAACCATCAAACAACTCGCCGGAGTGCTCGGCATGGGCGTGGACAAGCTCCTCGTCCAGCTCGCCGAAGCCGGCATGAAATTCTCGAGTCCCGAGCAGGTCGTCTCGAGCACGGAGAAGGTCAAGCTGTTGGGCTTCCTGCGCCGCACGCACGGCAAGGTCGAGAAGGAAGCCGACGACAATGCGCCGCGGCAGATCACGCTGAAGCGCAAGACGGTCAGCGAGCTCACCGTCAACCAGGGCGCGGCGCGCGGCAAGACCGTGAACGTCGAAGTGCGCCAGAAGCGCACCTACGTCAAGCGCAGCGCCGTGGCCGAAGGCCAGGAGAACGCGCCGGAGCGCGAAGAGGCGCTCAAGAAGCTCCAGGAATCGCAGCTCAAGCGCGAGGCCGAGGAGCTCGAACGCAAGGAACAGGAACGCCGCCGCCTCGAAGAGGAAGCGAAGCTGCGCGCCGCCGAAGAAGCGCGCCGCAACGAAGATGCGCGTGCGCGCGCCGAAACCGAGGCCAAGGCGTCGCCCGCGCCTGCGCCTGCGCCGGAACAGCGCGCTGCCGAGAAACCGGCCAAGGAAGCGCCCGCACGCAAAGCGCACGAGGAGCGTCCGGCGCGCGCGCGCACGGCCGAAGAAGCGCAGCCGCAGCACAAGGCCAAGCCCAAGCACGGTTCGCACCGCATGCGCGAAGACGGCGACGACGAAGGCGGCAATCGCTATTTCGGCGCGGAGCTGCATCTGTCGGACGCGGGTCACGCGCGCCGCGGCGCGGTCAAGAAGAAGCCGAAGAAACAAGTCGAACCGATGCGCGCGGGCTCGAGCGCCCACGCGTTTTCCAAGCCCGTCGCCCCGATGGTGCGCGAGGTGCCGATCGGCGAATCGATCATCGTCTCCGATCTCGCGCAGAAGATGGCGGTCAAGGGCGCCGATGTCGTCAAGGTGCTGTTCAAGATGGGTGTCATGGCGACGATCAACCAAGTCATCGATCACGACACCGCCGTGCTCGTCGTCGAGGAGCTCGGCCACAAGGCCGTCGCCGCCGAGCAGAAGAACGCCGAATCCGCGCTCAAGGTCGAAGTCGAAGGCGAGAAAGAGCCGCGTCCGCCCGTGGTCACGATCATGGGCCA
>DASRGX010000268.1:0-3234 GCA_035650835.1 Rudaea sp. | reverse complement strand
CAAGGCGGGTGCCGACAAGGTCGTCGATGCCATCGCCAAGGCCGGCGGCAAGGCCGTCGCGGTCAAGGGCGACGTGTCGAAGGAAGCCGACGCGCAGGCCATCGTCAACGCGGCCGTGACGAATTTCGGCCGCCTCGACATCCTCGTCAACAACTCGGGCGTCTACGAGTTCGGACCGATCGAATCCGTCACGGCCGAGACCTTCCACAAGCATTTCGACGTCAACGTGCTCGGCACGCTGCTGACGACGAAGGCCGCCGTGCCGCATTTCGGCGAAGCGGGCGGCAGCGTCATCAACATCGGCTCGGTCGTGAGCCGCTTCACGCCGCCGGCGAGCGCGGTCTACACGGCCACCAAAGGTGCGGTCGACGCGATCACGGGCGTGCTGGCCCGCGAGCTCGGTCCGAAGAAGATCCGCGTCAACACGATCAACCCGGGCATCGTCGAAACCGAGGGCACTCACGCCGCGGGCTTCATCGGCTCGGACTTCGAGAAAGGCGCCGTCGCGCAGACACCGCTCGGCCGCATCGGCCAACCGGAGGACATCGCCGGGATCGCCGTGTTCCTGGCCTCCGACGACGCGCGCTGGCTCACGGGCGAACAGCTCATCGCGAGCGGCGGCTTCCGCTGATCGGGCACAGGCACGCGCCATGGACGGCGCTCCCTCGCGGTCGCTCGCACGGGTAGAATCCTGGCACCGTCCGCCGGCAAGGAGCGTCCCGTGCTGAAACCGACCTACCCGTACTACCTCGCCAACGAGCCCAAGCAGCCGAACACGGATCTCGACGTCACCGACAAGTACACGGGCAAGGTCGCCACGCGCGTGGCGCTCGCCGACGCCAAGGCGATCGATGCCGGCATCGCCGCGGCGGTTGAGGCGCAAGAGCCGCTGCGGCAGTTCCGGCCGTACCAGCGGCAAGCCGTGCTGGAGCACTGCGTCAAACGCTTTCGCGAGCGCTACGACGAGCTCGCCATGGCACTCTGCATCGAGGCCGGCAAGCCGATCAAGGATTCGCGCGGCGAGGTCACGCGGCTCATCGACACCTTCAAGGTGGCCGCCGAAGAATCGGTGCGCATCGACGGCGAAATTATAAATCTGGAAATTTCCCAACGTGCAAAAGGATACCGCGGCTTCTGGAAGCGTGTGCCGATCGGGCCCTGCTCGTTCATCTCGCCGTTCAATTTCCCGCTGAACCTGGCCGCGCACAAAGTCGCCCCCGCGCTCGCGGCCGGCGTGCCGTTCGTGCTCAAGCCGGCGAGCCGCACGCCGATCGGCGCGATCATCATGGGCGAGGTGATGGCCGAGACCGACCTGCCCAAGGGCACGTTCTCGATCCTGCCGGCGCATCGCGACGGCGCCGACCTCTTCACCACCGACGACCGCTTCAAGCTCCTCTCGTTCACGGGTTCGCCCGCGGTCGGCTGGGATTTGAAAGCGCGCGCGGGCAAGAAGAAGGTCATCCTCGAACTCGGCGGCAACGCCGCGTGCATCGTCGATTCCGACCAGGGCGACCGCCTCGATTTCGTCGTCGAGCGCGTGATCTTCGGCGCGTTCTACCAATCGGGCCAGAGCTGCATCAGCGTGCAACGCATCCTCGTGCAGGAAGACCTCTACGACCGGTTCCGCGACGCCTTCGTCGCCGCGACGAAGAAGCTCGTCGCGGGCGACCCGAAGGACGAGAAGACCTTCATCGGACCGATGATCGACGAGAAGGAAGCCAAGCGCCTCGACGACTGGATCCAGGAAGCGGTAAAAGCCGGAGCGAAGCTCCTGTGCGGCGGCAAGCGCACTGGCGCGATGCTCGAGGCGACCGTGCTCGAGAACGTCGATCCGAAGCAAAAAGTGAGCTGCATGGAGGCGTTCGGCACGGTCGCGCTGATCCAGAAATACAAGACGTTCGACGAAGCGATCCGCCTCGTCAATGCGAGCGAATTCGGCCTGCAGGCCGGCGTCTTCACATACGACGTGCGCAAGACCATGCGCGCCTGGGACGAACTCGACGTCGGCGGCGTCGTGATCGGCGACGTGCCGAGTTTCCGCGTCGACAACATGCCCTACGGCGGCGTCAAGGACTCGGGCCTCGGCCGCGAAGGCATCCGCTACGCCATCGAGGACATGACCGAGATCCGTCTCATGGTGATGCGCGATCCATGAGCGCCGAGCACGGATTTCGCATCCGCGCGATCCAGCCAGGAGACAGTCCGGCGATCGCCCGCATCATCCGCAGCGTGATGCCGGAGTTCGGCGCGAGTGGGCCGGGCTTCGCGATCCACGACGCGGAAGTCGACGACATGGCGGCCGCGTACGCGCGTCCCGGCTGCGCGTATTTCGTCGTGGAGGTCGACGGTCGCGTGCTCGGCGGCGGCGGCGTGGCGGGGCTTCAGGGCGGCGACGCGGATGTCTGCGAGCTGCGCAAGATGTATTTTCTGCCGGAGCTGCGCGGCCACGGCGCCGGCGGTGCGCTGATCGCTCGCTGCCTCGAGGGCGCACGCGAACTCGGCTACCGGCGCTGCTATCTCGAGACGCTGAAAGGCATGGACGCGGCGCAGCGTCTCTACGAAAAGCACGGCTTCCGCCGCATCGAGGGGCCACTCGGCAACACCGGGCATTTCTCCTGCAATCGCTTTTATCTGCGCGATCTCTAGGGAACCTAGTTCCGCTACAATGCGCGCCCCGGAACAGGTTCGCACAAGGGCGCGCGCATGCAACTCGATCACGTCAAGGCAGTCATCACGGGCGGCGTCTCGGGCCTCGGCCTCGCGGTGGCCAAGCATCTCGTCGCGCACGGCGCGAAAGTGGCGCTGTTCGACATCAACGACGAAAAAGGCGCTGCCGCGGCGGCCGAACTCGGCACCGGCGCCAGCTATGCGCGCGTCGACGTGACGAACGAAGAAGGCGTCGTCGCGGCGATCAAAGATGCCGCGTCGCGCATGGGCGGCCTCAATGTCGCCATCAATTGCGCGGGCATCTTGGGCGCCGGACGCGTGCTCGGCAAAGAAGGTCCGATGCCGCTCAAGACCTTCCAGACCACCGTCATGGTCAACCTGATCGGCAGCTTCAACGTCGCCAAGGCCGCGGCCGACGTCATGCAGCACAACGCGCCCGGTGCCGACGGCGAACGCGGGGCCATCGTCAATACGGCCTCGATCGCCGCCTATGAGGGGCAGATCGGACAAGCCGCGTATTCGGCATCGAAAGGCGGCGTGATCGGCATGACCCTGCCGATGGCGCGC
>DASRGX010000267.1:0-4430 GCA_035650835.1 Rudaea sp. | reverse complement strand
ACATCATCCGCGGCGTCGAGCAGGCCATGATGGGACACGTCGCAGGCGATCGCTTCGACGTGGTCGTGCCGCCCGCCGACGGCTACGGCGAACGCCGCCCCGATGCGATCCAGCGCGTTCCCAAGAAATTCTTCCGCGATGCCGACCGCTTGCGTCCGGGCATGACCACGGTGCTCGGTCTGCAGAGCGGCGGTCACCAGGAAGTCACGGTCGTGAAAATCGGCTCGAGCGTCATCGACGTGGACACGAACCATCCGATGGCCGGGAAGACCCTGCGTTTCGCCATCGAGATCACCGACGTGCGCGACGCCACCGAAGAGGAAATCGCCCACGGTCACGTGCATGGCCCCGGCGCGCACGGACACTGAGCATCGCGCAAAAGAGAAAGGCCCGGTTGCCCGGGCCTTTCGGGACTCCCCCTACTGTTCGGTTCAGGCAGCGACGCTGCCCACCAGCGTCAGTTTTGGACGCGCGGGCTGGGCGGGTGCTACTGCGGGCTGCGTGTCGAGAATCTCGTTGAGCAGGCTGCGCTGCGTGTCGGCGACGCTCTGCTCGAAATGCGCGAGCCGTTCTTCGGCGGCGGCGGCGATCGGGGCCGGGATGGACTTCGCGCCGAGCAACTGGGCGACGAGGTCGCGATGATGATCGCTGAAATCCGGATCCTGTACGGCTTCCTGCAGCGCGCAAACCATCGCGGCAAGCCAGCCGGAGTTCGGTGAGCGCAGTGCTAGCAGCAGTTCGGACGTCGGCAATTTCATGATTCGGTTCCGTTCTCTGGCCCGGTATCTTCCGGCAGGGTCAATCATGCAGGTTCGATGCCAAACGTTCGTCGACCTGCGCTTGCGCCGCACGGGCCGCTTCGCGCAGGCTTCGCAAGGCTTTGCGGAGGGCTTTCCCATGAGGCGAGTGACGTCTTTGTGCATGCTGCTGACGTTCTTGGTCGCTGGCTGCAGTCAAACGCCGACGACGGCCGAGGCGCGGTTCGATGTCATTGTGCGCCACGGCATGGTCTATGACGGCAGCGGCCGCGACCCCGAGCGCGCCGACGTCGGCGTGCGTGGTGGGCGCATCGCCGCGGTCGGGGATCTTTCGGCGGCACGCGCGCCGACCGACGTCGATGCGCAGGGGCTCGCCGTCGCACCGGGATTCGTCAACATGCTGTCGTGGGCGCCCGATTCGTTGTACATCGACGGGCGCTCGGAATCCGACCTCAAACAAGGTGTGACGCTCGAGATCTTCGGCGAGGGCGAATCGCTCGGCCCGCTGACCGAGGCGACGCGCAAGGCCGCGCTCGCGCAGCAGGGCGATCTCACGCATCCGATCGACTGGACCACGCTCGGCGAAGGTCTCGATGCGCTCGCGCGGCGCGGCGTAGCGACGAATATCGCCTCGTTCGTCGGCGCGGCGACGATCCGCGAGCACGAACTCGGGTATGCGGATCGTGCACCGAATCCGCAGGAGCTCGCGCGCATGCAGGATCTCGTCCGCGCGGCCATGCGCGAGGGTGCGCTCGGCGTGGGCTCGGCCTTGATCTATGCGCCCGGCACCTACGCCAAGACCGACGAGCTCGAGGCGCTCGCGCAAGCAGCGGGCGAATCGGGCGGCGCCTACATCTCGCACGTGCGCAGCGAAGGCGATCGCCTGCTCGAATCGGTCGATGAACTCATCCACATCGCGCAGGCGGCGCACGTCCACGGCGAGTTCTACCACTTCAAGGCCGCCGGCGAGCGCAATTGGCCGAAGATGCGCGACGCGATCGCCAAGATCGATGCCGCGCGCGCCGCCGGGCTCGACATCTCGGCGAACATGTATACCTACACCGCGGGCGCCACCGGGCTCGACGCGGCCATGCCGCCCTGGGTGCAGGAGGGCGGGCTCGACGCGTGGGTCGAGCGTCTCAAGGATCCCGCAATTCGTGCACGGGTTGCCACCGAGATGCGTACGCGCGGCGATTGGGAGAACCTGCTGCTCGCGGCAGGCACGCCCGAGAACGTGTTGCTCGTCGCGTTCACGACCGAGCGTCTGAAACCGCTGACCGGCAAGACGCTCGCCGAGGTCGCGCGCATGCGCGGCAAGTCGCCCGAGGAAACCGCGATGGACCTCGTCGTCGAGGACCACAGCCGTATCGGCACGGTATACTTTTTGATGTCCGAGGACAACGTGAAGCTCGGTCTTTCCGAGCCCTGGGTGGCGCTCGGTTCGGACGAGGGCTCGTACGCGCCCGAAGGCGTGTTCCTGAAATTCCAGCCGCACCCGCGCGCCTACGGCAATTTCGCGCGCTTCCTCGGCCGTTACGTGCGCGACGAGCACGTGACGACGCTCGCCGATGCCGTGCGCCGCCTCTCGGCGCTGCCCGCGCACAATCTCAAGCTCAAGGATCGCGGCGAGCTCAGAGCCGGCGATTTCGCCGACATCGTCGTGTTCGATCCCGCCACGATCGCCGATCACGCCACCTACGACCATCCGCAACAGTTCGCCACCGGCGTGCGCGACGTCTTCGTCAATGGCGTAGAGGTGATCCGCAACGGCGAATCGACGGGTGCCAAGCCGGGGCAGGTCGTGCGCGGTCCCGGGTGGTCGGGCTGGAGGAAGGATTGAACCACGAAGAACACGAAAGCGAACCGCATCGAACGGCGCCGTCGTTCGCACGCGGATGTCGTACGCCGCTCCCACTTGCATTTCCTTCGTGTTCTTCGTGATCCTTCCTCTCTTCGTGCAATCGCTTTCGCTGTAGCCAATGACGGAGTCCAAGAAATTCGACGTGTTGGTCTTAGGCGGCGGCATCGTCGGCCTCGCCTGCGCGTATTACCTGCTCAAGCAGGGACGCGGCGTCGCCATCGTCGAGCGCGCTACCGCGGGCGGAGCGGCCTCCCACGGCAATTGCGGCACGATCACGCCGAGCCACGCGATGCCGCTCGCGATGCCCGGCATGATCGGCAAGGCGCTGCGCTGGCTGTTCAAGGCTGACGCGCCGTTCCGCATCGCGCCGCGCCTCGATTTCGCCCTGCTCGAATGGCTGCTCCAGTTCGCGCATCGCTGCACGTGGGCCGATTTCCGGCGCGTCACGGCGGTCAAGGCGCCGCTGTTGACGCTGTCGCGGCAGGCGATCGAGACCCTCGTCAGCGAAGCGCGGCTCGACTGCGAATTCGAAACGCCGGGCACGCTCAATGTTTTCCGCGACGCGGGCGAATTCGAGCGCTCGTCGTGGCTGCCGCAGGCGCTGCGCGAGGTCGGCATGCCGATCGAGACCTGGGACGGCGCACGCTGCCGCGAACGCGAACCTGCGCTCAACGAGCGCATCGTCGGCGGCTATTTCAATCCGGGCGATGCCTGCCTGCGGCCCGATCGCTACGCCGCGGAGCTCGCGCGCGCCGTGCGCGCGGCCGGCGGAGAAATCCACGAAGCGACCACCGTCGCAGGCTTCGACGTCGAGGGAGATCGCGTCGCTGCGGTCGTCACCGATCGCGGCCGCTATGCGCCGCGCGACGTCGTGTTCGCGCTCGGCGCGTGGTCGCCGCTCGTTGGCCGAGCGCTCGATCTGCGCATCCCGATTCAGCCGGGTAAGGGCTATTCGATCACCTACGCGCGGCCGGCGCTCGCGCCGCGCATTCCGATGACGCTCAAGGAGCGCGCCGTCTGCGTGACGGCGTGGGGTTCCGGATACCGGCTCGGCAGCACGATGGAATTCGCCGGCTACGACGCCTCGCTCAACCGCACGCGCTTGGACGCGCTGAGACGCGGCGCGGCCGAATACCTGCGCGAGCCCGAAGGGCCGGCGATCGCGGAGGAATGGTACGGCTGGCGGCCCATGACCTATGACGATCTGCCCATTCTCGGCCGCGCCGCGCGCATGCAGAATCTCGTGCTGGCGACGGGCCATGGCATGCTCGGTGTGACCATGTCCGCGGCGACGGGCCGCATCGTTGCGGACCTAATCTGCGGCCGCGCGCCCGTACTCGATCTCGCGCCGTTCGCACCGGCAAGGTTCAGCCTCTGAGGGACGCTTCGATGCCGCTACGCCACATTGTCGCAATTGCTGCATTATCCATTTTTGCCATGACCGCGGCGGCTGCGCCTGAAAGGAGCGATCCAGTGGATTTCCGCTGGGGCGTGAAGATCCCGTTGCGCGACGGCGTGCGCCTCAACGCGACGCTGTACCGCCCGCAGGGACAGGCCGAGCCGTTGCCGTGCATCTTCACGCTGACGCCGTACATCTCGCAGAGCTATCACGACCGCGGCATGTATTTCGCCGCGCACGGCTACGTGTTCTTGACCGTCGACGTGCGCGGCCGCGGCAATTCCGAAGGCGAGTTCACGCCGCTGCTCCAGGAAGCGAAGGACGGCCACGACGTCGTCGAATGGCTCGCTCAACAGAGCTATTGCAACGGCAAGATCACGATGTGGGGCGGCTCGTACGCGGGCTACGACCA
>DASRGX010000266.1:0-4044 GCA_035650835.1 Rudaea sp. | reverse complement strand
GATGTCGGCGATGATGCCGGGCAGAAGCTCCGCATTTTGGTGGTGGAGCTCGGGAATCTGCTTCGCGATCGGGCTCGTGCACGCGATCGGTCTGGGCAGTGCGTGGGAAACGCTCTGACGTGCTGCTCGCGTAGCCGGCTGGAGATTCCGTCAGCGCCCGATATCGCGCAATCGCGTTCCCGCCATCAGCTTGCGCTCGATCTGTTCCAGCGTCACGCCGCGCGTTTCCGGCACGAATGCCCACGTGAACAGGATGAACAGAAGATTGAGCGTGGCGCACAGCCAAAACGTGCGCGCGTGGCCGATGCCGTTGAGCAGGGTCAGGAACGTCGCACCGATCACCATGTTCGCGGTCCAATTGACGAACGTGGAACAGCCGATGCCGAAGTCGCGGCCCTTGAGTGGTTGCACCTCGGAGCAGAGCGTCCACACCAGCGGCCCGGCCGACATGGCGAAGCCGACGATGAACAAGAGCAGCATGCCGACGGCGGTCAGCTGCTCGCCGTGCGTGGCGATCCCGGTGTTCATGAGCGCGCCGACCACGCCGAGACCGAGCGCCATCACGGCGAACCCGGCATACAGAATGGGTTTGCGTCCCCAACGGTCGACGAAGCCGATCGCGATGAACGTGGCGAGCATGTTCGTGAGCCCCACGATCGCGGTGAACCACATCTGCGCAGCCGTGTCGTAGCCCATGTCCTGGAAGATGCGCGGGGCGTAGTACATCACCACGTTGATGCCCGTGAACTGCTGCACGAGCTGCAGTCCGACGCCTAACGCCACGGAGCGGCGGAAGTTCGCGCTGTCGAGAAACAGGCGCCAGCCGATCTGCGGCGTGCGCAGCGAATCGGCGATCTCGTCCGCTTCGCGCGCGACGATCAGCGCGTCGCCGCGCAGCTTGAGCAGCACCTGCTCGGCTTCGCCGCGGCGCCCGCGCAGCATCAGCCAGCGCGGGGAATCGGGCAACAGCAGCAAGCCGAACAGGAACAGCACGCCAGGCATCGCGATGATGCCGAGCATCCAGCGCCAGTTGCCCGAGTAGCTGAACGCGGTGTCCGACAGGAACGCGACGAAGATGCCGATCGTGATCATGAGCTGGTACATCGAGATCATCGCGCCGCGCGTGTTCTCGGAAGCGACTTCGGCCAGATAGAGCGGTGCCGTGAAGGCGGCGATGCCGATCGCGAGTCCCAGCACCAGGCGTGCGAGGATCAGTGTTTGCGGCGACCACGCTACGGCGCACAGCAGCGACCCGAACACGAAGAGGATCGCGCCGAGCAGCAGCGAACGCTTGCGTCCGAGATGCGAGGAAAGCCAGCCGGCCATCGCCGCGCCGACGGCGGCGCCGAACATCATCGCGCTCACGATCCATTCGATGGTCGAATCCGGGATCGCGAACTCGCGCTGGATGAATTGCACGGCGCCGGAAATGACGCCGATGTCGAGCCCGAACATGAGACCCGCCAGCGCAGCCAGCATGCAGGTGAGCAACGCCGTCGTGCGTTGCGGCGCGGCGGTTGCGGACGCGACATTCATCGATGTTTTCCCTCCGATCTACGGCCTGCCTTCATACCACGCGATTGGCGGCGATCACACGCCGATACCAATGGCCTGAATCCTTGATCAAACGTTTTTGCCCGTTTTCGAAATCCACGTACACGAGGCCGAAGCGCTGCGTGTAACCTTCGGCCCACTCGAAATTGTCGAGCAGGCTCCAACAATGATACGCGCGCACGGGTGCACCGGCGGCGATCGCTCGCGCGAGCTCGCCGAGGTGCCGACGCAGCCAGGCGATACGCTTGGCGTCCCGGACGTGCCCCGCCGCGTCCGGCCGCGCGTTGTAGGCCGCACCGTTCTCGGTGATTTCGAGCGGCAGCATGCCGATGTGCGCCGCCATTTGCATGACGATCTCGTAAAACCCGGGAGGATCGATGTCCCAGCCGTTGTCGGCCTTTTCGTCGGGACCGGCGGCCCAGTCAGCCTTGGTGTTGAGCCCCGGAACGCCGTTGCCTTCCGGCGCGTCGCGGACGACCCACGGCGAGTAGTAGTTGAGACCGACAAAATCGAGCGCCGCGCGCATGGCTTTTTCATCGCCGCTCTGCCAGCCGACCAGTTCGTGCAGCCGGTCCGCGGGCAACGCGCCATCGGGATATTGCCCGCGCAGCGGCGGATCGATGAACCAAAGATTCAGGAAGCGGAACCAGCGCTCGGCCGCGGCGCGATCGGCCGCTGACGCGGTCGCCGGGTGCATTGGCGCCACGTCGATGACGGCCCCGACCTCGAGTTTCGAATCGAGCGCCTTGATGGCGCGGAAGCTCATGCCCTGCGCCACGTTCACGGTATGGGTCGCGCGCAGGAACGCGAGCGGATCGGTGCGCCCCGGCGCGTGCGTGCCCTGCCAGTAGCCGACGTGCGTGAACGTCTTGGGCTCGTTGAAGATCGCCCACTGTGTGACGCGGTCGCCGAGCGCCGCCACGACGATCGCGGCATAGTCGGCCATGCGCTCTGCGGTGTCACGGTTCGGCCAGCCGCCGGCATCCTCCAGAGGTTGCGGCAGGTCCCAGTGGTACAACGTCGGAAACGGACGGATGCCCGCCTCGAGCACTGTGTCGATGACGCGCTTGTAGTAGTCCAAACCCTTGGGATTGGCCAACCCCTTGCCGCCGGGCTGCACGCGCGGCCAGGCGATGGAGAAGCGGTAGCTCTTCGCGCCGATCTGCTTCAGCAGCGCGATGTCTTCCGCGTAGCGGTGGTAACTGTCGCACGCGACATCCCCGTTGGCGTTGCCTTTCACCTTGCCGGGTGTGTGCGCGAAGCGGTCCCAGATCGATTCGCCGCGCCCGTCCGCGTTCCACGCGCCTTCGATCTGGTAGGCCGCCGTGGCGGCTCCCCAGAGGAATCCGGGCGGGAACTGCGGCGATTCCGCGGAGAGATCGCGCCAGGAAACCAGGCCCGCACCGGGCAGGACCGAAGCGAGGCGCAGGAACTGGCGACGCCGCATGATACATTCTCCAATTGTGCACAATGCGCCAGCGTTGCGTGCGCGGCGCGCGGAAAAAAAATCGGGCCCGGCTGGGGAAGAGAGGGGAGAGCCGGACCCGACGAGACGGGCCATCTACGACATCAGAAGTCCAACCCGAAGTTGACGCCGAACGTGCGCGGCGGCAGGTACTGCGACGTGTAGATGAACTGCCCGTTGGAGAGTGCGGTGCGCCCGGCGTTCGTGCGGACCTTCACGTCGGTGAAGTTGAAGACGTACAGGCCCGCCCACCAGCGTGCGCCCGGCGGCGTGTAGCGCATCGTGAAGTCGCCGCGGAAGTACGCTTTCTGCTGGTCGCCCTCGCCGAGATTGAATGGCGACAACCAGCTCGAGGTTTCGTAGTGGCCGCTCAGGCGCGGCGCCAGCGAGCCGCCGTTGGCGAGCACGAACTTGTGCTCCCAGATCAGCGTCGCCGACCAATCCGGCGCGTGCGCGAGATCGTTGCCGCTGATGTTCAGACAGTTGCCGATGCCCGACGCCGGCGCGCACGGCGGCAGGCCACCGTAGTCGTTGCTGCCGGCGTACAGCAGCGTGCCGAGTTTTTTCTGCGGGATCGCCGAGAACACGGCGTTGACGCGGTCCGCGTCGCCGAGAATCGCGTTGACTTCCGACTCGATGCCGCTGACTTTCGTCGTGCCCTGGACGTTGGAAAAACCCAAACCATGACTGCCGTCGATGAACGTGATCGGCGCGGCAAGTTGGAAGTTCTTGAAGTCCTCGTGGTAGACGGCGCTGTTCCAGGTCAGGTGATGGTCGAGGAACGTGAGCTTGATGCCCGCCTCGTAGTTGGTCAGCGTCTCGCTCTTGTAGGGCACCCCGCCGTCCTGCAAGCCACCGGACTTGTAGCCCGTTGACACGCTGCCGTAGACGAGTGCGTTTTCCGCCAGGTCGGCATCGACGCGCGCGAGCCACGTCGGCTTGCTTGCATCGTACTTGCCGTCGTTCTTCGCGGTGACGGCGAAGCCCGTCGCCGGTCCCGGAATTGTGCCGGTCGCGATCGGGAT
>DASRGX010000265.1:0-26759 GCA_035650835.1 Rudaea sp. | reverse complement strand
ACGATCGGCGTCGTGGCGAATTGAGGTTCATGCGCTCCTCGCGCAAGGCGACACGGAGCTGCCCGAGGAAGCGCAGGCGACGCGCCGAGTGGCGCCACATGGACGAGGCACACTGTCCACGATGGCAGGAGATGGCGAATGAGACGTCTATGGGCGCGGTTGCTGATATCCGGTCTCGTGATGCTTGTCGGCTGCGACATCCGGCAGTACCAGATCTGGCATGGCGTCACGCTGTCGTCGGGTGCCGTCGTGAAGATCACGGCCTTCAATTTCGCCTGGGGCGTCGAACATGACGAGCGCCATCCGCGCGACGATTGTTTTGCGCTCGAATTCGTCACCAACGTCGCGAACGGCGACGAGGCGGCGCGCGAACGCGAGCTCGCGGACGTCTTCGAGCTGATCCGTCCCGCGGCGGAAACCTGGGGCCTCACGACGGCGACGGTCGCGCGGTTTCCGACGCTCGAGCGCAAGGGCCATTACGATTTCTTCGCCTACGCGCGCGCGCCGGACGGCACGTGGGCGCACAAGCGCGAGGACAGGAAGGTGTTTTCGACGGACTGAGGAAACGCCGGGCGTTCGTGGGCTCGTTCACGTGCTCGTCAGCCCACTTGCGTTTGCAGGCCCGGAATTTGCACCATACGTTACGACAGGGCTGCGAGGAGGAGACTACCCATGACCGCGATCCTGACCGACGTGCCGCAAGTGGCGCTTTGGACCGATCTCGTGCACGAGGCCGAAAACGGCGCCGCGACGCGGCTCGACGAAGAGCTCGAGGCGTATCTCGTCTTCCTGCTCATGGGCCATACGCGCGACGTACAGCTCCATCGCGATGCCGTCGCTCTCGACTACTTGCTCGCCCGTGCCGAATCGGGCACGCGGCACAAGCAGGAATTGCGCGAGGTCGGCGATCGCTGTCTGTTGCTCGCGGGTCTCTATCCCGAACAGGCCGAACGGCGCCTCGTAAGCGTTCGGTATTTTCTCGATCTCGGCAGCCGCGCCTACGGCGAGCTCGCCCAGGCATTGCGCGCCGGCATCGCCGATCTTTACGGCCATCTCGCCGAGGCGTTCGCGCGGCTCGTTCGCGTGCTCATGGAAGTGCGCCGCAAAATGCGCGACGTCGCGCCGATGCTCGTGCACGAAATCCGCACCACCGCGGGCGCGGAACGCGATCCGCTGTTTGCGGGCGCCGTGCTGCTGGCCGGTAACGACACGCGCCAGTAAGCGCACACGGCGTCGTGCGCATGCCGCCTGACAAGGTGGCACAATGTGCCCATGAAGACGCTCCTTTCGTTCGCTCTCCTCGCGCTCACCGCGCCTGCGGCGGCGCAGGAACCCACGCACGATCTCGCCGCGTTCAAGCATTGGGTCGACGACAATCTCAATTGCCGCCGCGATTTCGCCGAGGACGTGCAGACACGGTCGTTTCTCGACGCGGCGAAGGCGCTCGGCGTCAAATTCGAGACCGACTGGCAGGAAGGCGACACGCCCGAAGGAAAATTCGTGCTGCCGAGTCCCGTGCTCGTCGGCGGTCAGCCCGCGACGGAAATCAACTACTGGGCGGATAGCGGCGGCGAGTTCTATGCCACCGTTTCGGCGCCGCCGGACGCCATTGCCAAGGCGCTCGGCGCGAACCCCGTGCCGGAGAAGCTCAAGAACGAATTCGCCGGCAACGTGGTCGCGGCGAAGTTCATTCGCGCCAAGCCCAAAGGCGAGCGCATTCCGCCCGCGATCTTCGTGCGGCAATCGGAGAAACCCGGAATCACGGAAGTCGGTTGCGTGTTTTTCGATGGCTGAGGCACGAATCCGGGCCTATTTGACCTGAGCTCCAGGCGGAGATTGCGCAGACGCGGGCGCCGTTTTCGCTTGACCGTCCCACGTAACTAGCATGGGCGTAAGGCCGCTCAGCGACACCGACTGCGAGATTCCCGTCGTGACGAGCATGGCGTCCGGCAGTCGCGCGTAGCGCAGGCCGGCTGCCGTCGTATCGCCTGACGGGAACGCGTGCCGGTCGACCACGCTGTCGCCCTTCAGTTCGCCGATGTCGCGCGAAAACGCGACGAACACCGGCCGCGTCCCGGCGACGCCCCAAACAGGTTCATGCTCCACGAGGATTTGCGTCGTCGCGTGACACGCGCGCAGCAGTCCGCCGTCCTGCACGCCGAAATGCGCCACTGCTCGCGCGACCAATACGCAGGCCGGATGGTCCGCGTCCGCAATGACCGAAACGACGGGGGCTCCGACGTCGACGAGCGATACCGTGCCGCTTGCCTCGTCGATGCGATAGAGCGTTCCGCCCCACTCGCCGCCGTCGTTGCCGAAATAGATGTCGCTCCCAGCCCGCCGGATGGCGACGCGTGCGAGTACCGTGGGTTCGAGACGAGCGCTCAAGGTGGTCGCTTTGGCGACCTTGTCGCCTTTCAATGTCAACAAGCGATGTGTCGTCAGCACGCGGAGTTCGTCGTCGCCTTCGACATAGCCCAATGGCGTTTCGTCCTTGAGCAGCGGTAGCGCGTCGCTGCGCCGCCAGCCCGGCCAGGGGGCATCGGGTTTGTTCGCGATCGAGTAGAGACGGCCTTCCGGCCACGAAAGCGCCAGGATGTGCATGTGCTCGGGATCGCCGCAAGCGACATCCACGATGCGGAACGGCAGCAGCTCTGCGTATGCGGCGGACGGGCTGGCCTGCCGCAGGTCGAAGTGGACGATGGAATCATGCACGAGAGCGACCATCTGCGGACCCTCGACGCACAATTTTCGAATCTGCAGCGCTTCGCTTACGGCGAAAGGCAAGGTGCCGCGGGCGATATGGCGTGCCGCCGCATCGCGATATTGCGGGCTTGCCTCGTCGACACCGGCAACGCCGGCGAGCGGCAGAAGCGCAGCCGTCGTGACGGCGATGACGAGGAGTGTGGCGAGTCCGTGGCGCATGTCGTTCATCGATCCTCCCATTGGACTTGTCGCTGACCCGACGGATAACGCACCGGGGTCGACGCCGGGGTTGAACGTTGGTCGTATCTTCAACGGATCCCGCGCACCTCGCGATTCAGCGCGGCGAGGCAGGTCACGAGCAGCATCAACGCACCGGCTCCGAAGAACATGCCGGATGCATTCCACGCCACGGCGAAACCCGCAGCGGCCAGCGAGATCGGTGCGATGCCGAACGAGGCGAGCATCAAGACGCTCGTGACGCGTCCACGCACGCTTGCATCGACGCGTTGCAGGATCCACGCGCCGACGTGCACGTTCGCGAGACCGGCTACGGCGCCCATGACAAGGAACAGGGCGGCCACCGACCACAAGGCGTGCACCGGTCCGACCAGCATCAAGCAGATGCCGAGCAGCGCCGAGGCGGCGAGGATCAACACTCCGCGTCGCTGTGTCTTCAAGACGCCCGCGAGCAGCGCGCCGAGCAGGCCGCCCGCCGCGACCGCGGCGACGACGGTGCCGTAGGCGGTGGGCGAGTCGAAGACGTTCTTGCTCAGATAGGCCAACCCCACGGCAACGGGACCGGATAAGCAGAAATTCATCGCCGTGGCCAAGATCGTGAGACTGCACAACGGCGTGTCTTTCGCGACGTAGGCGATGCCTTCGGCGATCGCGCGCGGTATACCGCCGGATGTCTTCGTCGAGACGGGCGGGTCCGGCAGCCGCCACAGCGCGGCGATCACGGCCAGGAAACTCGCCGCGTCCGCGCCGAAGGCGGCCGCGAGCCCCAGTGCGTTGACGAGCAAGCCTGCCGGCGCCGGGCCGAGGATCGCGACCGCGCGCGCGGCCACTTGACCGACCGACGATGCCGCGACGAATTGTTCGCGCGGCAGCAGCGCCGGCAGATAGGCCGACTGGGCGGGCAGGGCGAACGCGTCGGCAATGCCGAACACGAGCACCATCGCATAGATTTCCCCCATCGCCGGCGCGCCGCGCCACACGAACGCGCCGAGTAGGCCCACGCACGCGGCGCGCACGATGGCGGCGGCGAGCATGATCTTGCGCGCGGACACGCGGTCGGTGACTGCTCCGCCGAGCAGCATGAGGACGGCGCGCGGCACGGCGGCGGTCATCATCACCGTGCCGAGGGCGGCAGCCGAGCCGGTGAGCTCGAGAATGAGCCACGGCAGTGCGACGAGGTAGCACTGATCGCCGAGCAGCGACACCGTGTTGCCGATGAGCCAGCGCCGGTACGGGGCGTGTCGCAACGGGTGCGGCACGACGGACGCGGGCGCGTTCGCGAGCGAGGCCGAGGTGGACATGTTCGCGTCTCCGAAATCAAAGTAAATGCGAATTTACATTTACATATTGCCGCTGTCAACCGACGTGCCCGACCTGCGATAAGCTGGCGACATGACCAAGAAGACTCTCGCACCGCGCCAGGCACGCAGTCGCGAATCGGAGCGGAAGCTGCTCAAAGCCGCGACCGAAGTGCTCGGGCAGCACGGCGTCGACGGTGCCACGATCCCGCGCATCGCCGAGCACGCCGGCCTCACGCCCGGCGCGGTCTACCGGCGTTTCCCCGACAAGAACGCACTGCTCGAAACCGTCGTGCAGACGATCCTCGAAAACCAGGACGCGCGCCTGCGCGTGATGCTCACGCCGGTCATGACGCAGCAGATCCCTCTGCCGGTGCTGACCGAGCAGCTCATCACGACGATGCTCGTCAGCTATCGCGCCAATGCGGGGCTGCTGCGCGGCCTGCGCGAATTCGCGAATGGCCACGACAACGCCGCGTTCAAGGCGCGCGTCGTCAAGATAGAGCGGCGCACGTTCCAGTACATCGTCGAGCTGTTCCTGCAACATCGCAAGGCGATCCGCCACCCCGATCCGCATCTGGCCGTGTCGTTCGCTTTCATGACGCTGAT
Organism: Rudaea sp.; assembly: GCA_035650835.1. Taxonomy (GTDB): domain Bacteria; phylum Pseudomonadota; class Gammaproteobacteria; order Xanthomonadales; family Rhodanobacteraceae; genus Rudaea. The sequence continues at coordinate 21,909 of DASRGX010000265.1, read as the reverse complement.
CAGCACCCTGAGCGAGCTGACCCTGACGGTGCACGATGTGCGGAAATGGCAGGCGTTCCTGCCCAAGGACGACAAGGCGCTCGTGCGCGAGCTCAAGCGCATGTTCCTGCGCTATCTCGACTTGGCCGGTGAGGACTGATCTCGAGTCCGGCGATCGACGTCCCTGCCGCAGACGTCGACGGCGTGTGCGCCAGGTTCCCTAGACGCGCTGGATCAGCATGTTCTCGCTCGGTCCGCAGGCGCAATCGCGACCGGCGTGCTTCGCGGCGTAGAGGTTCCGGTCGGCGCGGCCGAGCGCGTAGTCGAGCGATACCCTTGCTCCGGCAGGCACGAGGTCCCAGCCGATCGAACAGGTGACCGAGAGCGCGGGCGGCGCGGGCACCGTCACGAGCGTGTCGCCGATCGCATGCAGCAGACGGCGCACCATGCCGATGGCCTGCTCGGTGGTCTCGATCGCGATGATGACGAGGAATTCTTCGCCACCCCAGCGCACGACGATGTCGTCGGCGCGCAGTGCGCCGGAGAGTTCGCGGCCGACGGCGCGCAGCACTTCGTCGCCTGCGGCGTGGCCGCGCTCGTCGTTGATGCGCTTGAAATGATCGATGTCGACGAGTGCGATGAGCCATGAACCGTCCGTGTGCTCCTGCCATGGCGTGCCGGCGATCTGCATGTAATGGCGGTTGCGCAGGCCGGTCAGCGCATCGGTGATGCTCGCCCGTTCGAGTTCCTGCGTGCGTTCGCGCACGAGCGCCGCGAGCTCGTCGGCGCGCACGCGCAAGCGTTGTTCGCGTCGTTGCACGAGAGCAGCGATCGTCGCCGCGAGTACGAGGGCGGCACCTGCGAAGGCCCACCAGCGCAAATACCACGGCGGCTCGAGCGCGAAATCGACGCCCGCCGTTTCGCTCTGCCGGCCGAAGATGTCGCGCGCTTCCACCTCGAGCCGGTAGCGTCCACCGGGCAGGCGCGTCACCTCGCGCGCGGGCGTCTGCTGCCACTCCGACCACGCCGTTTCGACGGGCGTCAGGCGCGTGCGGAAGCGCAGTTGCTCGATGCCGACGAAGAACGCTTCGTCGAAGCGTGCGCGCACGCTGCGCGGCGCGACGCCGAGCCCGAAGGCGCCTTGGCCATCGCGCGAGGCCGCGTCGGCGCCTTCGATTTCCACGTGCGGACGCGGCAGCGCCGGCAGCGTCGACTGCGTTTGCGGGCGATGCCGGAACAAGGCTTCGTTGCCCGCGATCCAGATGCTGCCGTCGTCGTCGACGCGCACGTCGCGGTAGTCGAGTCCGCGCGGCAGCCGGGCGAGCGGCGTGGCGAGCTCGCGCCACGCGCCGTCGGCGGACCGCTCCACGAGGCGCACACGATCGTGCTGGACGACGAGCGCTCGACCGGCACCGTGCGCCGCTACCGCGCGGATGTCGCCGTCGGCGACCGGCAGCAGGGTCCGCAGCGCCGCGTCGGCGACGAAGCGTTGCGCGGCCGTGTCGAAACGCATGGTCCCTTCGCGCGTTTCGAACACGATGCCGCCCGGCAGGCGCAGCGGATTCACGCGGCCCTCGGGCAGGCCCTCGGGGGCACCGAAGTGTTCGACGGCCGGCGTGGCGTCGGCGTCGGCGCCGAGGTGGAGCCGATACACGCCGGCGTAGTTGCCGGAAAGCCAGATAGCCCCGTCGTCGTCGATCTGCATGTGGCGAATCTCGTTGGCGATGCCGGGCAGGTCGTGCGCAGTCCACAGCGCGTCGCGCCGCCGCAGCAGGCGTGCGCCGTCGAGCCCGCCGCAGAGCAACGTCGTTCCGTCGCGATCGAGAGGCAGCACGGCGTAGGCGAGCGCGGCGTCGATGCGCGTATCCGCGCCGTTCTTGACCGCGTGCACGCCGTCGCCGCTCGCGAGGAACAGCGTACCGGCGGCTTGCGCCATCGCGAACAGCGTCATGCGCGTCGGCACGTACGGCTCGAAATGCACGAACGATTGCTCGGGCCGCGCTGCGCCGATGCGATAAACCCCGCGCGACGTCGCCGCGAGCAGCTCGCCGCCGACGCGGATCGTGGCGAGCGCGGCCCGCGGCAGGCCGAGCAGCGCGTCGTAGCGGTCGAGCTGGCCAGGCCATTCGACGTGCGCAAGGCCGTAGTCGAGCCCGACCCAGAAGCCCTCGTCGCGGCGCAGAAGCAGACTGAATACGCGGCTGTCGCCCCACTCGGGAACGCCGGAAAGCCGGCCGACGAGCGCGCCGCGGCGATCGAGCCAAAGCATGCCCGCACGCCGCGTGCCGACCAGCACGCCGTCGTCGTCGCCGGCTTTTGCGGTGGTGACACCTGCGTCTTTGAGAATGGCGCGCACCCCGGCGTCGACGTCGAGGTCGCGGGCGTTGCCGTCGGCGGTCCAGTGCACGACGCTGCCGTCCGAGCACAACGAGACGACGCCGTCGCTCGCACTCGCCAGAGCGCAGGGTCCGGCCGCGCGCAGCCGCTCGCCACCGCGTACGAGATGCGCGCCATCCGCATCGATCGCCACGAGCCCGGACCCGGGATCGAGGATGGCCGCACCGCGGCCGAACGCCGTGCCGATCAGGAGCTCCGGCGTGCCGGCGTAGACGATGCGCAGGGTGCGGCCGTCCCAGCGGAACACGCGCGTGGCGTCGGCGAAATAGGCGCTGCCGTCGGCCGCCGCAACGCTGATCCAGAAATCGCCGAAATGCACTCCGAGGCGCGGCGCCCATGACGCGAGCGAGACGAATTCGCCGCCGAATTCGCGGAAATAGCCGATCTCGCCGATTCCGCCGACGTAGACGGTGCCGTCGGCGGCCGTCGCAAGCGAGAGCACGTTCCCGTGCGTCGGGTTCCACGTACGCGCGCCCGTGCCGGCGAGACGCAAAAGGCCTGCGTTGTTCGCGGCGACGATCGAGCCGTCGCCGAGCGCCGCGAGCGCGAACACCTGCGGCCCGACCGGCGTCGCCGGTGTGTTGTAGCGGCTCGGCAGGATCGTTTCGATGATCGGCATGCCGGCTTCGTGGTCGACGGCATTGGATTGGGCCGCGCCGGCAGCGTGGAGCGCGAGCGCGGCGAGCGCAGCCGCCACGCCGCGCCGCGCTGTTCCCCATCGCGGCTCCTGGACGTTCATGCCGCCATCTTAGCAATGTGGAAATTGCCGTGGTCAACCTGTTCGGCGGCGCGGCATTTTTCGTTGTTTTACTCGAGAGCGAAAACTGTTCACGCGACTTAGTGCGAGACTGCCTCACCGGAACCCAGGTCCTCCAATGCGCCGCCTCCTGCTTGCATCCCTCGTCCTGATCGCCGGCTGCGCGAGCGTGAAGGATCTCTTCGTGTTTTCCGCGAACGGTTTCATCGACGTGCACCGGCCCGACGGCAGTTCGATGCATCTCGTGCCCGACGATTGCAGTCCGGGTACGCAGCAGGCGTTCCTCGGCTTCGATCTCTACGCGCGGAAATCGCCGGGCTGGACTCTGCGCGCGCTCGAGGACCCTCTCACGGGCCCTGCGGTGCGGTTCGTGTACACCGATGGCGAAGGCCGGCATGCGGAGCTGCTGCGCGGCGGCCAATGTACGACGCTCGACGTCAAGGCGTATCCGAGCGGTATCGCCGTCAACGCCATCGACGCGTATTCGGGTTCCGTTGCGTTGGCTTGCACGACGGCTTCCGGGCTCGTCATCGCGGGACGCGTCGACATCGTCAACTGCGACAGCCCGGCCGTCGCCGCACCGCGATTTCCGTGATTCACCGACGGCACGCGGCGATGTCTTCGTCGGACATCACAGGCTTGATGACGCAAGGACGGTCCGGCCGAGCCGTCGTTTCGGTGCGGGCCGGCGGCGGCGAGGCCGGCGCGGATTCGGCAACCGAGTCGTTTGCGCGAGCCGCGCGCGGCACGGGCGCTGGTGCGGTTTGCGCCGTCCTCGTCGCACATTCGCCCGCGTTCCTGACCCAGCTGAGCGGCATCCAGAAGTCGCGCGTGTCGTCGAGCGCGCGCACACGAGCGCGCGAAAACAACGCCGCTTTTTCGACGAGGTAGACGGATTCGCCGTTCTTGAACAGGCGGCACTCGCCCGCGTTGACGGCGGCGACGATCGCGGTTTTCGCCGCATCGGGTTGGGTGCGGTAGGCGGCAAGCTGCTCGAGCGTGGCGTCGGCTTGGCAGCCGATCACGAATTCGCCCGCGACGCAGGCATCGGGCGCTGCGGCGGCGGCGGCGCGCACGAGCAGCAACGAAACGGCGATTGCGACGGACTTCGGCAGCATCGCTCCCCCTAAGCTTCGAGCCGTCACCCGCGGCCCTACGGTCAGTATAGACTCTAGACGATGAGCGTCCAGATCGCCCTCCTGCGCGCCGTGAACGTGGGTGGCCGCGCCGTACCCATGGAAGCGCTGCGCACCATGCTCACGGACCTCGGCTGCCGCGACGTGCTTACGCTGCTGCAGAGCGGCAACGCGGTGTTCAATACGACGGTGAAAACGCGTGCCGCGACGTTCGAGGCGAAGCTCGAAGCCGAGGCTGAGCGCCGCTTCGGCTTCGAGATCGCGTTCGTGCTGCGCGGCGCCGACGAGTGGCGGGACATCATCGGCCGCAACCCGTTCGCCGGCGAGGCCAAGCGCGATCCGGCCCGGCTCCATCTCATGGCGCTCAAGGCGGCGCCGACCGGCGCCGCGATAGCGGCGCTGCGCCAGGCGCACACCGGTCCGGAGCGCTTCGAGGTGGTCGGCCGCGACGCCTTCATCGTCTATCCGAACGGCGCCGGACGCTCGAAGCTCACGAACGCCTTCATCGAGCGCAAGCTCGGCGTCGTGGGCACGGCACGCAATTGGAATACGGTGGTGAAGCTCGCCGAGTTGACCGCGGCGTAGATGCGAGTCGCGACTGCGCTCAGTGCAGTTTGTACTTCGCCGCGATCGCCTCCATCATCGCGCACGCGGCGAACGGGTCCTTCTGCATGGCGAGGCCGACCGGCTCCATATCCTTGCCGAATCGCTGCCAATCGTCGCGGCCGAGGTGCTCGGCATCGGCGCGCTTTTGGAACTTCTCGGTGAGCTCGACCGAGCGCTTCGCGGCTTCGCCGAGGTCGCAGCCGTCCTGCGGCGGGTGTTCGGCCTCGGCTTCGAGCGCCGACAGCGGCCGCACGCCCTGGGCGGCGATGTCGACCTGGAAATCTCTAGCGAGGGCATCGTACGCCGCGCAGGCCTCATCGAATTTGTTGTCGGCGAGCGTCTTGCCGACACCGGCCAGGCGCTCGCTGAATTCGCGGAAACGCGGCAGCTTCGCGTTGTAGCCCTCCGGGTCCTTGAGCGGATCCGGCAGTTTCGCCTGCAATTTCATCGCGAATTGATTCAAGCCCATCATGCGGTTGAACGCATCCTCGCGCGTGCAGGCGTGAACGACCGGGCTGGCCAGTGCGCCCAGGACGAGCAGAACGGCGATACGGCGAAACAGGATTCCCATGACGTGTCCTCGTGAGTGGCGGATGAGGAAACGTACGGACAAGTGAGGTCCGAACCGTCATGGTCGGCTGCGATGGTGTGTTGCAAGCCACGGCTTTCGCTCGCCCGACGGCGAGCGAAAGCGAACTCCCCGTTCAGTGGGCAACCGCCGCATTGAGCGCGGTCGCGATCGCCGCGTCGCCGCCGACGAGATCCGGCCAGCGCAATTCCACGCCCTTGCGATGGCCCTTCTGTACTATCTTGAGTCCTTCGGGGGCGATCGTGATCGTATAGTCGGTTTCGCCGATCTTCAGCTCGCGCCGGATAGGTTTGTCCAGTTTCGTCATGTCGAAGCTCCTGATATGTCACGAGGCCCGTCGAAAAACCTGCGTATCGCCACCTTCAACATCAACGGCATACGCAGCCGGTTGGCAAGATTGCTCGAATGGCTCGAGAAAGAAAAGCCCGACGTCGCTTGCCTGCAGGAATTGAAGGCCGACGATGCCGCCTTTCCGGCCGCCGCGATCGAGCGCGCGGGCTACGGCGCGCTCTGGCACGGCCAGCGCGCCTGGAACGGCGTGGCGATTCTCGCGCGCGGCGCGGCGCCCGTCGAGGTCCGTCGCGGTCTGCCCGGAGGCGAGGAGGATACGCATAGCCGGTATCTCGAGGCGGAAATCGGCGGAATCGTGGTCGCCAGCCTCTACCTACCGAACGGGAACCCGATCGGCGGGCCGAAATTCGACTACAAACTCGCCTGGTTCGAGCGCCTCATCGCCTACGCGGCCGGTTTGTACGAGAGCGACGCTCCGGTCGTGCTCGCCGGCGATTTCAATGTCGTGCCGACCGATTTCGACATCTACAATCCCGCTTCGTGGCGCCGCGACGCGCTGCTCCAGCCGCAAACCCGCGCCTGTTACGAGCGTCTGCTCGCACAAGGCTGGGTCGATGCGCTGCGCGTGCTGCATCCAGGCGAACGCATCTACACGTTCTGGGACTATTTCCGCAATCATTGGCAACGCAACGCCGGTCTGCGCATCGACCATCTGCTCGTCAACCGCGCGCTGGCGCCGCGGCTTGCGGCGGCGGGCGTCGACGCGTGGGTGCGCGGGCAACCCGGGGCGAGCGACCACGCGCCGACATGGATCGAGCTGGCGCCGCACGTACGGAAACGCACCGCCGCGAAGAAAGCGGCGCGAAAAGCGCCGGCCAAGCGGGCGCGGCAGGGTTCAGCGCAGGTTGCCGCGCGCCGTGCCAAATAACCGCATGGGACGTCACGCGCAAACGGTATACACGGAACCCGAGGACATCGCGCGCATCGAGTGCATGGTCGCCGAGCTGCCGTCGCAGGCGCGCGTGCGCATCGTCGTCCGCAACGGCGACGTGATCACGGGTTGCGTGACCGAGCGCCCGGCCCTGCAGCTCTACGAGGACCCGGCCGGCAACGAAGGCTTCAATGCCGAAGTGCGCATCGACGATCCCGCGGCGCCGCCGTGGACGGTCTATCTGTGGCTCGGCGACATCGCGCGCGTGGAGCGTCTCGATCCGCCCAACTAGGTTCCCTGGGTTCCCTAGCGCGGCAGCAGCTTGCGGTGCCCATGGATCGACATGAGCACGCCGAAACCGGCGAGCAGCGACACGGCCGACGTGCCGCCGTAGCTCACGAGCGGAAGCGGCACGCCGACGACGGGCAGGAGGCCCGTGATCATGCCGCCGTTGACCATCACGTAGACGAAGAAGGCCATGCTGATCGAGCCCGCGAGCAGCCGCGAATACGTGTCGCGTGCGTTCGCCGCGATCATGAGCCCGCGGCCGACGATGAAAAGATAAAGCGCGAGCAGCGCGATCACGCCGACGAGACCCCATTCCTCGGAGAATACGGCGAAGACGAAATCCGTCGTGTGCTCGGGCAGGAACTCAAGCCGCGATTGCGTGCCCATATGCCAGCCCTTGCCGAACAAGCCGCCGGAGCCGACCGCGATTTCCGATTGGATGATGTGCCAGCCGTTGCCGAGCGGATCGGATTCCGGATCGAGGAACATGCGCAGCCGGTTGCGCTGGTATTCGTGCATGAAATGCCAGGCGAGCGGCGCGGCGCCTGCACCCGCGGCAAGCACGAGCGCGATGCGCCACCACGCGAGTCCCGCCAAAAACACCGCGAATACGCCGCTCGCGGCGACGAGCAGCGCGGTGCCCAAATCCGGCTGTTTGGCGATGAGCAGCGAGGGCACGGTGATGAGCATTCCGACCGCCGCGAGCGTGAGCCACCGCGGCGGCAGGTCGCGCGCGTGCAGGTACCAGGCCACCATCATCGGCAGCGTGAGCTTGGCGAGCTCCGACGGCTGAAAACGCATGATGCCGAGATTGAGCCAGCGATGCGCGCCTCGGCCTTGCCCGATGACGGCGACCACGGCGAGCAGGACGAGCGTGCCCGCGTACAGCCCCGGCGTCCAGTTGCGCAGCACTTGCGGAGGAATGCGCGCGATCGCGAACATGAAGAGCGTGCCGAGCACGAAGCGCATGGCCTGGTTCGCGACGAGATGCCGATCGAGATCGCTCGCGCTCAGCAGTGTGACGAGTCCGATGACGGCGAGCGCGAACAAGGCGCCGAGCAGCGGCAGGTCGAAGTACGGCCGACGCGCGGCGCGGAGCGCCCAGAGCTTGAGCCGCAAGAGGAGATTGCCGTTCATCGCGCGGCGCCCGCCGTCAGCACGTCGTCGTCCTTGACCCAAGCGTCGAGGATCTTGCGCGCGATCGGTGCCGCATCGTGCGCGCCCGTGTGTCCGGCCTCGAGCGCCACGATCACCGCGATGCGCGCGTCGTCCGCGGGCGTGAACGCTTCGAACAGCACCTCGTGGCGCTCCACCGACACTTCCATGATGTTCTCCCAGGTGTCGCCCGTACGCGAGTAGCGTTCGGCCGTTCCGGTTTTGCCCGCGATCACGTAGGGGAATCCCTGGCCCAGGCCGTTCGCGGTGCCGCCGCCGTTGATGACGGCGATCATGCCTTGCTCGACCGGCGTCCAATTTGCCGCATTGTGGATAATGCTCGGAGACGCCGGAGCGAGTGGCACCGGCACGGGCGGTGCCGTGATGCCGTCCTGCACGGCGCGCAGGAGATGCGGCACGTGGCGTACGCCGCGGTTGGCGAGGATCGATACGGCCTGCGCGAGCTGGATCGGTGTGATGACCCAATAGCCCTGGCCGATGCCGGCGATCACGGTTTCGCCCGGGTAGAACGGCTGGTTGTAGCGCCCGCGTTTCCATTCCTTCGACGGCAGCACGCCGGAGCTTTCGCCGAAGAGGTCGATGCCGGTCGGCTTGCCGAAGCCGAACTTGCCCATCCAGGTGCTGAAGCGATCGACGCCCATGTCGAGCGCCAGCGAATAGAAATACGTGTTCACGGATTGCGCGATCGCCTGCACGAGATCGACGCGGCCGTGGCCGCCCTTCTTGTCGTCGCGGTAGCCGCGCGATTGGCCCGGGATGAAGAATTCGCCCGTCGAATAGACCGTGTCCTCGGGCCGTCGCAGACCGAGCTCGAGGCCGCCCAAGGCCAGGTAGGGCTTGACCGTTGAGCCCGGCGTGTAGCCTCCCGCAATGGCGCGATTGAGCAGCGGCCGCTCGGGCGCATTCAACAATGTGGAATAATCCACTCTGCCGATGCCGTTCACGAACAGGTTCGGGTCGAAGCTCGGCACGCTGACCATGGCCAGCACTTCGCCGTTGCGCGGATCGATCGCCACGGCCGAGCCCGCGCGGCCTTCGAACGCCTCCTCGGCGACGTGCTGCAGGCGTGCGTCGATCGTCAGATACAGGTTCTTGCCGGGCGTCGGCGGCACGCGGCGGATTTCACGTAGCGGCCGCTTGTCGACGTTGACTTCTTCGAGCACGTAGCCGGGTTCGCCGTGCAGCGCATCCTCGTAGCTGCGCTCGATGCCGCTCTTGCCGATATGCGTGGTGCCGGCGTAACGCTCGACATCGAGCTTCTCGGCGTCGGCTTCGTCGATGCGGCCGACGTAACCCACGAGGTGGGCGAACTCCTCGCCGCGCGGATACGAACGCGTGAGGTACGGCACGATGTCCACGCCCGGGAAACGCCAGCGCTCGGTCGAGAAGCGCGCGATCTCGTCCTCCGACAGTTTGAAGCGCAGCGGAATGCTCTCGAACGCGTGCTTGCTCTTGCGCAAGGCGTTGAAGTGTTCGATGTCGTCGTCCGAAAGCGGCACGACGGTGCCGAGGTCGGCCAGCGTGCGCGCGAGATCCTTGACCTTGTCGGGCACGACTTCGAGGCGGAACGCCGCCACGTTTTCGGCGAGCAGCGCACCGTTGCGATCGAAGATGAGGCCGCGCGTCGGCGCGAGCCGGCGCACCGAGATGCGGTTCTGGTCCGAGCGCGCGCTGAATTCTTCGTGGCGCGCGATGTCGAGATACGCGAAGCGCAGTGCGAGCACGGTGAGGCAAGCGAAAATCAGCAGGAAGCCCGCGATCGCACGCGCGCGGAAACGCGCGGCTTCGTGCTTGGCGTCCTTGATGCGGTCGAGCGGACCCGTAACGTTCATCGCGAAGACGTCAGCTCTCGTGCACGCGCACGCGGGCGCGCAGGTCGTCGATGAGCAGGAACACCCAAGGCCAGGCGAGCATCCCGGTGACCGGCGAGATCCAGAACGCGGCCGGCGGCGGCGCCTCGCCGGCGCAGGCGCGGATCATGAGCAGCACGATGCGGTCGTTGGCGAGCAGCGCGAGCACGGCGAGCGCCTGCTGCCACATCGGGAAGAAGCGCAGGCGCGAGCGGAACCGCAGGATGATGAAACAAAGTATACAAAGACGCAGCGCCTGCTCGCCGAGGAGTTCGCCCGTGATCGCGTCGCCGACCAGGCCGAGGGCGAAGGCGAGGCCGAGCCCCATGCGTTCGGGCGCTTCGAGGGCCCAGTAGATCACGAGCAGCGCGAGCCAGTACGGCTTGAACGGCAGCAACACCTGCGGCAAGGGCATGAGCTGCAACAAATAGCAGGTGCAGAAGCTGCCCCAGAACAGGAGCGCGTTGGCGCGCGAGCGGTTCACGGCTTCGCCTTCGCCGGCTTTTCGGCCGCTTCGGGCGCGGGCGGTCCGGAGACCGGCACCGGCGCTGGCGGGCCGACCGGATCGGTGAGTTCGTGCAGCAGCAGCACCTCGCCGCTGCGGTCGAGCGCCGCGCTCGGCGTGGCCGCGGCGGCGGCGAACATGCCGGTGATGTCGATCTTGATCGAGCGGACCTCGCCGACTGGGAAGCCGGCCGGGAAATGGCCGCCGAGCCCCGAGGTGATGAGCCGGTCGCCGACCTTGATGTCGGCGCTGACCGGCACGTGCGGCAGCTCGAGCGTGTCGAGCGCGCCGCCGCCGCGCGCGATCGTGCGCACGCCCGTGCGTTCGATCATGACCGGCAGCGCATGGGCGGGATCGGTGATCAGCATGACGGTCGCCGTGTTCGGCAGCACGTCGACGACCTGGCCCATGATGCCGGTCGCGTCGATGACCGCCTGGCCGACCTTCACGCCCTGGTTCGAGCCGACGTTGAGCAGCACGCGGTGGCGGAAGGGATCGGTGTCGACGTCGATGATGCGCGCGAGCTGCACGCCGACCCCGATGCTGCGCTGGACGTCGAGCAATTCCTTCAAGCGCTGGTTTTGCTCGTAGACCGAGGTCAGCCGGGTCAGACGCGCCTGTGCGAGCATGAGCTCGCGCGAGAGTTCCGCGTTGCGTTCCGTCAGCTGCTCGCGGTCGGCGAGCGCCAGGCGTGCCTCGTTCGCGAAGCGCGCCGGCGCCGCCGCGAGCCGGTACAGCGGCTCGATCGCGAGGCTGAGGCTCCAGCGCACGCGTTCCAGGTAACCCGCGCGGTGATCGGCGACCATGAGCACGATGCCAAGCGCGAGATAGCCGATCAGGCGCAGCGTGCTCGACGCGCCCGGCGCGAACAGCGGGGTGGTGGTGTCGTTGGTGGTGATGGCCATCGTGGTTGGGATTGGAGATTCGGGATTCGGGACTCGCAAGAGCGCAAATCCCGATACCCGCGCCGCACGTTCGTTTCAGCTGAAAGTATACCGACGAGCCGGCGCGGCGGCAGCCACGAATCTCCAATCACCAATCCCGAATCCCGGCGTCACTCCGGCGCGAAAAAGTCGCTGCCGTGCTGGTCGATGAGCTCGAGCGCGCGGCCGCCGCCGCGGGCGACGCAGGTCAGCGGGTCGTCGGCGACGTGGACGTGGAGACCGGTTTCCTCGGAAATCAGGCGGTCGAGATCGCGCAGCAGCGCGCCGCCGCCGGTCAGCACGATGCCGCGCTCGGCGACATCGGAGCAGAGCTCGGGTGGGGTCTGCTCGAGCGCCGAGCGCACCGCCGCGACGATGCCGGCCAGCGGCTCGTGCAGCGCTTCGAGGATCTCGTTGGAGTTGATCGTGATCATGCGCGGCACGCCCTCGGCGAGGTTGCGGCCGGAAATCTCGATTTCCTTGACCTCGGTCTGCGGGAACGCGCAGCCGATCTCCATCTTGATGCGCTCGGCCGTCGATTCGCCGATCAGCGTGCCGTGGTTGCGGCGCACGTAGTTGATGATGGCCTCGTCGAAGCGGTCGCCGCCGATGCGCACCGATGCCGAGTAGACGATGCCGTTGAGCGAAATCACGGCCACTTCGGACGTGCCGCCGCCGATGTCGAGCACCATCGAGCCGCGCGCCTCGTGCACGGGGATGCCGGCGCCGATCGCGGCGGCCATGGGTTCTTCGATGAGGTACACCTCGCGTGCGCCGGCCGATTCGGCCGATTCCTTGATCGCGCGGCGTTCGACCTGCGTCGAACCGCACGGCACGCAGACGAGCACGCGCGGACTCGGACGGAACATGCGCGCACGATGCACTTTCTTGATGAACTGCTTGAGCATCTCCTCGGTCATCGAGAAGTCGGCAATCACGCCGTCCTTGAGCGGCCGCACGGTGACGATGTTGCCCGGCGTGCGTCCGAGCATGCGCTTGGCGTCGCTGCCGACCGCCGCCACCGAGCGCGGGCCGCCGGGGCCGCGGTCCTGGCGGATCGCCACGACCGAGGGTTCGTTGAGCACGATGCCCTGGCCGCGCACGTAGATGAGCGTATTGGCGGTGCCGAGATCGATCGACAGGTCGTTGGAAAACAGGCCACGTAAACCTTTGAACATGAAGCGCTCGATATCTGGGCGGGGAGGGCTGAAAAGCGCGACAGTGTAGTAACGGAATGTGGCGTAAGCAAGGAAAAATGGCGTTAATTCGGTGGCCGCCGTCGCAATTTCCGACACCGGCAGGTTCGCCGCCGGAGCCGGTTGCGCCGAGTATTTCCTGCGCTCGACCAAGGGGCGCCGACGGCCCGAATCATGCTATCGTCGCTTCCACATCATCGGGCCTTCCGGATGTCCATCGATCACACCACCACGCGCCGTGTGGCGCGCCTGGCGCGCATTGCCGTCGACGACGCGGAGCTGCCGCGCCTCGCGGACGAGCTCGCGCGCGTGCTCGAGCTTGCGGACGAACTCGAGCGCGCACCGCTCGCGGGCGTGGCGCCGATGGCGCATCCGCTGGCGCAGACGCTGACCTGGCGCGACGACGCCGCGACCGAGCCGGACCGCGCCGAGGCGCTGCTCGCGCTCGCGCCCGACAGCCGCGGCGGGCTCTACCTCGTCCCCAAGGTCATCGGGTAGGCGGGCATGAGCGGCGATGTCGCGCAGCTTGCGCACGATTTGCGTGCTCGCCGGGTGTCGGCGGCGGAACTCGTGCGCGAGGCATTGGCCGCTGCGCGCAGGCGTGCGGATCTCAACGCGTTCGTGACGTTGCTCGACGATGCCGCCGCCGACGCCGCATCGCAGTGCGCCGATGCCGCGCTCGCCGCCGGCACGGCTTCGCCGCTCGCCGGAATTCCGTTCGCGCACAAGGACATCTTCTGCACGAACGGTATGCGCACGACGTGCGCCTCGCGCATGCTCGAGAACTTCGTGCCGCCTTACGATGCGACCGTCGTCGAGCGCCTGCGCGGCGCGGGAGCCGTGGCGATCGGCAAAGCGAACATGGACGAGTTCGCCATGGGCTCGTCCAACGAGAACAGCTACTTCGGTCCCGTGCGCAATCCGTGGGACGCCGCACGCGTGCCGGGCGGTTCCTCCGGCGGCTCGGCGGCCGCCGTGGCGGCCGGCATCGTCCCGTTCGCGACCGGGACCGATACCGGCGGCTCGATCCGCCAGCCTGCCGCGTTTTGCGGCATCACGGGTTTGAAGCCGACCTATGGCCGTGTGTCGCGTTTCGGCATGATCGCCTACGCGTCGAGCCTCGACTGCGGCGGCGTGCTGGCGCGCTCGGCGGCCGACTGCGCGCAGGTGCTCGCCGCAATCGCCGGGCACGACGCGCGCGACGCGACGAGCGTCGCGCGGCCGGTCGACGACTACGTCGCCGCGCTCGGCGGAGACGTCGCCGGTCTGCGCATCGGCGTGGCGCGCCAGTACTTCGGCGGCGGCGTCGACGGAGGCGTCGCCGCGATCGTGCATGCGATGCTGCGCGAATTCGAAAAACTCGGCGCACGCCTCGTCGACGTCGACCTGCCGAATGCCGCGCTGGCGATCCCGGCCTATTACGTGATCGCGCCGGCCGAAGCCTCGAGCAATCTCGCGCGCTACGACGGCGTGCGTTACGGCCATCGCTGCGCCGATCCGACCACGCTCGAGGATCTCTACACGCGCAGCCGCGCCGAAGGCTTCGGCGCCGAGGTCAAGCGGCGCATCCTCGTCGGCACCTACGCGCTCTCCGCCGGCTATTACGACGCCTATTACCTGCGTGCGCAGCGGGCGCGCCGGCTCATCGCGGAGGATTTCGCCCGCGCGTTCGCCGAGGTCGATCTCGTCGCCGGTCCGACGGCGCCCACGGTCGCGTTCAAGCTTGGCGAAAAATCGGGCGACCCGCTCGCGATGTACGCGGCCGACGTCAACACCGTCGCGGTGAATCTCGCCGGCTTGCCCGCGATCTCGATTCCCGCAGGTTTCAGCGACGGCCAGCCGGTGGGCTTGCAGCTCGTGGCGCCGGCGTTCGCCGAAGCGCGGCTGCTCAACGCGAGCCATCGCGTGCAGCTCGCGACCGATTGGCATTTGCGGAAGCCCGCCCGATGAGCGGCCGGCCTGCTTGGCAGCCCGTCATCGGGCTCGAGATACACACCCAGCTTTCGACGGCGAGCAAGCTGTTCTCGGGCGCGCCGACCGCTTACGGCGCCGAGCCGAACACGCAGGCGAGCCTCGTCGACGTCGCCCTGCCGGGCACGTTGCCCGTGCCGAACCGCGCGGCGCTCGAGAAGGCGATCCGCTTCGGACTCGCGATCGGCGCCAGCATCGCGCCGCACAGCGTGTTCGCGCGCAAGAACTATTTCTATCCCGACCTGCCGAAGGGCTACCAGATCAGCCAGTACGAGCTGCCCGTCGTCAGCGACGGTCGAATGACGGTGCGCGTCGAGGACGGCCGCACGATCGAGGTTGCGATCCAGCGAGCGCACCTCGAAGAAGACGCCGGCAAGTCGCTGCACGACGCTTTCCATGCCGCGAGCGGCATCGATTTGAACCGCGCCGGCGTGCCGTTGCTCGAGATCGTCTCGGCGCCCGTGTTGCACTCCGCGGCGGAAGCCGTGGCCTACATGCGCACCGTGCACACGCTCGTGCGCTGGCTCGGCATCTGCGACGGCAACATGCAGGAAGGCTCGTTCCGCTGCGACGCGAACGTGTCGGTGCGACCGCTCGGCGAAACGCGCTTGGGCACGCGCACCGAGATCAAGAACGTCAACTCGTTCCGCTTCGTCGAGAAGGCGATCGAGTACGAGATCGAGCGGCAGATCCGCGCGCTCGAGAACGGCGAAACCATCGTGCAGGAGACGCGCCTCTACGACGCGGCACACCATCGCACGCGGCCGATGCGCGGCAAGGAAGACGCCGACGACTACCGCTATTTCCCCGATCCCGACCTGCCGCCGCTCGTCGTGACAGAGGCCGACATCGCCGCCGTCGCGGCCGCGATGCCGGAGCTGCCCGAGGCGCGGCGGCGTCGCTACATCGAGACGCTCGGGCTGTCCGAGAGCGACGCGCAGCAGCTCTGTGCGGACAAGCCCACCTCCGATTACTTCGAGGCGATGCTCGCACTGCTGCCCGGCGCGGCCAAACCCGCCGCAAATTGGGTGCTCGGCGAACTTGCCGCGGCGCTCAACGAGGCCGCGCTCGCGATCGAGCACACGCGCATTCCCGCGCCGATGCTCGCCGGCCTCGTCGCGCGCGTGCGCGACGGCACGATCTCGGGGAAGAACGCGAAGGACGTCTTCGCCGCCATGTGGGCGGGCGAAGGCGACGCCGACGCGATCATCGCCGCGCGCGGCTTGCGCCAGATCTCCGACGACGGTGCGATCCAGGCCGCGGTCGAAGCCGTGCTCGGCGAATTCCCAGGACAGGTTGCCGACTACGCCGCGCATCCCGAAAAGCAGGAGAAGCTGCTCCAGTTCTTCGTCGGTCAAGTCATGAAGAAGACGCGTGGCCAGGCCAATCCGCAGCAGCTCCTGGCGGTGTTGCGCGATCGCCTGCGCGCCGCGCTCGACGCGTAACGGCTCATCTTTCGGGTGAATCGAAATACGCTGGCGGGCCGAACCGGCTTCCGGCTCACCAGTGCCAATTCATCCGCGCCCAGGCAATCCGGTCGTGGTACGGAAACAGCATATCGCCGAACGGTCCCGGTTGAAGCTCGAGAATGCGCTGATCGAACAGGTTGTTCACGCTGAGCTCGAGGTCGAGCGAACGATCGAGGAAGCCGCGTCGCGTGACGCTCGCGTCGACGAGGTTGTAGCTGCCGCTCGCGTTCGCGAGCTCCGCACCGGGACGATCGCCGACGTGGTTCCAATGCACGCCGACGGTCCAATCCGTGCCCGGGTTCCAGAGCACGCCGAGGTTGCCCATCCAGTGCGGCACCTCCGCGATCGCCTGCGGCAAGAGGGCCGGCAGGTCGCGGTTGTCGCGGCTGTCCACGTACGAAAGGTTGGCGTCGATGCGCAGGTTCGTGCCGATTTGTTGCGAAAGCTCGAACTCCGCACCGTCGGATTTCGCGTTCGCCACGTTGCCGAACGTGTTGCGCGCGACGTCGATGAAGATCATGTTCGAGATGCGGCTGCGGAACGCCGTCGCGCGGAACGTGAGCTGCGGGCGTTCGTAGACGTAGTTGATCTCCTCGGTGCGGTTGACCTCGAAGTCGAGATCGCCGCGCGTCCCGTGCGCATACAGTTCGAAGAACGTCGGCGCGCGATAGCCTTCGGAATACTGCGCCTTGAGGATGTGGTGCTCGGCCGGTTGCCAGACCAGCGCGGCGCGCGGCGTGGCGCGTTGGCCGATCTCGCTGTTGTCGTCGTAGCGCGCGCCGAGCGTGGCGCTGAGCGTCGGCGAAAGCTCGATCTGGTCCTGTACGTACAGGCTGGCGACGTCGCGATGCCGATGCTGGATGACGAGTTGCGACGGCGGAATGTTCGATCCCGGCGGCGGCTGCAGCGTCGCATCGGCACGGTCGATCGAGGCGTCGGAATATTCGACGCCGGCGAGCCAGTTCTGGTGCGTCCAGCCCGTCCAGTGCACGTCGGCCCCGCTGTTGACTTCGCCGCCTTTGAAGCCGTTGAAGTAGGTTTCGATGTCGTTGTAGAGGTACTGCGCGTAGGCTTCGGCGTCGAGCGCTTCGCCGAATTGCGCGTGGTAGCGCGCGGTCGTCGTCCAGTTCGTTTCGTCGCGCGCAGCGCCCGGGCCGTGCGCGGCGTACGTGTCGTAAACGTGCCGGTTCACGGCCTCGGCCTCGAGGCTCAAGCCGCCGTACTTCACGTTCGCCATGCCCGAGAAGCGGTTCTCGTCGCCCGAGTTGCCGAGCGGCAGCACCGCGTCGTCGCTGGTCTGTGCGGCCAGATTCACCGAGCCCGTGAAACCGGCGCGCTCGCCCGAGAGCAACAGCCCCGCGTTGCGCGCGCCGTGCGAATCGGCGCCGCCGCCGATTTCGTCGCCCGTCTTGCGCGTGACGATGTTGATGAGGCCCTGGAACGCGAAATCGCCGTACAGCACCGAACCCGGGCCGCGGATGAACTCGATGCGCTCGACCTGCGACATCGGCACGAACAGCACCGAGCCGTTGAGGCCCGCCGCTTCGCGGGCGATCGGATTCGAATCGAGCAGGATCTGGATGCTGCCCGAATTGAACGGAAACGGAATGCCGCGCACGATGACCGACGGCGTGCCCGTGGCGTCGAGCGTGGCCTGCACGCCAGGAACGTAGGCCATCGCGTCCCAGACGGTGCGCACGCCGAGCGCGCGCATGCGGTCGCCTTCGAGGATCGTGACGATGCCGGGCACGAAATCGCTGTTCATGCGCGTTTTCGTGGCGACGTCGGTCTCCTGCTGGAGCACGGAGAGAAGCTCGGCCTCTTCCTCGTCCCCCGCGCGTGCGGCGGGGTTTACCGACACGGCGGTGACGAGCGCCAGAAGCAAGGCGCGTTCGAGACGGTATCGACGGATCTCCGACATGCTGCGCGTTCCCCCCGGCGCATCCGGTATGCGCGGTATGGTGCCGCGGTTGCGTCCGGCGGACAAGGCCCGATTCAACGCGCGACGACGCGATTGCGACCTTTCGCTTTGGCCTTGTAGAGCGCCTGGTCGGCGGACTTGAGCACGTCGCCGGCATGGCGAGCGCTCGCGTCGCGCTCGGCGAGGCCGATGCTGACCGTCACCTTGACCTCGGTCGCGTCGCCTCGCTTCACCGCTTGCCCGCGCCGCTGCTTCGGCGCCGAGCGAATGCGTACGCGCGCGGCCTCCACGCGCGCGCGCGCCTCCTCGCAGGCCTGCGCGGCGCCCTTGCTGCGCGCGCCCGCGAACAGCAGGCAGAATTCCTCGCCGCCGTAGCGGAACGCGCGTGCACCGCGCGTACGGCGCAACTGCTGGGCGACGGCGCGCAGCACGACATCGCCGGCATCGTGGCCATGCGTGTCGTTGAACTGCTTGAAATGGTCGATATCGACCATGGCGAGCGCGTAGTTGCTCGTGAGCCGCGTCAGCGTTTCGTCGAGCGCGCGCCGGTTCGGCAGCGACGAGAGCGCATCCACGAACGCCATGCGATACGAGGCGTACAGCACCGCGCCGAGCGAGCACGCACCGGCGAGCGCGAGGGCGGTGCGCACGGCGTCGACGCGCAAGACGGGCATGAGGGCCACGCCAGCGAACGCGAGCACGAGGCCGAGCCCCGCCTCCATGGGCGCCCCGTTGAGCACCCAGCGCAGGATGCACAGCGCCGCCGCGGTGAACGTGAGCGCCGCCGCGATCGTGCCGGCGCTCCACGGCAGCGCGCCGAGCGGCAGCGCACCGCGCAGACCCGGCCATACGTGCGCCGGCGCCGCGAGCGTGAGCCATGCGGCGATCGCCAGGAGCAGCAGCAAGACGAGATTGCGCCGCGCGAGCAGGCTGCGTTCGGGCAGGGCCGCCGCGGCGAGCAGGAGCCAGGGTGCGAACATGCGCGCAGCGTCGGCGCCGCGGTCGCTTTGCTCGGGCACGAGCACGCCGGCGAGCGCGAACGACGAAAAGGTGAGGATCGTCAGCACGAGCACGGCGCGGTTGCGATGGAACCCGAGCGCCAGCATCAGAGCGATGCCGTTGAGCAGCGGCGCCGCCAGTGGCGGCCAGATTCCCGTCGCTGTCACCGTGATGCCTGCCTCGATGTTCCCGACCTGATGCGCCGAACGGCGCCCGCGAAGCATACCGTGTCCGCGCGCACGGCGGCATGGTGCGCCGATCGCGTCGCACGCGCTGCGACGGGAGTCACGGCTCGGCGAGAATCGGCCGGAACGGAGGCGTGGGTGAGATTCCGCGCGGGCGTAAGCGGGTGCCATGTCGAATTCCGCGCGGCGACTCGCCCGCGACATCCGCCGCGAGCCCTTGTAATTAATTGACCGTTCAATTATAAAGCACGCCATGGTCAAGACAGCCGGCCAGCGCAAACCCCGCCGCCCGGGCCGCCCGCCCGCGGACGACGCCGATCTGCGCGCGCGCGTGCTCGATGCGGCGATCGCCTGCTTCGCCGAGCGCGGCATCGCCGCGACCACCCTGCGGGCGATTGCCAAGAGCGCGGGCGTAACGCCGGCGCTTCTGCATTATTACTTCACGAGCAAAGAGAAGCTCGTCGAGATCGTCCTCGAGGAACGCATCGCGCCGTTCGTCGCCGTTTCGGTGGCGCCGCTGCTGAAGCCGCTGCCGAGTCCGCGCGCGACGCTCCTGCGGTTCCTCGAACGGCACATGCGCAACCTCGCGGCGAACCCTTGGATGCCGCGCCTCATGGTGCGCGAAGTCCTGAGCGAAGGCGGCAGCCTGCGACGTCACATGCAGGCGCAGTTCAGCCTCGTGCTCGCGCCGAAGATGCTCATGCTGATCGCGAGTGCGCAGCGGCGAGGCGAAATCCGCGACGATCTCAACCCGCTGCTGACCGGGCTCTCGCTCGTGAGCCTCGTCGTGTTCCCGTTCGCCGCCGCGCCGTTGTGGCGCGATGTCGCCGCCTCGATGTTCGGCGGCACGCCGGAGTTCGAGGCGCGATTCGCGCAGCAGCGACGTATGACGGTCGAGGCGTCGGGCACCGACGTCGAAGCCGTCATCGAGCATACCCTCACCCTCATCGACAGCGTGCTGGAGAAGCCGCATGCGAAACGCTAGTGGAATCGTCTACGTCGCGGTGCTGCTGCTATGCGGCTGCGGTCGCGAAGCGCCGGCGCCGCTGCTCGGCACGCTCGAGTGGGACCGCATCGCCGTTCCGGCCGAGGTTTCCGAGCCGATCGTGAAAATCCTCGCCAACGAGGGCGACCGCGTCGAGTCCGGCCAGCTCGTGCTCGCGCTCGATGCACGCCGCACGCAGGCGCAAGTCGATGCGGCGCAAGCCGATGTCGGACGCCTCACCGCCGCGCTCGACGAGCTGCGGCACGGCGCGCGACCCGAGACGATCGACGCCTCGCGCGCGGCGCTCGCGCGCGCCGACACGACCGCGAACAACGCGCGACTGGCCCGCGACCGCGCGGCCGACGTGCGGCGCAAGGGCCTCAACAGCCAGGCCGATCTCGACAACGCCGAAACGGCGCTGCGCCAGGCCGTCGCCGACGCGAACGCGGCGCGCGCGAACCTCGCGGAACTCCTGCACGGCACGCGCGTGGAGGACCTCCAGCAGGCCGAGGCGGCGCTTGCGCAGGCCCAGGCGAATCTCGCCCAGCTTCGCGTCACGCTCGAGCGCCTCGAAGTGCGCGCGCCGCGCGCGGGGCGCATCGACGCCATTCCGTTCAAGCTCGGCGATCGTCCGCCGCAGGGCGCGAGCGTAGCGAGTTTCCTGGTCGGCGACGCGCCGTACGCGCGCGTCTACGTGCCCGAGGCGCAGCGCGCCGCGACGCAGCAGGGGGCGCGCTTCGAGGTGCGCGTGGATGGCGTCGCCACGCCGTTCACGGCCACGGTGGCGCGCATCCGCAGCGAAGCCGCGTTCACGCCGTACTACGCATTGAGCGGCGAAGACGCGAGCCGCCTCACGTATCGCGCCGAGCTCGTGCTCGACGGCGAGCAGGCACGCAGCCTGCCGGCCGGAGTTCCGTGCCAGGCGACGGCGCTCGCGCATGAATCGCGCTGAGGCGAAATCGGCGATCGTCGCGCGCGGCCTCACGCGCCGCTTCGGCGACGTGGTCGCCGTCGACCGCGTCGACCTCACGGTCGGCCGCGCGCAGGTCTACGGCTTCCTGGGTCCGAACGGCAGCGGCAAATCGACGACGATCCGCATGCTTTGCGGCCTGCTCCTGCCGACGAGCGGCGACATCGAGGTGCTCGGCTACAGCATTCCGCGCGAGGCCGAGGCGCTCAAGCGGCGCATCGGCTACATGACGCAGAAGTTCTCGCTGTACGACGATCTCACGGTGGTCGAGAACCTCGAATTCGTCGCCGCGGTGCACGAATTCGATCGCGCCCGCGCGAAGAAGCGCATCGCAGAGCTTCTCGACACCTACTGGCTCGGCGATCTCAAAGGCCAGCTCGCGGGCACGCTGTCGGGCGGGCAGAAGCAGCGGCTCGCGCTCGCCGCATCGGTGCTGCATGCGCCGGAGCTCCTGCTGCTCGACGAGCCGACGAGCGCCGTCGATCCGCAGTCGCGCCGCGAGTTCTGGGACTCGTTGTTCGCGCTCGTCGACGCGGGCACGACGATCCTCGTGTCCACGCACTACATGGACGAAGCCGAGCGCTGCCATCGGCTCGCCATCCTCGATCACGGACGTCTCGTCGCCGACGGCACGCCGCAGGAGCTCGAAGCCGCGCTGCCGGGCACGGTGCTGCTCGTCGACTGTGCAAGCCCGCGGCGCGCGCAGCAGGCGCTCGTGAAGGCCGACGGCATCGTGGCGGTAGCGCAGATCGGCGCGAACCTGCGCGTCCTCACGGCACGGCGCG